>CAVKLD010000019.1:0-29125 GCA_963657065.1 bacterium
GTGACTTTGCCCGGTTCGGTGCAGGTTGCGTCCGCAGTTTCGCCCTCCTGGTAGTCGTGCCCAGTGGCAGGGATAACTTCATCAGAAGTACGATATTCGCAGTTGCGGCATTCTTTATGGCGCAGACCTGTTTCGGTGCACGTCGGTTCGAGCGAAACAACATAATCGCCAAGAGTATGGTCATTTTTATTGCCTATAACAATAGTATAATCGCAGCGTGTGTCTGTATTTTTGTCGATATGCGTGCAGCGATAAGTATCAATCGTACCGTCACCACAGACATTTTTAACAGATGAAATAAGTTCCATTTTATCGCTGCTTGCATCGTAGTCTTCATCAAGCGGACTCAACGCATGACCCATGGCATTACTTGTTCCTTCGGTTGTGGTCAAACCGCAATAAGTACATGTAACAGTAACCGAGCCGCCATCGGTGCATGTCGCGAATTTCTCGACAGGATCACTCCATGCGTGCGGAATAAAGTTGATTATGTCCGTCCAGCCGTGGGCGTTTTCCGTGTTTTCGCAATTTCTGCATGTCCATATATCATAGCCGATTTCGGTACATTTTGCATCCTTATGCTCAGAAACGTAGTAGTCCGGAGTAATCTCCGCGATTTCGCGTTCCTCGATAAGGTAGTGATGTGCAACGCCGCAGTTTTCGCAGTCGGAAGTAATGTCACACCATTCGTTCTGACAATAGAGTGCTTCGCGTCCCGTTACGCCGCAGGCGGCGGGTACTTCGGTTATCCACTTCTCGTTGCCGCTGTCATCGGTGCGGCGGTGTCCGGTGGCGGGAATTATCCATGAATCCTCTTTTATCTCCGTTGAAGCGGCTTCATCTGAGAAGAATTTATCACAATTCGAGCAATAATAATACTCCGCATTGCCATCGTTGAGGCACGTAGCTGCGACGGCTTCAGTCTTCGTCATGTTGTGCTGCTTTTTGGAAACTGTTCTGTCGAACGTCTTATCGCATGTCGCGCCGTTATCGTGGCGGACGCACTTGCACTGTTCAAGACCGTCTTCCGTGCAAGTGACAGCTTTAACGGCATACCAGTTGTTGTCGGGTTCATGACCGAGCGCATCGGTGTAATCATCCTTGCGCGTTTCGTTTTCATGAGTGCTGCACGTGTAAACGGTGTAACCCTGTTCGGTGCATGTGGGGGCAACCGTTTCGGTAGGAACATAAGTGCAATTTTCTATTTTCGTTTCATAGCAGCCGCAATTGCATCCGCATCCCCTTACGCAGTCACGGCGGTACACTTTCGGTGTTTCGTTCTCGCCGCTGATGAGATACCAGTCGCCGAATTTGTCGCCGAGTGCCTTAACTGCGTCGGTATCCATAACGGCACCGCAGCGCAAACATACGCGGCGCGTGTAACCGTCCTCATGGCATGTAGGCGCAACGACAGTGGGATCTCCCCAATTATGTCCGAGCGCGGCTTGCTTGAACGAATACGTCGTGCGCGTCTGAATTTCGCGGTTTGATGTCGCCGAAACGGATGACGTTGACCAGCTGTTCCAGCTTTTCCAACGCCAGAAATAGTAAGTCACGGTTTTTGAACGATCTTTATAATACCAACGTGTGCCGTAAATGGGTTTGCTCGTATCGTCAACATCGTATTCGTATTCAAGCCAAAAAGTCTTAAACCAGTCGCTTGAAGAATCATTATAATCCGAGCCGGAATGAAATTGCTTCCAACCTTTGTTGTTTGACGAACCGGTGGTATCGGATTCGTGAATCAATTTGTATGTTATATTAAAGTATTCGTAGTTGACGTAGTTTTCATCGGCTTTACTTGACGGACTGTAAACATCGTTACCCGTATTTCCGGAGGGAGATGCATAGCGGGAATAATGGTAATAGTGTATCTTTTCATAACCGATGAGGTCATTCTGCGACCAGACTTTACGCGTGTCGCTTGATGACGGCTGCGATGTGAAGGGTCCCTTCGTCGACCCCCACGAACCGTAGGAAACAGAATTATCATACTGCGTCCAACTCGAAATTGAGCTTGAAGTGCTCGAGGTGAATTCCTTGTCGCGGTATCTGTACTCCAAGCGGCTGCGCGAAAGCTCGGAGCTGCTCAAAAATTCACTGTACTTTGCATCGCTTGTATCAATCTCGGAATACGCCGACCAATCGGAACTGACTATCTCAGAATATCCGCAGCGATCGCACTTGTTAAACGACGTGCCGGTGGTAACGCAGCCGGAAAGCGTACCCGAACCCGTGAAGCTGTGACCAAGCGGGTCGGTATCACGCGTTTCGGTATACCCGCAGCGTAAGCACACATTTTTCTCACTGCCGCCCTCAAGGCATGTCGCAGCGACATCCGTATGCCAGCCGCTCATTGCATGACCGAGAGGATCGCTCAGTATCGCGCCGCACGCGGTGCAGTATGACGGGGACAGGCAGGTTGCGGGAACGACATTGAGATGATCGCCGCCGATACCGGTTTTTCTCTGTTCGGTGTAACCGCAGCGTGAGCAGACGCGCTCCTCAACGCCCTCAGTCGAGCATGTCGCCCTCGTTTTTGTGTACCAGTTGCCCATAATGTGCGACACCGGGCCCGTTTCCTGATGCCCGACGTAGTTCAACGTTGACATTTTCACCCAGCCTTCACGGAACCCCGTATATGTTCCGTATCCGTTGGTATAACCCCACTCAACGCCGTTGACGGTTTTCACTTCGGAAACGTGGACATATTCACCCGCATAGTATTCGAAATATCTGGTCGAGTATGTCGACGCACCCGAATAAAGCACCGTTGAACCTGTCGCGGTGTACACATCAATACTGCGCACCTTACGGTCTACACATGTACCGCCGTGCATCTTGACAAGATACGTACTGTTATCCGAAAAACCAAGATGCCAGTTGGTGCTTGTGTAGCAATTATATTTTGTAGTGTGCGCCGCAACGGTGGCTGTGCCGCCGCTTACATCAATGATAATTGCGGAGTGAGCAAATCCGCTCGAGTTGGGATTGCTCTTGTAGAATATCAAATCGCCCGGTTCCATCTGCGAAACCGACGGATTTTTGATATTCTCGCCGCCTATCGATACCATGTAGTCATGAAGTTCCGTTGCTCTAATCCATGAACCTTTGCTTTTTGCGGAATAATGCGAATCGTAACCGGAGTAGTTCCAACCATCCGTTTGATCAACGCCGCCCATGTACACACACTGCGACACAAAATTCGCACAGTCGCCCGTACCGGGTTCCCAGTAACCGCGCCCGTAAAGGCACGACCATGTGTCATAGAGATGCGCTTTTGCCCATTCAACCGCGGCGATGGCGTTATAGCCTGCGACGCCCGCAGCTTTCGCTTCGGGCAGCGAGATTCCAGTCGGGCATATGCCGATAAGCATCACAATGCCGAGGATGACGGATAAAATACGTTGTGTCATACTTTTTGTTTTTTTCTTCATTTGCACTAAACCTTTCTGCTTTTTTTGTAGTAGACTGCAGTCACAACAGCAGACTCTTCCACATATCATATTCTAACCGTTTTCGTTCGAAATGTCAACTGTGTTTTCAAACGTTTTCAAATGATTTCGAGTTTACATCAAAAAAACGCCGTACCGGCGTCCGACGAAAAAAAACAGGTGCGGTCATGCCGACCGCACCCGATAAAAAATCCTGCGCAACGGAAAATTGCGCCGAACCGTTTTACCGCCGCAATTCCCTATTCGTTATTGGACTCGCGCCGCTCAGCGAGCAACGCTGCCGTTGAAAATCTTGATTGCCCAACCGAACAAAGCGTACACTATTTTCATCATTTTGTTGAGTATGGAGGGAGAGAACGTATCGAAGAACCAATTTGAACCGACTTCGCCCATAAGCTCATTGTAGTAAATGAGATGAGTTTCGTAATTTGTCACATCATTCTCGTCGAGATTGAAAACTCTGATGGTTCTGCCGCACTCCGCGCCGTAGGCACGGAAACCGACACCGCCGTTATAACCCATCGTGATGCCGTCCACCGTAGTGCCGACAAAGTTATTGTTGTGGTCATGTGCGAAGAACGCGCCCATGATATCGCCGTTTGCGATCCAAGCCTGATATTCGCCTGTGGTAATGCTGAAGTCCTCGGAACAGGGAGCCTCGCCGAGGTCGCCCGTTGCAAGTTCTTCATTAAGAACGTACCACTTGTGATCTCTGCGCGAATAGATTGCGCCGTCGGTATCCCAGTCGCACTCTTTGAAAAGTCCGTATATTTCTTTTACGGGAACGTGCTGGAACAGAAGAGAGGGAACGACTTCCCCGCCGTTCGCCGCCTTGAGCTCGGCACTCTTTGCATTGTACCATTCAAGCTGATTCTGGTAAATACCGGTATAGCTTGCCGCGCCGTCCGTGTTATTGGTATCCATCATATAAATGTTGAAGGCAACCGCCTTGCCGTCCGAACCGTAGACAAGCGTGTTGTTTGTGAACGGATCGGTGCTGCCCTTGACCGAAATGCAGTTCGGATAAGATGCATAATAATCAAACATTTCGTCTTCGCTCATGAGATTCGCACGGTCGTGGTCATGATTGCCGAGAGTGACAAGGAACGGAATATTTCTGTCGGCAAGAGGCTTTACAACATTGTCGATTGCCTTCTTATAATCTTCCTTTGACGCTGCCGGGTAAATGTCAGCAAGCTGGTCGCCGACAAAGACGACAAGGTCGGGTTTTTCGGTATCAAGAGCCTTTTCGATAAACTTAACCGTCTGCTCTTTATTACCCTTACCGACATCCTGTGTGTCGTTTATCATCATAATTTTAAATTTACCGTCGGAATTAAACTTAATGACGGAGTCGGCAGTATCTGCGGCGAAAGCTGTAACCGCGCAGGTAAGCGCCATGACGACTGCGAGAACAACACTTAAAAACTTTTTCATTGCTTTTTTCTCCTGACTGAAAAATCTGGTCTGCGTAATTTATTTTATGCCGTACTGCTTAAGCCCGCTCCACTTCGTCCCCCACTTATTCGCCCAACTCTCACAGTAGAGCTTGTAGTAGGAAACATTGTTATCTCTGCGGTACTTTTCAAAAAAATTACACCACACGGCAGAGGGAATCCCTACCGCAAAGAAGTAGAAAACGCCGAGAAGCATACACTGCACGGTGTGACCGTACTCGTGTATTCTCGTATTGCGGGTCCACTTTTCCTCGCGCCCGTCCGCCATAAAAATGAACAGTCCGAGCGACAAGCCGCCGCGATTCCACGGAATGTAGGTGATAAACGCATTGCAAAACATCTCACTCCGATAATGCTTAAACAGCTTGAGGAAGAGAAAAACCGCACCGCCGACAATATTAACCGGCAAACCCCACGTAAGCTGCACGAAATAGAACATAAAACGCGCAAAGCCGTGCGTTGCGATCGACTTATCGACAGGTTTTGTTATCTTTGCTCTCGTCACGGTGATTTCCTCTTGCAAAAAAAATAAATCTACATGCTGATTATACAGTGAATGTTTTCGTTTTTCAATCCCTTTTTGAAAAAAAGTACGTGATTCGGGCAAAAGCATTATAATTTGTTCACAAAAAAAAGGAAAAAAACTGTAGATTTTTCGCCGGAAGTGTGCTAATATATTGAAGAATAAACGTTCACCTGAAAGGGAGTAGACTATAATGAAAAAGATTTTATCTGTCGTCCTCGCTGTTTTAATGGTTCTGCCGATGGCTGTTTCGGCGTTCGCAATACCTCTGTCTTCGGGCAACGACGCGCTCAACGCTCAGATGCTCGACGGCGATTCGACCAAAGGCATCGACTACGTTTACTTTTCGCCCGTCAAGGGCGAAGACGATACGGTCAAGTATCCTCTCCTTGTCTGGCTTCACGGAATGCGTTCCGGTCAGGAAAAACGCGCTCAGCTCAACTGGTATGAGTTTTCAAACTGGGCAAGCGACGAATATCAGTCCCGTTTCGCAAACGCGGGCGGCTGTTTCCTTCTCGCGCCCCGCGCAAACAACTCGAACAACAACTGGGACAGCGCGG
The DNA here is from genome assembly GCA_963657065.1 of bacterium. Lineage (GTDB taxonomy): Bacteria > Bacillota > Clostridia > Oscillospirales > Acutalibacteraceae > RUG806. The sequence continues at coordinate 5,996 of CAVKLD010000019.1, forward strand.
ACTGTTCAAAACTCAAAAGCGTAATTGACGAATTCATAACTAAGAATGCAGACAGCATCGACACGAACCGCATCTATATTGCCGGATATTCCACCGGCGGCACAATGGTTTGGGACATGCTTGCGCAGTATCCGAGCTTCTTTGCCGCAGGTCTGCCGCTTGCGTCCGTCATGCAGCCCACAACAGTACAGATGAGAAAGCTGGCAAACGTTTCCGTTTGGATGATGACAAGCGACAACGATCCCTATCCGCTCGGCGGCAGTGAAGATGCAATGACAACGTTCAACTATTTCAAAGAAACGTCAAACCGCAAGGACGGCGTCAGAATAACAACATTCAGTGATGTAGTATTCGCTGACTACACCCGCAGACAGGAGTGGGTCGACGGCAAACTCGTGGTATCGGACGACGCGCAGCACTACCTCTGGGAGGCCGTTACATATGACATGCACATGGCGGACGGCACAACGCCCTACGTCAACACGACAACAAAAGATGCCAACGGAAACACGATAACGTTCGATGACCCCGCCGAAGGCGTAATCAGCTGGCTCTCTCTCCAGACAAAAGGCGACAGCAGCTCGAAAGTAGACTTCTTCAAGCACATTTGGCTTGCAATAAAGAGATTCTTTGAAATGTTCGCAACTCTGTTCAAAGCATTCAACAGATAACTTCTTAGTTGAAAGGAATATGTTAAAAACAGACCCGTTCTCTCGATTTTTTCGTGAGGTCGGGTCTGTTAGTTTTATTGTGTTTTGTATTGTTTTAGCCGGCGGACATCTCGTCAGGATTATTTCAGTGTAACGATTGTCACGCCGTTTTCGCCCTCGCCGTAAGCACCAAGGCGGAATGTTTTTACAAATTTACAACTTTTGAGATGTTTCTGAACCGCACTGCGCAGTGCGCCGGTGCCCTTGCCGTGAATGACGGTAAACTCGCTTATGTTGCGCAGCAGCATTTTGTCTATAAAGGCGTCGAGCGTAAACAACGCTTCGTCAACCGTCATGCCGCGCAGGTCGCAGCGGTTTTCGGCGGATGCCGTAAAAGAACTCTCAACGTCGCCTTTTGCACGGGAAAGTGTCGCGGCGGGTTTTTGAGTCTTCTTTTTTTCGACAAGGCGCAGTTTTTTGATATCCACGCGCATGCGCATAATACCTGCGCTGACGCTGACATTTCCTTTTTTATCGGGAAGAGCGTCGACTGTGCCCTCTTTTCCTATCTCGGTAATAAAAACCGTATCGCCGACCTTAAGCGGACGCGGCAGCGTGTAATCCTCGTCGTCGTAAACGGATGAAGTGACGGGATTTATCGCTCTGTCAAGCTCTCCGAGCTCTTTTTTCATTGCGCTCTTCGCTTTTCGAGCCATTTCGTTCGGGTCTTTAGCGTCGCGCATTTCCTTGCGCAGCTTCTCAACCTCGAGCATGAGCGCACCTGCCTGACGCTTCGCATTCTCAGTCAGCCGCATAGCTTCGCCGCGCGCCTTGTCAAGTTCACGCGCCATAACGGAATCGGCGTCTTTCAGCTTTTTGTCAGCAAGCTCGAGTTTTTCGGCAAGTTCCCGACGATCTTTTTCAAGTCCGCGCTGCTCCGCCTCCATTGAAAGGCGCGTGCCTTCGAGCTTGTCCACGACGTCCTCAAACCGCGTGCTTTCGGCGGAAACAAGCTCTTTTGCACGTTCGATAAGCTCGTTGTCCATGCCGAGTCTTGCGCTTATTGCGAACGCATTCGAGCGTCCCGGCACTCCGATAAGCAGTCTGTATGTCGGCCGCAGAGTTTTTACGTCAAACTCACAGCACGCGTTTTCGACACGCGGAGTTTGCAGCGCATAGCTTTTCAATTCTGCATAATGCGTGGTTGCGGCGGTCTTCGCGCCGCTCACGAACAGTCGTTCGAGTATCGCGGTCGCCAGCGCGGCTCCCTCGACGGGGTCGGTGCCGGCGCCGAGTTCGTCTATGAGAACGAGCGAACGGTCACCGCATTTCGACAAAATATCAATTATATTTACCATGTGCGACGAAAAAGTGGACAATGACTGTTCTATGCTCTGTTCGTCGCCTATATCGGCAAATATATTTTTATAAATGCAAACGCGGCTCTCATCTGCGGCGGGAATCAAAAGTCCGCATGCAGCCATGAGCGAAATAAGGCCGAGCGTTTTTATCGAAACCGTCTTGCCGCCCGTATTGGGTCCCGTTATGACGAGCGTATCGAAATCCACGCCGAGCGAAATGTCGGTCGGCACAACTCTTTTCGGGTCGAGCAGAGGATGACGCGCACGGTTTAACACTGTCACGCCCTGCGTATTGAGTATCGGCACGCTCGCTTTCATCTTATATGCAAGCTGCGCCTTCGCAAAAATCAGGTCAAGCTCAACGAGGCATTCGTAGTTGTTTTTTACTGTTTCGGCATACTCTCCCACTTCTGCGGAAAGTTCCGTAAGAATGCGCTCGATCTCCTCTTTTTCCTTGCCCTGCAAAACGCGGATATCGTTGTTGGCTTCGACCACCGCAAGCGGTTCAACGAAAACCGTTGCGCCCGAACCCGACGTATCATGCACAAGTCCGGCGACTTCGCCGCGATACTCGTTTTTTACGGGAACGACAAACCTGCCGTTTCGCTGCGTTATGATGGCATCCTGCAAAAACTTCTGATAGTGCGACGAGCGCACCATGCTCTCCAGCTTTTCTCGAATAGCCTGTGCGCGGTTTTTTATCTTCCGCCTTATCGACGCAAGCTCAGGCGACGCGCTGTCTGCCATTTCCTCCTCGCTCATTATCGAATTGAAAATTCTGTTTTCAAGAGATTTATTCGGCATGAGCGACGCAAAATAGACATCGAGCACGCTCTGTGCGCCCGGCTGCGAAAAGCGCCACTCCGAAAGCGAACGGATAACGCGCAGAACTTCGCCTATATCGAGCAGCTCACGCATCGTAAGCGAACCGCCCGCCGATGCGCGGGCAAGCGGCGAATTGACGTTTTTCAGCGACCCAAACGACGGGCTGCCGAATTTTGCCAGCAGCACGTACGCCGCGTCCGTTTGATTTATGAGCGTCTGCGCGTCGTACAATTCCGTGACGGGAGTAATCGCCAGTGCGTTTTCGCGGCTGTCGGCGCACGAGGTAAGTTCGGACAACAATTCCAATATTTTGTTTAATTCTAATGCTTTATGATGCTTGTTCATTGTTCCTTATCGGACTTCGGTACCGCCGAAGGGACGGATTGACAGCACGTAGCACGCGCCTGTACCGAAAATCCCCTCCATTGTGGTTTTGTATTTTTCGAGCAGCTCGTCGGGAACGAACGCCTGAATAGTACCAGCAAAGCCGCCTCCGTGGACGCGCCACGCGCCTTTGCCTTCAAGAAGACGATGGCTCACCGCAAGGGCAAGCGACACCGGCTGCGCGGAAGACTTGACCGAGAACACGTTCTGATTGTACATATAAGACGAGTTGCCGGAATCTATAACGAGAGATTTGAATGTTTCAAAATCACCCTTTTTGAGTGCGGACGTTTCTTTTTCCACGCGTCTGTTATCTTCATAAAAATGAAGAGCACGCAAAACGGGACGTTCGCCGAGTTTTTCACGAAGCGCACCGATGTTGTCGAGCACGTCCTGCTCATTCGTATCGCGCAGACACTTTTTGCCGAAGAAACCTGCGACAGATTCCATTTCGCTGCGTATTGCGGCGTATTCATCGGTGAGGTCGGCGTGGTCGGCACGTGTATCAACGATGCAGAGAGAATGACCGCACGACGCAAAATCAAATTCAACGGGCGTGATAACGGGTTTTGCCGGGTCGGCAAAATCAATTTCGACGAAGCTGCCCACGGAGCACGCCATCTGATCCATAAGTCCGCACGGTTTGCCGAAGAACTCATTTTCGGCATACTGCGCTATCTGAGCTATCTCAACCGCCGATATTTTGCCGTCATTGTAAAGGTAGTTGAGCACCGTACCGACAAGCACCTCGAACGAAGCGGACGAGGACATGCCCGAGCCTTTAAGGACGTTGTTCATGGTTACGGCGTCAAGACCGCCTATTTTGTATCCGAGCTGCACAAAGCGTGCGGCGATGCCTCTGACGAGCGAAACGGATTTTTCTTTTTCCTCGTTCTGCGGAGTGAGCACGCCGATATCGACAATATCACCGATATGACCCTTTGAGATGACTCTTATGTAATTGTCGTCGGTTTTTACCGCGCATGCGATTGCGTCAAGATTTATGGCAGCCGCAAGAACGCATCCGTGGTTGTGATCCGTGTGATTTCCGCAAACTTCTGTTCTGCCGGGCGCGGAGAAAAAGCGAACGTCATCGGCACTGCCGAATTTTTCTTCAAACAGCGTGCAAAGTTCCGCATATCTGCCACGCTGCATGTTAACTTCTTTTTCGTCGTAAACACGCGAAAGAGCGGAGTCAAAAGCTCCGTCCGTTATGGACTTTTTTGTTTCTGCAATATTACTCATCGGTTTGTTTTTCCTTTCCGGGTTTATGTGTATATTTATATGTTACAAGCATGACGGTTCGTAAAAAGAAGAAGGACATGCCCGTAATAATAAGCAAAATTATCAGCGGCAGATAAAACGCCGTCGAGAGCGGGTCGTAAACGTTGTTACCGATAAACGAATACGAAACGAGCCTCGGGAACAGCGACGCGACGGATATAACCATATATTTCAAAAACGGATATTCAAATGTGCCGTACAGCTGGCTCACAGAGTTATACGGGAACAGGGGAACAATACGCAGAGTAAACAAAACTATAGGATTTCCGCGCCCGTCCACCTCAAAAATGCGGCTTATAATAGGATTCTTTTTCAGTATTTTGTTGAGATACCCCTCACCCATCTGTATTCCCGTGTAATACCTGAACGCCGCGGTAAACGCCATTCCGATAAGATTTATCGCAAAAGACTGCAGCGGCGGAAAAACCATCGCACTCGTTATGTATATAACAGCGTACGGAATAACTGCGGAAAGACTGCGCAGTATGTACAACAGGAAAATCACTATCATTATAAGCCACTTGTTTTCAAGCGCGGCAACCGACGATTCAAAGTCGTGAAGAAAAACGAGATATTCTTCGTATTTCGTCTGAACACTGGCAACGCGCATGACGTTAAACAGCACCGCAAGCACTGCGGCACCGATGAAACTCATTATTCCCATTGCTTTTAAAAGTTTGGGGATGGCGCGATCCCTGTTGAATCTCTCTGACAAATTTTCACCCCTGTACTCGTCGCGAACTCGTCGCAAAGACCGCCGTGCTACGTCCCGCGTCGGCGCAAACTTCGTTTCGCTTGCGGCTGCGTTCCTCGCCGCTAATGCTCACTCCGTTGCTTCTCCGCTCCGAAAAAAGTCACGCTCGGTTCGGCTGTTCGCTTATAAATGCGCTCACGACGCCTCACTGCCGCTACCACCTTTTTTCGGTATGTAGCGGTCAGGTATTGTGCATAATCATTTGGCGGTCAGGTGTTGTGCATGATTTTTCGTCCGAAAGGACGCACACTTATATTGTACCATAAACCGTATGCAAAAAACAACGAAAAATGCAAATTATTCCTATTGATTTTTACTTCTTTTTTTGCTACTATAGGGAGATGTATAAATAATATTGAAGGTGAAATTTTGAGCACTCGTGAAGACATAAGAAATATTGCCATAATAGCGCACGTCGACCACGGAAAGACAACACTCGTTGACAAGCTCCTGAAGCAGAGCGGAACGTTCAGAGAAAACGAAGTGGTAGCAGACAGAGTAATGGACTCAAACGACCTCGAGAGGGAGCGCGGAATAACCATTCTATCAAAAAACACGTCGGTAAATTACAAGGGCGTTAAGATAAACATCGTGGACACTCCCGGCCATGCCGATTTCGGCGGCGAGGTAGAGCGCATAATGACAATGGTTGACGGCGTTTTGCTGCTCGTCGACGCGTTCGAAGGATGCATGCCGCAGACGCGTTTCGTTCTCTCAAAAGCACTTGCGCTTAAGAAACGGCCGCTTGTCGTTATAAACAAAATAGACCGTCCCGGAGCACGTCCCGACGAAGTTATCGACGAAGTGCTCGATTTGTTCATTGAGCTGGGCGCGGACGAAGACCAGATAGAATTCCCCGTCGTATTCGCATCCGCACGCGACGGCTACGCTTCTCTCGACAAGGACGCAAGGAGCGGCGACATGCGTCCGCTGCTTGACGCTATCCTTGAATATATCCCCGCCCCCGAAGGCGATGCCGACGGACCGCTGCAGCTGCTGTTTTCGAGCCTTGACTATGACGATTACGTCGGCAGAATAGGCGTCGGACGCATCGAACGCGGCGAGATTCACGACGGTCAGCAGGTCATCCTCTGCAAACAGGACGGCGAAAGACAAAAAACAAAGGTATCACGCCTTTACCAGTTCACGGGACTCGGCAGAACCGAAACAACTCACGCAATGGTAGGCGATATCGTTGCAGTTTCGGGCATCGAAGGACTCAACATCGGCGAAACGATATGCGATCCCGAGCACATCGAGCCGCTCCCATTCGTAAAAATAGACGAACCGACACTTTCAATGACATTTCTTGTCAACGACTCGCCTTTTGCGGGCAGGGAAGGCAAATTCGTCACATCCCGCAAGCTGCGCGAACGCCTTTTCAAAGAAGTCGAAACGAACGTCAGCATGAAAGTCGAGGAAACGGAAACAACCGACGCGTTCAAAGTTTCGGGCAGAGGTGAGCTGCACCTGTCAATACTTATAGAAACAATGCGCCGCCAGGGATACGAATTTCAGGTATCGAGCGCAAAAGTTATCTACAAGACGGTAGACGGCGTACTCAACGAACCCATGGAGCTGCTTATAATTGAAGTGCCCACCGATTACGTCGGCGCGGTCATGGAGAAAATCGGCGCACGAAAAGGCGAACTTGAAAACATGGGCACGCGTGACGGCGGTACGACGCATCTCGAATTCAGAATCCCGGCAAGAGGTCTTATCGGCTACCGTTCGGAGTTTCTCACGGACACAAACGGTTACGGAATAATGAACAACCTTTTCGCGGGGTACGAACCGTACAAAGGCGACATGCAGGTGCGCGAACACGGTTCGATAGTCGCGCATGAAACGGGCGAAAGCACCGGATACGGACTCTTCAACACGCAGGAGCGCGGCAGGCTGTTCATCGGTCCCGGCGTACCGGTATATGAGGGAATGATTGTCGGCGAATGCTCAAAAGCGGAAGACATCGTGTGCAACGTCTGCAAGAAAAAGCAGATGACAAACACCCGCGCCGCCGGTTCGGACGACGCGCTGCGCCTTGTCCCGCACTCCGTTTTGAGCCTTGAGCAGTGCATGGAATTTCTTTCCGACGACGAGCTGCTCGAAGTCACTCCGCAGTCGCTGCGTCTGCGCAAAAAGATACTCTCAAAGGAACAGCGAATGAAACAGCAGTTCAGAAACAAGTAATCACGATTCAGGCAAATAAAAGCAAACGGTATGCTGACGGGAATTGAACCCAAGCCGCCCGTCAGCTTAAAGAAGGAACGAAGAAAAAATGGACAAAAGTAAGGTTAACATCACGGTAAGGAAACAAACCTACACCATAATCTCGGACAGACCGGCGGAGGTCATTATTGCTCTTGCGAACGACCTCAACGCGTCGCTCGACGAAATAATGAGTTCCGGTAAGATATCTCTCACGCAGGGGCTTCTTCTTGCCGCCCTCGGCTATGCCGACGAAGCGAAAGAACAGTCCGCTCAAGCGGCAAAGCTCAAGGACGAAATCGGCGCATATCTTGCCGACGCCGAGAGCGCAATGACCGAGCGCGACCGCCTTAAACGCGAAAACGAGCGTCTGAAAGAGAAATTAAAAGCGGCACAGCGCGGTGTTTCCGGTTCTTCCGAACAATAACACGTCAATTACAGCCGTAATTCGCAGTAAAAATCAACCTTGCGCCTGTCCGCCGACGGGCGCGTTTTTTTGTCCGCGATCACCGCAAGTTTTTTCTCTCCGTTTCGCACAGATGATAATATAAGAATGATTTATACTTTTTTGCAAATCCATAAAAAATATATAAAAAAGCCTTTACGGGCATGTCTTTTTTATGGTATACTTGTCTTTGATTTTGAAAATGAAAGAGAGGACAAAATGGACACACTGTTTCAAAACGTAATCGAAAATTTCCAGTGGCAAATGCTCATAATGTGGGCGATAGGCGGCTTGCTTATTTTCCTTGCCATCAAAAAAGAGATGGAGCCGTCGCTCCTGCTTCCGATAGGCTTCGGCGCGATACTCGTCAACCTGCCGATGTCTGGCGCAATCACACAGATAGTTGACGGAGTGACAGAACGAGGCGCACTGAGCGTACTGTACGACGCAGGTATAGCGAACGAGCTTTTCCCGCTTATCCTGTTTATCGGAATCGGCGCGATGATAGACTTCGGTCCGTTGCTCTCGAATCCGAAGCTGATGATTTTCGGCGCGGCGGCGCAGTTTGGTATATTTTTCACACTTTGCCTTGCATCGATGTTCTTTGACATCAATGATGCCGCATCCATTGCGATAATCGGCGCGGCTGACGGTCCCACTGCAATTGTAGTCGCACAAAAGCTCAATTCGAAATACATCGGCGCAATCATGGTCGCGGCATATTCGTACATGTCGCTTGTTCCGATAATTCAGCCGCCCGTGATAAAGCTGCTCACCACGAAAAAAGAACGGCTTATCAGAATGCCGTACAAACAGAAGGACGTTTCGCGTCTTACCAGAATACTGTTCCCTATAATAATCACCGTCATTGCGGGACTTGTCGCGCCCGGTTCGGTGTCACTCGTCGGATTTTTGATGTTCGGTAACCTCATTCGCGAATGCGGTGTGCTCAATTCGCTCTCGGAAACGGCTCAAAAGGTACTCGCAAACCTTATAACAATATTCCTCGGCATAACCATTGCGTCACAGATGCAGTGGGAGCAGTTTTTGAGCAAAGAAACACTCCTCATTCTCGGACTCGGACTTATCGCTTTTGTCATGGACACCGCCGGCGGCGTACTGTTTGCGAAATTCCTTAATCTGTTTCTCAAAACAAAAATTAACCCGATGATAGGCGCAGCGGGAATATCCGCTTTCCCGATGTCGGGACGAATAGTACACAAAATGGGACTCAAGGAGGATCCGCAGAACTTCCTGCTGATGCAATCCATCGGCGTAAACGTTTCGGGTCAGATAGCGTCCGTTATCGCAGGCGGACTCATACTCAAGTTTTTCAATTAAGGAGGGCGAAACATGAACTTCAACCCGTCGGCTTTTGTTGACAATCTCAAATACATGGGCGAGGGCATGTTCGGCATCCTCGCCGTTATGGCGGTAATCATCGCTGTAACAATGCTGCTGAATTATTCCACAAACAGAAAGAAATAATTTATAGCTAAAAAAACAAAAAAAGGCTGTATTTCACTTTTTGACCTAAAAACATCCGTCTTGTGAAATACAGTCTTTATTTGCGTGTAACTTTGTATAAACGAACAGCTTCAGCGCGGAGCAATTTTCTTGTATCAGACTTGCGCCGGTTTTGACTTCTCTCGGTGCGGCTGCAGCTCAAAGAACGCAGCGAAACGGGAAAACGTCGGCTGAAAATCAAATATACAATCAAACAGTTTCGAGAAAAGTCCTATCACAGTTCCGTTGAGAAACGCCATTACAAGCGTCCCCAAACCGATACCGTGAATTTCGCCGAAAAATGCGAACGTCATAACGACGCTTGCAGCAAGGCAAAAGAGATCCACGGATGTTTTTACTGCGGACAGCTTGATTTTGTATGTGAAGGAAACGGCTTTGACAAAAAAGTCGTAAACCTGCGGAAAAAGGTACGTCTTAAAAAACAGTGCGACGGAAAAGGAAGTGAGCAGCATTCCGACAACAAACATCACAATGCGAATCGGCAGTGCCATGCTGCCGGGTTCGGTTACTGACGGGTCGAAGACGGGAATTTTTCGCCACAAATCAAGGACAAATCCATAAAAAATACACGTTCCGAAAGAAAACAAATACGACACTTTAATTCTTTTCAGAACAATACAGAGAACAGCAAACAGAACCGCCTGAATAACGTATTCAGCCTGACCGAATGTCAAAAATCCCGTTTTCAAGCTCAGCAGATAAGCGGGTGCGACTATCATCGAGATTCCGAAATCCGCCGCAGAGAGAATCGCAACGGCAAGAGCCAGCAAGACTGTCGCGGCAACATAAGCAATTTCGCTTGATATTTTGATTTTTCGGGTCATATTTACACTCTTTCCGCCGACGGCTCACACGTTAACAATATAATTTTCCTTGCGTGCGGCTGCATCTGCGGGTGCGGCGGCAGGATAACCGAGCGCAATGCTGCCCACTCCGCGAAGCGTTTCAGGCAGCCCCCATTCGCGCAGAAGAGCTTTGCCGTCCGCACTGTCGAATATTTCACGTTCCCTGTGAACCCAAACCGAGCCAAGACCGAGCGACGCGGCGGCAAGCATCATGTTTTCGAGCACACAGCTGCCGTCCTCGACGAAAGTGCTTGCTTCGCCGTTCGCCAAAACAAGTATGACCGTCGGCGCACCGTAGTACGGGTCGGCGTCCCTGCCCATGACATTTGCGTTCAGGCGGGCAATCTCGCAGCGGTATTTTTCGGAAGTGACGGCAATAATCACGGGCGACTGCCGTCCGCCGCCCGTCGGCGCGTAAGTTCCGGCTTCGCACACCGTTCGGAGCAGCTCCTGCGGGACGGGGTCGGACTTGTAAGCGCGAACGCTCCGGCGTGTCCTGATTGTGTTCAATACTTCGTTTGACATGGTAAAGCCTCCTATTAAAAAACGCCGTACACCCGCCAAAATGACGGATGTATGGCGAAAAATGAGCGTAAATCTCAGAAAAATCCATACCGATTTTGTATACTCATTGTATCACACGCCGAAACAAAATGCAATAGGAACATCAACAATATTCCCGGCATAAAACAATCGGTTTTTGTGCAAAACGGTTTCATCAGTGCAATATCAAACAAAACATTTGTGATTTCATGAATTTCAGTCAATGCCGCAGTACACAATCTCGGAGAGCTTCTCGCCCGTGTCTTTGTCAAACGAAACAACCCTGCTTACAGGACTCCAACAATCAATTCCGTACACCGTGTTTCCGACAAATGCCGCACGTGAGAATTGATAGCAATACGACGTGTTTCCGTCGGATTTGACCGTTTGCGTGTAGTCGTTCTTTTTGACAATTTTTCCGTCCTCGACAGCTACGCGGAGAATGCCTGCCGTCTGGCTGCTCACCGTTTCGTGGACATAGCCGTCATCTACGGTTTTGTAGCTCCAGCTGTCATACGGAACAAGGAAAGTATTATCGGTCGAATCGGTCACGAACGCTTTGTACTCCGTGCTAAAGTCTGCATCTTTGAGTATATATGTGTCAATCTCTTTCGGCGCTTTGGGGTCTGATACATCAAACAGAGAGAGTTTCGCGCTGCCGTCCGTGCCCTCATCCGTGCCGCCCGTACCCACACCGAGAAGCAGATTTTCACCGACGGGGTGAAGATAGGACGAAAATCCGGGTATTTTAAGTTCGCCGACAACGGCTGGCGCAGTCGGGTCGGTGAGGTCGAGAACAAACAGCGGATCTGTCTGATAAAATGTGACTACGTAACCCGTTTCCCCCGAAAATCTCACCGCTCTGATGCTCTCACCCGGCGCGATATCGCCGACTGTGCCGACGACTTTCATTTCACTGTCAAGCACGTAAACGCATGAACATTCGTTAAGTTGCGCAGCAACGCGGACATAGCCATTGTATTCATCTATCGAAAACGTATCAAGGACGCTGCCGGCAAACTCGCCGCTCGCCTTGAATTGCGGAGCATCACCCGTAATGTCAAAAGACATCAGTTTTGAAATATTTTTTTCGTATTTTCCATCCCAACGAACCGAACAGACATAGAGAGTCGAATCGTTGCAGTAGATATCCGTACCGCCGCCGAGCAGCACAGTCGTCGCCGGCTTGCTTTCAAGCGTCTTTGTGTCGATTTTGCTCACAATAAGAAATCCGTCCGGGGAATCGGCATCAGCAACGGCTATGCTGTCAGCCGCTATTTTTTCAACGGTCACGCCGTCCGTTTCGCCGTATGCGACTTCGGGAATTATTTTTTCGTCTATCTCCGTTTCATAGCCTATTTCAGACCATGTGACAAGTATGAACGAATCGCCCACAGCGCGTGAGGACACGCTGCTGCCGTCCTGCAGGAAAACTTTTTTCAGCGCGGGCGCGGACGCATCGGATATATCGTAAATGACAATACCCGTTTGTATCTTGCCGTTTCTGAAGCAGGACGCTTCGATGCAGAGAGCGGTATCGGAAACGTATATTCCGCTTACGATTTTGTAAGAGGAGCCGATATAACAACCGCGTGATATATACGCGATATCTTCACTTTCGCCGTTGTCGGAATCGAGCTCTGTTTCCTCCTCATCCGCAATGCCGTCAAGAGGGGAAATCTCCGCAATCTTTTCAAGTTTGCCGTCGTCGAGTATCTTTATAATAAAAACCTTATCACCGCGGGCAACGTAAAGATTTTTTCCGTCCGTCTTCACAATATCCGCTTCGCCGATACCCTCGACGCGCGTATTCGTCTGCGAATAGGCATCGGAATACGTTTTCGACGCAGCGTCGGAAGCGGTTGCGCCCGTCCCGTCTATCATGGCGTCAGCTATTTCATCAACCGCCATATCCGCCGATTTTTCTGCTATTCCCCCGTAAAACACGGTGCGTGTATTCAGCAAGGCGGTTTTGAACTTCTCCGACCGTCTGTAGTCCTTTATTACGGACAGAAGTTTTGAATAATTTTGCGCATACGCGGGTGCGCCGTCTGCATCGGGTTTGATTGAGGGCGCGTACACCGCCGCGTCAAGCGCGAACAGTCCGCACACGGCAAGGCATGCGGCAAGCGCACAGGCAATCGCTTTTTTCACCGTTTTTCGCTTTGATTTTTTCTGCGGAACACCGGCAACGAGATCCTCAACGGCTTCGGGCGACAGCGACTGCGGCACGCTGACATCGGGCATCGCGGCGCGGATATCGGCTATATCCGCGTTGTGTTTTTCATATTGATGTTTCATTTGTTTGCACCTCCGTAGACAATTGAGCTTTGAGGGAATGCAGCGCACGCGACAGGCGCGACCTGACGGTGTTCGCATTGAAGCCGAGCATTTCGGCTATTTCGCGGCTCGAAAAGCCCGCCACGACCGACAGCATCACAATCCGTCTGTCATCGGGCGGAAGACCGTCAAGCAGCTCCCTCATTTCGGTTTGAAGCTCCGTGTTCTCGTTTTCGGCGGGCATATCGGGAATTTTATCCTCAGAAACGATCGCCTTGAGAGAATGCAATGAGCTTTTGCAAGTGTTGGCAAGAATCTTGAAAAACCACGAACGGAAGGCGTCGTTTTTCTTCAGATACGGCAATTTTTGCCACGCCTTAAGACAGGCGTCCTGAACCGCGTCCTCCGCATCATGCGGTGTTTTCATATAAAACAGAGCAAATCGGTATGCGTCCTGCGACAACTCGCCGTACACAAGACCGAAAGCGTGCGCATCGCCGTTTTTTGCACGTTTTATCAGCTTCTCTGTACTGTTTTCATCCATTTCGGTTAACTCCTTCGGTGTCCTTACATATATTAGACGCTTTGGAAATGCAAGCTGTTGCATCAAACAAAAATTTTACCCGACACGGCGCAAATCCCGCCGTCCGACGCAAACAAAGAAAAGTCCCCCGCCATCATTACGGTGAGGGACACTGTAAAATCCGACGTAAAGCCGGTTAAATTGACAAAATCTAACCCTTGCCGTCCGTCGGCTTGATATTACTCGAACATGCCAAACCCTGCTGTTTCGTTCACGGGAAGGGAAAACAGGATTGCTCCCGAGGGAGTTTCCGGACCCGCTTTTTCGAGAATGCTTTTCATTATGTCTGCTTTGCGTTCGGACTGCGCGACAATGAAAATAACTTCTTTTTCTTTTGCAATTGAAACATTATAGAACTTCTTGTCTGTTTTTGCGCCTGTTCCTTTACCGTGAATCACCGTTCCGCCGGTCGCGCCTGCGGCACGCGCGGCATTCATGACGGTGTCCGTGCATCCCTCGTTGCCGACGGCGATAATAAGCTCATACGCCGATGAAATTTCGGGAGTGCGTTTTTCGGGGATTTTATTCTGATTCAGATATGCCAAGGTTTTTCCTCCTCCTACACTTTTTACGGGGACGCTTATCACGATACCGTGACCGGGCACGCCTGTAAACAGCCGCTTGCGATGCAGCGAAACAAGTTCTTTTGTGGTTTCTCTGTCCGCAATCGTCACAAAGACGTGTTTGTCAACCGACTCAATGCCGAGCAGCTCCAGCATGCTCGCGGCAGCCGTGCCCGCGCCGGGGATATCGACCGCAAACGGAAGACCCAGCGTGTTATAAATTTCGCACATTGCCGCACGGGCAATCGGATTGACTATTGAAATTACAAAATTCATGCGCTCTCCTCCCAAAGTTCGACAATATCGTAATCTCCGTAGGCTTCGACGGCGATTTTTTCGGACTTGTTTTTGCGTTCGAACACAAAACCGACCACCTGAACGGAAATAAGCGGCATCATTGCAACAAGTGCAACAACTCCAAATGCGTCGCTGAGGATATTTCCGCCGAGCGCGTAACTTGCCCCCATAACGAACTGCAGTGTAAAAGCGGCAGTCATGGGACCCGAAGCGACTCCGCCGGAGTCAAACGCAATGGCGGTATAGATGTCCGGCACGAAAAACGACAGCGACAGCGCAATAGCGTAACCGGGTATCAAAAACCACATGAGGGGGATTCCGGTAAGCACGCGCAGCATCGAAAATCCCATGGCAAGCGACACGGCGACGGAAAGACCGAGTCTTATCGCTTTTCCGGGAATCGCGCCTGCACTGACGTCCTCTATCTGTTTCTCCAAAACGGCGACGGCAGGTTCCGCCGATATGATAAACCAGCCGATAAGCATCGCGAGAGGAACAAGCAGCCACTTCGTCCAACCTGCGGCAAGCTCCTGTCCGAGCACGTTCCCGAGCGGCGAGAAGCCGACGTTTACACCCGTCAAAAACAGAACAAGCCCGACATATGTGTACACAACGCCGATAAGTATCTTGGCAAAGCTGCGCCTGTTCATTTTAAGCATGGTTATCTGAAAAATCAGAAAAATTACAATTACCGGCAGCAGCGCGGCGGCGGTTTCTTTCATGTACGACGGAATCGACGAGAGGTACGCACGGCCTATATCGGCGGTGGAATCAAACGACGCGGTGCTCATATCCGCGACGCCGTCCTGACCGGGATAGAAAAAGCCGAGTATCAACACCGCAAGGATAGGACCTATCGATGAAAGAGCAACGAGTCCGAATGAATCCGCTTCCGCGTTTTTGTCGCTTCGTATCTTCGCAACGCCCATGCCGAGCGCGAGGATAAACGGGACGGTCATCGGTCCTGTCGTAACACCGCCGGAGTCAAACGCAATGCCAACAAAATCACTATCCGCGAAGAAAGCCAAAATAAACAGCAAAACATAGCACACTATCAATATCCACCGCAATTTTATACCGGTGATTATTCGCAGCATGCACAGCGCAAGGAAAAAACCGACGCCTACGCCGACGGTGACAAGCAGCACGGTGTTGTTGATGTGCGGCACGGTGTCCGCAAGCACCTGCAGGTCGGGTTCCGCCACGGTGACGGCAACACCCAGCGCAAAGCTGACCGCAAGAATAAGCGGAAGGTTTTTTGTTTTTGTGAGCGATGTGCCTATACGGTTGCCGATGCGGCTCATGGCTGTATCGGCTCCGAGTGAGAAAAACCCCATACCGACAACAAGCATAAGCGCGCCGACGAGAAAGCACAGCAAAAGATCCGTGCCGACCGGCGACACGGTGAGACATAAAATGACGACTACAGCCACAATCGGCAGAACCGACAGAGCGGATTCCCTGACTTTTTCAAACACAACCGTGCGCTGTTTTGCAAAAATATCGCCTTTCATATCGCTCTCTCCTTTCTTTTTTGAAATATTCACCGCATACGCGGTATTTTATGTTATGCAGCCGCAAAACTTTTTCGGAAAATTACGGTGCGGGTAAGCTGGCGGGCGGCATGAGTCCGACCTCCGTCAGCTTATAATTGTACCACGGAAAACTTATATTAAAATAAACAAAACGAAAAAAACGAACAAATTTTTTCAACAACAATTCTCTGTCCGTCTGAAATTAAAGCGGCAAATACATTTTCTCTGCGTAATTCCATCACAAATATTTGCTCTTGATTCTGCTCAGCATTTTCATAAGCGGTTCGGCGGCGACGAACAGGAAAAATGCAGTGGCGAGTCCGTGAACGACATCGAGCGCGACACCCGACACATAGGACGCAAGCAGCGTTTTGAGGTTCAGAGCCTGCGGAGAGTACATCAGCACCGATGCGGGGTTCATAATGCCGCCGTAAATGACAACGGCGCATGCGCCACCGAAAAAGGCAAGCGGAGTGCGGCGCAGCGGAAGAAAACCGCTGTCGGCAAGCAGTCCGGCGAGAAAACCTATGATACCCATTGAAAACATTTGCCATGGCGTCCACGGTCCCTGAGAAAACATGATATTTGAAACGAGCATCGTAACCGCGCCTACGAGAAAACCCGACTCCGCGCCGAGCGACACGCCGGCGATTATTGCAAGAGCCATGACGGGTTTGAATTGCGGCAGCATGAAAAATGCGGCGCGTCCCGCAACGCCGGCGGCGCACAGCGTGGCAAGCACGGCAAGTTCAGCAGCTTTTGGCTTTTTGCCCTCAAACACGATAAAAAACGGCAGCAGGCACTCGGTCAGCACGGCAGCGGAAACAATCCCGGTATTCCTGTTTTCAAGCAAAAAGACACCTGCCAAAACCGTTGCGGGAATGAGCAGCAACGCCCCTGCGCATGCAAAAACGGTTCGGCGCGGCAATCGAACCCGTTTTCGCGAAGCGTTGCCGAACCGGCGTCCGACTTCACTTTCGCCTTTTCTTTTCGGATTGAACGACAGTGCGGTAGCAAACAGCAGCGCAGTCAGCGCGGCGTATTTTATCAGACTTTTGAGAGTCGGAGTGATTGACGCGAGCAAGGGAAACGCCGAAAACATATCTATTTTAGCGCAAATTGTCACAAACAAAGCCACGGCAAGCAAGCCGCACACCGCACCGCAGGCGATTCTTGCAGGCGAGATCCGATTTTTGCGCACCTTCACGCTGTCCGAAGCACAAGTATTTTCGGACTGTTCCGCAACTGTCGCAGAGGGCGCGGCGGTATCGAACGCAACCGGTGCATCGTCGGCGGGCAAAGGCATTTTTGCGCCGTTTGCATCTGAAAAATCATTTTGCGCAGCGTCTGCCGTATCCAATATATCTTCACCGCCCTGCTCCCGTCGGCACGGCTGCAATTCGTTTGTATCGCCAAGCGCGGTCAAAATATCTTTCACGGTGACGGCATTTTCAATAATTCCGTGCGACATCCGCGCCGCAGCCGTGGCATACAGACTGCCGTCGGAGAAAAACTCCGTCGGCGTACCGTCGGATATTATCGAGCCGTCAAAAAACAGTCCGCACCTGTCGGCATGCTCGGCACAAAATTCAACGTCATGACTGACTGCAAAAACGCTTACACCCCGCTGCAGCAAATCGCGGAGAAGACGCGCAAAATGTTTCTTGAATGCAGCATCCGTGCCGTTTGTCGGTTCGTCAAGAAACAGAATATCGGGTTTCCCCGCAAGCACAACGGCAAGTGCGGCGCGAAGCGTTTCACCGCCGGAGAGATCATACGGGTTGCGGTTTAGTAAGTGTTCGATTTTACACAGTTCGGCAATTTTATTTACATCAACATCGGACTGTTCTGCTTTTTCGGACAGCACATGTATAATTTCGCCGCGCACAGTTTCCTTTGAAAAAAGTATTCGCGGCTCTTGGGGAAGAATACCGACACGCCCGAATGTGCGAATTTTGCCGGAATACGGCTTTTTTACGCCTGCAAGCAAATTAAGCGCGGTTGTCTTGCCCGATCCGTTACTGCCAAGCAGCGCGAAAAACTCGCCTTTGCGAAGTGCAAACGAAAAATCTTTAACGACATCACCGTCATTTTTTCCGTATCGGAAATAACAATTCTCCGCCCGGACAGCATCTTCCGTCTGTCCGTCCTTGCATTCGCGTTTCAAAAAGTTTTGCTTTTTATACAAAGACACGCGCAGTGTATCATTGTGTCTGTCGTTTTCCATACACAAACCGCCGCCGATTTTTAGACAGCAGCGGCTGCCGTTATTATCGCTGTTATTTCTGTTACTATAACTATTATTGTTACCATTATAATGTTTAAATATATAGTCATTTAAATAAGTGCGTCCGTCGGCAACCGAAACGGGACATTTGCCGTTTCCGCCGAGGGCAAAAAACATCCGCACGGGCGCGGGCATCGCATCAATCATCGTGCTGCCGCTTCTTTTCAGGCAAGCGGCAATTCCGTCGGGCGCGGCACAACAGACAACACGCCCGCCATCAAGCACCGCAACGTTTGACGCAAAAGGCAAAACATTCTCAAGACGCTGCTCGGCAATCACCACGGTAACGCCAATTTCACGGTTGAGCCGCGCAAGCATTTCCGAAAAAGAATATGCCGCAAGCGGGTCAAGCTGCGCCGTCGGTTCATCGAGCAATATCACATCGGGTGCCAGCGCGGTAACGGCGGCAAGTGCCAAAAGCTGCTTTTGACCGCCCGAAAGTTCGCTTGTTTTGCGATAATATATGTCACTTAGTCCAAAAAAACCAACAACAGCGGCAACCCTGCGCCGAACAACGTCGGGAGATACACCGACGCATTCCAACCCGAACGCAAGTTCACGGCACACCGTATCGGTCACGGTCTGCGCTTCAGGCGACTGCGACACAAAACCGATTTTTGCCGCCTGAGTGCGCGCATCGGTCTGCGAAAGGACAGTCCCGCGAAAGAGAACCTTGCCGGAAACACGCCCCCGCGGAACGAGAGAAGTTTTCAAACAACGCAGAAGCGTTGATTTTCCGCTGCCCGACTCACCGCAAATCACGGTAAACGACCCTTCGGGAAACGCAAGCGACACGTTATCAAGGGAATTTTCAACGCTGCCCTCATACGCAAAACTCAGATTTTCGAGCGTGAAACAGTCCACCGAATCACCTCCGTTAAATTATAAGCGACGGGAAGAACGCACAATAGCACGTATGCAAGACATGACGCAAAACTTAATGCATCAAAACGCGGCATTGTCAAGCGCGGAAAGAAATCAAATAAAAAGCCGCCTTTTACGGCAAACGCAAGCACAGCCGCGCCGAAAATCAAAATACAGCAGAGAACGGTTGCGTCACGCACCGAAAAGCGGTATTGCGAAAAAAAAGTCCGTCCCTCAAGTCCGTATCCGCGACTGTTCATACTCTCCGCCGTCAACGAAACGCTTTCAAGGTTTATGCGCATCGCGGTTGACAAAATTTCTGCGCCGTTTTGCATGCGCTGCCGCAAACTGCCGTCCGTCACACTTTTTTGCACGGGACGGCGCAGTGCGTTTAATTCCGTCACACGCCGTACAAACGAAGGCACGGCGTGAAAAGTCATACTCAAAAGAAGCGCAAGCGACGGAAAACGCCGTCCGAACAGTGCCGTAATGCGTTCTTCGTCAAGAGTGCGTTCAACAACGGCAAAAATCGCGAGAACGGTTATGAGCATGACCCCCGACGACACTCCGTAGAGCGTGCTTTCAAGCGTAACACCCGCTCCGGACGGCAGACGGAACAAAACAGTATCACCGGTGCGGTTAAAAAGCGCGTTTATCACCGCGGCAAGCGCGGCGGCGGGAATCCCCCCGGCAACCACAAACAGCGCCCGTTTTTTTTCGCCGCCGAGCGCAAGACGAAAAAGGGCGCACAAAAAAGAAATGAGCTGCGCCGCAGGATGGCGCAGCGTCATCGTAAATGCCAAAACAAGCAAAATGTGTATCAAATTGACTGCGGGGTGAAGCTCCCCGAAACGGTCCGTTTTCATATTGCCGTTTTTTGCCGTATCAAAGCAACGTTATATTATGCGCTTCGCACTCGCTGCGCATATCATCGGGCCAGATAGAAACCTGAACTTCGCCGATGTGAGCCTTGCCGAGCAGGAGCATGCAAATGCGCGACTGACCGAGTCCGCCGCCTATCGTGAGCGGCAATGTTCCGTTCAAAATCCCCTTGTGATACGGGAACTGTTCTCTCTCAAGAGCATCAGCCTTTTCGAGTTGTTCGTGCAGGCTCTTTTCGTCCACACGGATTCCCATGGACGATATCTCAAATGCACACTTTAACACGTCATTCCACAGAAGTATGTCGCCGTTGAGTGACCAGTCATCGTAATCGGGTGCTCTGCCGTCGTGTTTGATTCCGCTTTTCAGCTTGTCACCTATCTGCATGAGAAATACCGTGCCGTATTTGCGCACAATCTCATTTTCGCGCTGCTTTGGCGTCATATCGGGGTGCATATCCTCAAGTTCCTGTGTTGTGATAAAAAACACCTCGTCGTTTACGTCGCAGGAAAGTATCGGATATTTTTCACGAAGAACATTATTTGTTTCCTTGAGTGCACCGACGATTTTTTTTACGGTGCTCTTGAGGTAGTCCGTGTTCCTGTCTTCGCGTGTTATCACTTTTTCCCAGTCCCACTGGTCGACGAAGAGAGAATGCAAATTATCGCAATCATCATCACGGCGAATAGCATTCATGTCCGTGTAAATACCGACGTCCGGCTCATAGCCGTACTTGCCGAGAGCCATTCTTTTCCATTTTGCCAAGCTTTGCACAACTTCGGCAATGCCCGGGATCTCTTTCATGGTAAAATGGACTTTGCGTTCAACGCCGTTGAGGTCATCGTTGATACCCGAATCGCGGGTAACCATGACGGGCGCGGTTATACGGTCGAGGTTCAACGCTTCAGCCAACTTCACTTGAAATGTGTCTTTTATCAGCTTAATGGCTTTTTGTGTGTTGCGCTGTGACAGCGCAGATGTATAATTTTCGGGAAAAACCATAGTTCTTGCCATTTTTTATTCTCCTTACCTTTGCGTTTTTTAATACACGTTAACACAGGATGTAAATTGCAACCCATGCAGCGATCGTCCGCCAGACGAAGCCGTGCAACAGTTTACTTCACACGCGGAATCTTTTCGCATTTATCGAATGTTTCCGACGGTTCTGGGATAGAATATAACGTCTCTGATGTTCTGCATACCGGTGCAATACATGATGATGCGTTCAAAACCGAGTCCGAAGCCGGCGTGCGGGACGGTGCCGTATTTCCGCAAATCGAGATAATCTTTGTAATCGTCGGTCGACATTCCCTTTTCCTGCATCGCGTTGAGCAGCTTCGTGAGGTCGGATTCTCTCTCACTGCCGCCGATTATTTCGCCGACGCCCGGCACGAGCAGGTCGGTCGCGGCAACCGTCTTGCCGTCGGGATTCTGCTTCATGTAGAAGCTCTTGATATCTTTCGGATAATTAATAAGAAATACGGGTTTGTTGTAAATTTTTTCCGTTATGTATCTTTCATGTTCACTTTGCAAATCACAGCCCCAATCAACAGGATATTCAAACTGCACATCAGTTTTTTTGAGCATTTCGATAGCATCCGTGTAGTCCACGACGGCAAAATCGTTGTTAACAACGTTCAGGAGCTTCTCGGTAAGACCTTTTTCGAATCTGTCCTCAAAGAATTTAAGCTCTGCGGGGCATTTTTCCATAAAGTCGCATATAACATATTTTATCATTTCTTCCGCGAACTCAATGAGGTCAGGCAGCTCGCAAAATGCAATTTCCGGTTCAACATGCCAAAATTCCGCAACATGACGCAGAGTGTTGCTTTTTTCGGCTCTAAAAGACGGTCCGAACGTGTAAATTTTGCCGAGAGCCATCGCGGCGACCTCACCCTCAAGCTGACCGGAAACGCTCAGTCCCGCTTTCCTGCCGAAGAAATCGTCGGCGTAGTACTCCTCCGCGCTCTTGTACTTGTCAGAGTAGCCGATTGTCGTGACTTTGAACATTTCACCCGCACCCTCGCAGTCCGAACCCGTGATAAGGGGCGTGTTCACATATACAAAACCTCTCTCCTGGAAGAAGCGGTGGATAGCAGCCGCCATAACGGAGCGCACTCTGAAAACAGCGTTGAACGTGTTCGTGCGGACTCTGATATGCGGAATTTCGCGCAGAGTTTCGAGTTTCTGGAACTTCTTCTGCAAGGGGTAGTCGGGCGGGCAAACGCCGAGCACGGTTATTTCTTCCGCGTTAATCTCGGGTGCGCCGTGATTTTCGTTTGCGACGACTTTTCCGACTATTTTGAGCGACGTGCCGAGCTTCGTCGCGTCTTCGGGGAGAACGCACGAGCCGTTTTTATCGATGACAATCTGCAGATGCTCAAGCGTCGTGCCGTCGTTGAGTGCAAGAAATGCGACGTTTTTCGAATCACGCGCCGTGCGAACCCAACCGCAGACGGTAACGTGTTCGCCTACAAATTCCTTTTTTGCAAAAATGTCCTTGATGTCGATGTGTTTCATAACAATTCCTCCGTAAAATTGCACGTTTTTCAACTCGAAAGCTCGAACAGACAAAACGTTTGATTATAAAAAAACAGCCGTCGTCCAACCATAGGACGAGCAGCTGCAACCCGCGGTACCACCTACATTGCCCGCATTTCGCGAGCCTCTTTTGCTTCACGCATATTGCGGAAAGCCATTGCCGATAACGGAACGCCGCCGTCGCACCTACCGGGACTGCGTCCTTTCGGATTGAAGCTCCGAAGTGTTCTTCACGCAAACGCCGATGCGCGGTTCCCACCTGCCCGCACTCTCTGCAAACGCTCTTTTGCGCTACTTTTCTTCGTCATAGCCTTATATGCGGAAATTATACCGCATAAAAACGGACTTGTCAAGCGTTTGTTACACAAAATGCCCGCGCAACAAGCGATTTACATATTGCGGTCGGGAGTTTGACAGTTTAAATTAATAAAAGTAATCGTTAGGCGTTGATGCGCCTAATTTTTTCATGTCA
>CAVKLD010000020.1:0-28253 GCA_963657065.1 bacterium
CGCTTGACCGACTTTACCGCAGCTATCTTGCAGCGGTGCAGTTCCTTGATGATATGGAGCAGCGCGGTATTGCGATTTGCTCCATTACGGACGGCGATCTGTCCCTTTGTCGAGAACTGTATCGCGGCATTGTCAATGCCTACCGCAGTTCTTCCGAGAAAGGCGGTGAGTGCAGGTGACGGGATTTACCTTTCAGAGCTTGAAGCCGCAGGACAGTTTAAGCAATGAGCTTCGCAGCGTGATCCGCGATAATGTTTTGCAGTTCTACGCCAAGGGGCTATCTGCGGAAGCAGAGGAAGAAGGTCTGACCGCTCTGTATGAGCGCCTTTCGCAGGAAGATAAGCTGGATGGTGAAAGTAACTCCATAGCGAACCAGAAGAAGATTCTGGAACGCTACTGCAAGGATCACGGGATTACCGCCTACCGCCATTATGACGAGGATGACGGTTATTCCGGCACAAACTTCAACCGTCCGGGCTTCCAGCGTATGCTTGCCGACATCAAGGCAGGACGGATCAAGCGCGTCATCGTAAAGGACATGAGCCGCTTCGGGCGCGATTATCTCCAAGTGGGAATGTATACCGATGTTGTTTTCCCGGAGTTTGGCGTTCATTTCATTGCCGTCAATGACGGCGTGGACAGCACACGCGGCGAAAGTGAGTTTACCGCGATCCTTAATGTGTTCAACGAAATGTATGCCCGCGATACCTCTAAAAAGATTCGTGCTACATGGCAGAGCAATGGCAAGTCCGGCGAGCATTTGACGACCATTCCTCCCTATGGGTATATGAAAAGTCCTGAGGACAAAAAGAAATGGATCGTCGATGAAGAAGCCGCAGCCGTCGTACAGAAGATATTTTCCCTGTGCGCGTCCGGCAAAGGCCCCACGCAGATTGCTAAATGGCTCAAACAGCAGCAAATCTTGAACCCAACCGCCTATTGCCATGCGAAAGGTCTGCCGACCAGCAACAAGCCGACAGCAGACCCGTACAAATGGACAAATGAAACGGTTTCCCGCATTTTGGAGCGCGTAGACTATCTGGGGCATACAGTAAACTTCAAGACCACAAAGAAGTCCTACAAGAGCAAGAAGAAAATCTGGAATGACCCTGAGAATTGGGTGATCTTCGAGAACACCCAGCCACCGATCATTGAGGAAAGCGTGTTCCTGATTGTTCAGAACATTCGCAAAGCGCGTCGCCGTCCTACCAAGATGGGTGAAATGGGTATGTTCTCCGGGCTTCTGTATTGCGCAGAGTGCGGCGGCAAAATGTATCAATGCCGCGCTACCAACTTTGCAGAGAACCAGAAATACTTTATTTGCTCTACCTACCGCAAGGGCAAGGATCTCTGCACGACCCATTCTATCAAGAACGTCGTGCTGCATGAAATTGTTCTGCGAAATCTGCGGGAAGCAATTTCCTATGTTTCGGAGCATGAAGCGGAGTTCATTCAGGACGCAGCCGAGAGCGATATGCGGGACAGGGATGCAGAGTTTGTTCGGAAGCGTGAAACGCTGGCAAAGGCGGACACGCGGATTGCCGAGCTTGACCGCATTATCTCCCGACTGTATGAGGACAACGTGATCGGCAAGCTGTCAGACGAACGATTTATCAAAATGTCCCATGACTACGAGTTGGAACAAAGCAACCTGAAATCAATGGCAGATGTCCTGCGCAAAGACCTAAAGCAGCAGGAGCAGCAGAAAACCAATGTCAAGGCGTTTATCGCTGCCGTGAAGAAGTACACGGATTTGCAGGAGCTTGACGCGGCTGTTCTCCGAGCTTTCATTGACAGGATCGAAGTTTCCCATGTTTACAAGAAATCCAGAACGCGGGAAATCACCATCGTCTATAACTTCATCGGTGCATTTGACTTCACACGGGCAATCGAAAATGCCCGCAGCACAAGTAAAAAAGAGCAAAGAACGGCATAGCCGTTAAGCTATACCGTTCCTTGCTTCAATGTTTTCCTAAGTCACCGCCGCATCTGCGGCGGCTTTTTTTCTTCTCCCGAAAAAACAATTTTTAAGCTCCCTTTATTGATTTTGCAGGTGGGAAGTGGTAAAATTACAACGCATATTTTACCGGAGGGAACAGCATGAACGAAGCACAGGCAAAAAAACGTATAGATGAACTGACCGAACGTCTTAACCGATTAAGCTATCGGTATTATGTCGAAAACGAAAGTGACGTTTCGGACTATGAGTATGACATGATGTCACGTGAACTTATCGGACTCGAAAACGAATTTCCCGCGCTGAAACGTCTTGATTCTCCGTCATCACGTGTCGGCGGCGAAGCCGAAAACACATTTGAAAGCGTTGTGCACGAGGTGCGCATGGAAAGTCTTCTCGATGCGTTTGATTTCGGTGAAATAGAGGATTTTGACAAACGCGTTGCCGATGCCGTCGGCGATACGGGGTATGTCGTCGAGCCGAAGATTGACGGATTATCCGTGTCGCTCGAGTATACGGACGGTGTGTTTACTCGCGGTTCTACGCGCGGCGACGGCGATGTCGGCGAGGATATAACCGAAAACCTGAAAACGGTTAAAACGATTCCTCTCCGTTTGAACGAGGCTCTGCCTTTTGTCGAAGTGCGCGGTGAAGTTTACATGCGCCGCGACGTGTTTTTCGAGCTTGCGGAAAAGCAGGAGCTTGCCGGCGAAAAAACGTTTAAGAATCCGAGAAATGCGGCGGCGGGGAGTCTGCGTCAGAAAAATCCGTCGGTTACGGCGCAGAGAAAATTGAACATTTTTGTCTTTAATGTTCAGCGAATAGAGGGGGCGGAGATAACCGGACACAGACAGAGTCTTGAACTGCTGAAACGTCTTGGTTTTGTCACCGTACCGTTTTTTACTCCGTGCAAAAATATAACTGAGGCGGAACAGGAACTTGAACGGATAGGGTCTTTGCGCAGCGAACTCGAATTTGATATAGACGGTGCGGTAATCAAGGTTGACGACCTTGAAAAAAGAAAAAAGCTCGGCAGTACGGCGAAATTCCCGCGCTGGGCGATAGCTTACAAATACCCTCCGGAAGAAAAGGATACGGTGCTGACCGATATCGAGGTGTCGGTGGGGCGCACGGGCGTGCTTACGCCTACGGCGTGTTTTGAACCCGTTTTTCTTGCGGGGTCGACGGTTTCACGCGCCACTTTGCACAATCAGGAACAGATTGACCGTCTCGGTCTGTCGCTCGGTGATACGATAACCGTGCGCAAGGCCGGTGACGTTATCCCCGAAGTGGCGGCGGTGAAAATGCACAATGACGCGTCGCCCGTGTTCAAAATGCCCGATACATGTCCGTCATGCGGCGCAAGAGTTTTTCGCGACGAGGGCGCAAGTGCGCTTAAATGCCGCAATCCCGAGTGTCCGGCTCAGCTTTTGCGCAATCTTATACATTTCTGTTCTCGCGACGCGATGGATATCGAGGGAATGGGCGACGCCGTCTGCGAAACGCTGATAAACAATGGTATGATTCACGATTCTGCGGATATATATACGCTGAACGCCGATATGATCGCCTTGCTTGACCGGCACGGCGAAAAATCCGCGGCGAATCTCATCAATTCGATTGAAAAATCAAAAGCCAACGACCTTTCGAGGCTTCTTTTTGCGCTCGGAATCGACAATATAGGTGCAAAAGCCGCAAAGCTGCTTGCCGCTTCTTTCGGTTCGCTTGACGGCGTTATGAATGCGTCGGAGGACGATATTCTAAAAATTGACGGATTCGGCAATGTCATGTCGCAGAGCGTGGTTGAATTTTTTTCACTGCCCGAAACAAAAACTCTTGTCGCACGTCTTAAAGAATACGGAGTTAACATGACGAGTCTTGCGGATGCGTCGGACACGCGTTTTTCCGGCATGACGTTTGTCCTCACGGGTACTCTTTCGATGCATACGCGTGATGAAGCGAGTGAAATAATTGAGCGGCTCGGCGGCAAAACTTCGTCATCCGTTTCGAAGAAAACGAGCATCGTGCTTGCGGGTGAAAACGCCGGCAGCAAGCTGCGAAAAGCAAACGAACTGGGCGTTCGCGTCATAGACGAAGCCCAATTCGCAGAAATGATAAAGTGATTATTTGTTGTGTGTCGACGGTGACGCAAGCAGCGTACCGTTATAGAAAGCATCGCGGAACCAAATGTTTTCCGCTTTGAAGCTCCTGCCTTTCAGGTAGTTCAGCAGTCCCGCATCCGTTTCGAACTCAAATACGGTTTTGTATGAATAAAGACACTGTTTTTTGTATCCGCCGTATTTTTTGTTCTGCGCGTTTGTGCCGTATTTGCCGTCGCCGAGAAGAGGACATCCTATCGACGCCATATGTGCCCTTATCTGGTGTGTGCGTCCGGTAAGAAGGTCGATTTCCGCAAGCGAAACTCCGCCTTTTGTTGCCAGCACGGTATATTTTGTTTTCATTTCACGTGCTCCCGGTGCGGGGGACGTCAGCACCGATATTTTGTTTTGCTTCTCGTCCTTTGTCATATAACCGCAGAGCGTTTTGCTTTTCTCGGACGGGCAGCCGATGAGAATGCACAGATACAGTTTTTTGATTTCTCTCAGTTTGATTTTTTCATTCAGTATGCGCAGCGACTCCGCGTTTTTTGCAGCCATCACGATGCCGCCGGTATTGCGGTCGATTCTGTTCGCAAGCGCAGGTGTGAACGAGGCTTCGCTTTTGGGGTCATATTCCCCTTTTTCGTAGAGATACCGCTGCACCCTGCCGATGAGCGTGTCGACGTACTCGCCTTCGTCCGGGTGGGAGAGTAAACCTATTTTTTTGTCGAGCAGCAAAATGTTTTCATCTTCGTATATTATGTCAAGGTTTTTTCCCGCGCTGAGGAAGGAATACTTTTCTTCCTTTTCGGCAAAAAACTCGTCGTTAATATACATATCTACGCTGTCGCCTTCTTTCAGGCGCACGGCAATATCTGCTTTTTTGCCGTTTAATTTAATTCTTTTCAGGCGCAGATATTTATAAAGCAGTGATTTCGGCAGTGACGGGAGTGTTTTTGTGATGAATTTGTCGAGCCGCTGCCCTGCATCGTTTTTTCCGATAATATAATTTCGCATGTTAAATTTGACCTTTTGGATATTTTTGTATATGATACATCATTTGACTTTTTTTTTCAATGATTTTGTCGGCGTGAAGTGTATCAGTTTGATTTTGAAAATTAAAAAACACCTGTGAAACGGCTTTTTTTGAGGAGCGTCGTTTCGCAGGTGTATTTTTTCGGTTTTTCTTTTTCAGTTTTTCCTTGACCACGTCGACGGCGTGGCTGCGAGGAGCAGCGGAAATATCTCAAGCCTGCCGAGGAGCATTGCCACAGAGAGCACGAAAGTCGAAAACGGCGAATAGCATGAGAAGTTCAGCATCGGCCCGACTTTGGCAAGACCGGGACCTATGTTGTTAAAGCACGATGCAACGGCGGAAAAATTCGTTTCAAAGTCAAAACCGTCAACCGTCACGGTTAAAAGTATTGTCAGGAAACAGACCGAGTAGACCGCAAGATAACTGCCCGTGTTCGATACCGTCGTTTCGTCGAGCGGCTTGCCCTCAAAGCGTATCACGCGCACGCTTCTCGGATGCAGCAGCTTTACGAACTCGCGTTTAATCATTTTGAAAATTATAATTACGCGTGATACCTTGAAACCGCCGCCGGTTGAACCCGCGCATGCGCCTATCAGCATCAGAATGAGCAATATTGTTTTTGAAAGCGACGGCCATAAATCAAAGTCGACGGTGGAATATCCCGTTGTGGTGATTATGGACGACACTTGAAAAGCAGCATCGCGCAGTGCCTTTGAGAAAGAACCGCTCATTGAAAAAATATTTGCGGTTATTATCGCCGTAGACACGCCGACAATTCCGAAATACGTCCAGAATTCACTGCTTTTCGCGGCGGCGCGGAAACGCTTTATCAAAATCAGATAGTAGATATTGAAGTTAACGCCGAACAAAAACATGAATATTGTTATTACCCATTGCAGGTAGGGGTTGTAGCTTGCGACGCTGTCGGCTTTTATGCCGAAACCGCCGGTGCCCGCCGTACCGAACGCGTGGAGCAGCGACTCAAACAGCGGCATTCCTCCAAGACAGAGGAGAATTACCAGGACGATCGTCATTACTATATATATAATGTAAAGTATACGCGCTGTGTCTTTTGCGCGGGGAACGAGCTTTCCGATGATAGGCCCCGGCATTTCGGCGCGCATTATGTGCAGCGACCTGTCCGACAGATTCGTAAACATCATTACGAACACGAGCACGCCCATGCCGCCTACCCAGTGCGTGAAACTGCGCCAGAACAGCAGTCCCTTGCTCATGGATTCGACATCGGGGAGAATTGACGCGCCCGTTGTCGTGAATCCGCTTACCGTTTCAAAAAACGCGTCTATGTACGACGGGATTTCACGCGAGATGTAAAACGGCAGTGCGCCGACTGCGGACGCCAGTATCCATGCGAGAGCGACTATCGTGAATCCCTCTTTTGCAAAAATGTCTTTGTTTTTCGTTTTGCATGTAAGCGTGAGAGTAATGCCGAGTACGAGCGAAACGGCAATCGTTATCCCGAAAGCCGGCAGTGTTTTTTCCCTGTAGAATGCGGCGCACGCAGTCGGCAAAAGCAGCAGTGCCGCAAATGACGTCATGACGCGTCCGAGTATATGAAAAACCATTTTTCGGTTCATTTTTTTATATCTCCTATCGGAAAGTGTTTATCGGAAAATATTACGGCTGCGCCGTTTTATTGAAGAATGTCGGACAAATCCGTCAGATGCAGTTCGTCGGCGATTACGACTACACGGTCACCCGGCATAATGCAGTCGTCGCCTGTCGGGATTATTGATTTTTTGCGTCTGATTATGCCGCCTATGAGAATATTCTTGTGCAGATTGAGATTTTTCAGAGGAACTTCCGCGGCGGGGAAGTCGTTTGTTACGGAAAATTCCACCGCTTCGACCGAGCCGTCCATGAGCTTATACAGCGTTTCGACATGGTTGCCGGTTGCGTTTTCTATCATTCGTGCATAACGGACGATTACTTCACTCATCATGTGCTTCGGCGAAACAACGCAGTCGAGTCCGAGTCTTTCGGCGATTTGTCCGAGTCCTTCGCTGTTGACTTTTGCTATGATTTTCGGCACGTTCTGCGACGCTGCGAAGAACGAAAACAGTATGTTTTCCTCGTCCATACCCGTGAGTGCGACGAATGCATCGGTGTTTTTTATGCCCTCTTCTATGAGCATGTCATGCTCCGCGCCGTCGCCGTTTATCACCGGCACATTTGGAGGCAGCATTTTTGCAAGTTCTGTGCATTTATCATGGTTTTGCTCGATTATTTTTACGGAAATGCCGGCGGCGGACAGCCGTTTCGCAAGATAATACGCCGTGCGCGAACCGCCCAGTATCATGATGCTGCGCGTATGTTTCTGCGTAAGATTCAGATTTTTCAGCAGCTTTTGTGTTTCCTGCGGCGATGCCGTTATGCCTATCTTGTCGCCGCTCTTCAAAACGAAATTGCCGTCGGGGATAAACACATCGCCGCCGCGCTGAACCGCGCAGACGAGGAAAGTGCATTTGTATTTTTCACGAAGTTCGCAAAGGCGCTGACCGTCAAGCGGTGAATCCGGTTTCAGACGCAGCTCCGCCATTTCAAAACTGTTGCTCGAAAACGTTTCGATTTTTACCGAAGACGGCAGGTCGAGCATATTGAACAGTTCCCTCGCCGTCACGGCGTCGGGGTTTATCGCCTTTGAAAGCTCGAGCTTTTCGCGTATGAAATTTTTTTCGCGGTCATTGTACTCCGCTTTGCGGATTCGCGCTATTGTGTGTTTTGCGCCGAGCTTACGCGCAAAAAAGCAGCTCAGCATATTGAGTTCGTCCGAATCCGTAACGGCAATAAATATGTCCGCCTTTTCAGCTTCCGCTTCCGACAGTGTTTCGTATGCGGCGCAGCTGCCGGACACACCGCGAACGTCAAAAGTGGTTATAGTCTTTTCGAGAATTTCTTGTGAAATGTCGACTGCCGTTATGTTGTGCCCTTCTGCCGAAAGGCTTTCAATCAAAACGGTTCCGATTTTCCCGCATCCAGCAACGATAATATCCATGTGGGTTTTACTCCTTTTTTTGTATGTGTCGCTTGACTGGGATTATACACCTTTGTTTTTCAATTTTCTACCGTTATAAATAAAAACATATTACAAAACCGTAATAATTATTCACTTTCCGACATTTACTATTTGAAAGACGAAAAAAGTTATTGCTCTAAGCGTGCGGAAGTGTTAAAATAGCTGTTGGACGGATTTTAAGTTTATTTTACATAATCGGTGCTTTAATAACGTAGCCAAAACAGTTTGCAGGTGGATTTTTGATATGAAAAAGAAAGTTAAAAGAATAATCGGCGCGGTGCTTGCCGTTATAAGCATCTGCATTTTTCCCGCGCAGGTTTTCGCCGCCGTTCTCGGCGATGTGAATTTCGACGGCAGCGTTTCCGTTGATGATGCAAGGGCGGTTCTCCGCATGTCCGTGGGACTCGAGTCCGTTTCGGAAGAAACAAAAAAATGCGCCGATATGAACGGCGACGGCGTAATTACGGTCGACGATGCCCGTGTAATTCTTCGCATTGCGGTGGGGCTTGAATCGACATTTGCATCCACGCTCTATACACAGGCGCATAAGTATTATCATGCCGGGGTAAACGATATTGCCGAATTTGACGTTATTTATGCAAATATGTTGTATAAGACTGCGGATAAATGGTGCTGTTACTATTCCGTGAATGCGGTGTTCCGTCCCGCGCTCAAACAGGCAGGTTATACGGACGCGGAGATAGAGCGCATTGCTCCCACATATTTCGACCCGGAAAGATTGCAGAAAATCGAGGAATATAATTCTCTTTTCAAAAACTACGGCAAAAATTACGGCTTGCTGAAAAATGAGTTTAAGGTTTTTGTTCCGTCGGTTCTTATGGACTACTACTTCAATACGCCGGA
The DNA here is from genome assembly GCA_963657065.1 of bacterium. Lineage (GTDB taxonomy): Bacteria > Bacillota > Clostridia > Oscillospirales > Acutalibacteraceae > RUG806. The sequence continues at coordinate 8,994 of CAVKLD010000020.1, forward strand.
GGCAGGCACGGTGTATACTCTCCACGAGTTCTACGACGATCTTATCGAACAGGGCATGTATTATCCGTCCGCGAACGCGTCGAGCTACATACCTGAGGTCGGCGATATGCTGTTCATGAGCAACAAGGAGCGCACATATCATGACGGAATCCCCACTATTGACCATACCGCGCAGATAATAGAAGTGTATTCCGACGGGACTTTTCTTTGCACCGAGGGCAGTATTATAGATCCCGCCGATACAAATGATGTGCTGCCCCGTGTCAGAGAGAGAAAATATTTTTACAACGCCGAACTCGGCACGTACCAGTATGAGAAAAATTCCATCGTATTTGTTCTTACCGCAGTTAAACCAAATCTTGCGCACGACAGCTGAGCGGCTGAAACACGGCGAGATAACACACGGTAAATAAAACAGACAAGAAATTAAAATGCCGCCGGTTTGAAAGACCGTACGGCGTTTTGTTCGTTTGCGTTGTCAAAAATCAAATTCATCGGGAAATTCTTCCGCGAACGCTCTGCATGCGCGTTCAAAGACATCGTCGTCGTCCACGGTTTCGTATGTTTCGGCTGCACCGTCCTCCGCAATACGCAGAATGACAATGTCGCCCGTGTCGGTTTCGTACAGTGCGGCGTATTCATCCGTGCCGACCGTTGTCATCTCGATAAAATCGAACAGGGCGGTGTTTCCGTTGTCATCGCTCAATATTGTGAATCCGTTGCTTTCGCCCGTCTTTTTGAATACCATATAAAAAACCTCCGCAGTGCAAATCAGGGTAATTGTACTGCGGATTGTTTTTTTTGTCAATTGCCGGCGGCGGAAATTCGTACGTTTTCGTATTTGCCGCCGCATACATTCGATACGATATCGCTTATTTTCAGAACATTGTCATCGTTGAGCGCGTCGGGAGTGACGATAACGTTTACGGAATTTTCCGAAATGACTGCCACGCATTCGCTCCCCGTGGCGGCTGAAACAAGACTTTCGAGATTCGTTTCCGCCGACGATGTGTTTGCGAGTTCTTCAATGGCGGCGGATGCTTTTTCCGCGGCATCCGTGCCGTCGCCGGCACCTGCCATTACGGCTTTGAGTTCTTCCGTTGATTTGTCGCGCTGAGCGTTTCGGGACATTCTGACCGATGCGAAATAATCGCCGTCCGTTTGAGTTTCGACGTTTGCTTCGGCTTCGGCGTTGACGTATTCCGCGTTTCCGCTTTTTTGCGAGCTTTCGGTGATACCTGCCGCGCCTTCGGGCGAAAGCTGTTTGTCGGTTCCGGTGTAATACCAGTTTACAAACACCGCAAGACCGAGCATTACCACAAGTCCTGCAAGTATGAGTTGACGCTTTCCGAGTAACAGATGCATAAAATGACCTCCCGGTTATTTTGTTTTTTCAACCGCCTTTGCGACATACACCCTGTTTGACGGTATGCCGAGTGCGGCGCAGATAAGGGAAGTGACGTTTTCCCTTACGGCGGCGCTGTCCGCACCTTCGCAGCTCACCCCCACTCCTTTCACCTCGGGACATACGGAGCGCAGACGCAGCCCGACGGTGCTGCCGTTTTCCTTCACGGTGACGTATTCTTCTTTTTCCGAACCGTCTTTCGCTTCATTGTCCGTTGCGTATATGTTTTCCCATGTGCCGTCGAGAGTTACCATCACGCTGACCTTTCCGACGCCGCTTACCCCCGACAGCAGTTTTTCAAGACGCTGTTCGAGTTCGTTTTCGGCATCCGTGCCGTACGGCATCGCTTCGGTGCTTTTGACGGTTTTGTCGGACACGCCCGATTCGGATATGAGCAGAAGCAGCATCCCGAGAATACCGATTCCGACAACGGCGAGTATGCGTTTGTCCTTTTTGAGTTTGTCGAAAAAAACCGTTCTTTTCATTCGTTCGCTACCTCAAATTCCGGCATGAAGCCGAGTTCTTTTTCAAGCGCAAAAGCGATTTCGTCAAGATTGTCGGGACGTTCCGAAAATTGTATCCGTACACTCTCTATGTTTATGACGAAATCTTCGCCGATATCAGTACTCAGTGAAATATTGTACGGAATATCTGTAAGTTGTTCGAGTTGTGCGCTGAGCGCGTTAGTTATTTTTTCTTCTGCGGCTTTTGCAAACGCGCTCCCGTTTTCCGAGATATCGGGTGCGTCAAAACCCGAAAAAATGTCGAGCAATGCACGTGCATCCCCGTTCTTGCCTATTACGCCGAAAATCGGCGACGCGACGCACAGCGTCATAAAGACCGACAGTACGGCTTTTGCCGATTTTGAAATGCGTCCCGAGGGCAGCAGGAAAGTCACCGCTGCCAGTGCGGCTGAAACAAAAAGCAGCATCAGCGCAAAATTTTTGAGCTTATCCATAAGAGCCTCCGTGTATCGTATGTTTTCCGAGCTTAGAACGCTATTTCGCAACGGTAAGTACAATTGCTGTGCTTATTGTGAAGACAAACGCGTTGAAACACACTGCTGCGGCATAGAGAGAGAAAATGCCGTTTACGGAATCGATAAATCCGCTTATTTTGTTCAGCGACAAAATGTCGGAGAACACAGACAACAGATTCAGCGAAATTTTATAAACCGCGATTTTTACGAGCGCGGGCAGGGCGATAAGCGCAACGGCGGTGAGTGCGACAGCCGCCAGTGAGTGCCGTATAAGTCCGAGCGACGCAATTACGGAGTTGAGAGCGTCGCCTATCGCACTGCCGACAACCGGTACCGAACTGCCGATTAAAAAACGCAGTCCCTTTACGGTGACTGTGTCCGCCGCCCCCGCAATGATGCCTTTTATCGACAGCACCGCCGCAAAAATGCAGCAAACGAACGATGCCGTGCCGCAAGCGATTTTGTTAATAAGCGACGTCAGTTTTTCGCATGAGAAATACGGATTTATGACTCCGGCAGCCGCAACGGATGTTATTATTGACGTGTACGGCGGCAAAAAAGACGAAAACGCTCCGCTTATGCACTGCGCAAACGCAAGAACCGCACTGTTGAAACTCAACGCAAGCGTCGGAGAGCCGCTCATCGCGATAACTCCGGCAAAAACCGGAATGACACCGAGCATAAAGTTTTCTGTCAGGCTGACTGCGCCCGTTACCGCCTCGGTTAATCCGTTTGACACGGCAAGCACCGTAAATATTATGCATGCGCATCCGGCGCACTCGATTGTCTGTTTTATGCCTTCCGTTTTTATACCGAACGATGTCATAAGGCTTACCGCAAGCATGACGGCGAGCACGGTGCAGAAGTTCGGCAGTGCGTCAACGGCGGAGGATGAAAACAGTGATATTACCGCTTTTATCACTCTTTCAGGCGACATGTCCGAAAAATCGGCGGCGTACGGCGTGATGCCTATCGATTCCATGAGTTTCTTCGTTTCACCGTCAATTTCGTTCCACACGTCGGCGTAGTAGTTGCGTGGATTGTCCGCCGCAGATACTTCCGGCGCCAGTGCAACCGTTAAAATCATAACAAACAATATTATTACAAGTCCTTTTTTCATGATGTTACACTCCCGCAGCCGCCGCAATAAGCTGCAGCGCAGCCTTGAACAGCGGAACCGACGCGGTGAGCACCGATGCCGTTCCGAAAAACTCTATTTTTGTTCCGAGCGCCGATTGTCCCGAATCGCGGCACATATCCGCGCAAATTTCGGTAATGACAGCGAGTCCGAGCACCTTCAGGATAATTCCGAGATAATCTCCCTGCACCCCCGCCGATCCGGCAAGTTCCGATATCAGCGTTTTGAGCTGTTTTATTTCCGGCATCATCATGAAAAACAGCGCAATGACTGCGCTTATCTCGCACAACGGACACATTTCGGGTTTGTATCTTTTCAGGAGCAGGTACAATACCGTTTCACACACCGCAAGAGCCGCAATACGAGCCGTCACAGGTCAAACACCGTCCTTAAGTAGTCAAAAAACGTGCCGATGTAGGGGAGTATCATCATCAGTACGATTATTATTCCCGCAAGTGTCGTTATCATCGTGTATTCCTCGCGTCCGGAGCGGGTGAGCACCTGATTTATCACCGCTACAATAAGACCGACAGCCGCAATTTTGAAGATAATGTCGATGTTCATTTCTGTCCTCCGTTTTACACAAGAATTATAAACAGAGCCGCCGCGCCGAGAAAAGACAGTCCCGCGGCTGCGCCCCCGTTTTTTACCGACCGTTTTCTTTCTTCCTTTGCCGCTTTCGAAAGATATGCTGCAAATTTTGACAGTCTTTGCGATGCTTCGTTTGCCGTTGCGGATTCAAAGCACTCGCACGACGAAATGAAAATTTCGCGTTCGTCGTACGAAAGTGACGATATTGCGCCGTCGTTTAATGAGCATTCTCTCCATGCTTTTTGCAGATCCTGTCCATCGGAGAGTACGCGCAGCAGATTTTCTGGAAAATCCGATTCGGCGTATTTTTGTTTTTGAGAGATATATCTCATTACCCCGTATACGTCCGCTCCCGTTTCGTCGATAAACCGCGCCGTGTCACTTAAAAGTTCCGCAAGCAGCGAACACAGTTTCGCGCGTTTCTTCATCTCCGATGCATAAAGTACGCCTGCAAGAGCCGTTGGTATACATATTAAAATCAGTCCCGCGTATCGCATTTTTTACCTCCGAAAAAGAATATTCGCGCATTAATCTGCCTGGACGCGTGCCGTCAAGGAAAATCACACGGTCGAAAATTCCTTCGGCGAACAGTGTTTTGAACTGTTCGCGTCTGATGAGCTGCTCAAGGCTGCCCGCGTGCATGCTTGCGATGAATTTTACACCGCTGTTCAAGCATAGCCTGACCGCTTCGCTTTCACCGTCCGTGCCTATTTCGTCGCATATGACGTATTCCGGCGAAAGAAGCCGTACGGCACGCATAATGCCTGCCGCTTTTGTCCCGCCGCTTACAATATCGATATTAGGCATTGAATTTTCCCGCGCGCAGTGCCCGAAAAACTCGCGCCTCTCATCAACCGCGCAAACGCGCATTCCCGCTTCGGCGAGGCAACGCATCGCTTTTTTCAGAAATGTAGTCTTGCCGCTGCCGGGTTCGCCCGCGACGAGCAGTCCGCTCGCTATCCCGGAAAAATATTCGTCGTAAAGTCCCGGCGCGGTGTCGCCGTACATGCAGGGAATGCGTATGTTTACCGATGTTACTCCTCTTACGGTCGGCGCGCCCGTTCCGCCGCATTCGCCGCCGAGCCCCATTCTTATGCCGCCGCCGAATGTTATGTATCCTTTTCTTATTTCGTCCTCATGCGCAAACGGCGACCAGCCGGCGGCTTTCATCACCGTAAGTTCCGTTTCTTCCGCAGTCGGACGCAGACTTTCGTCGGGGTTGTCCGAAAGAATACCGCGTTTTGTAACATATTTTGTCCCGCTGCACGTAGTGAGAGTCGTACCGCCGTTTGCATAAAGCCGTATTTCGTATATGTTTCCGTCAAAGTTTTTTGCCGCGGTTCGCACTGCCGTTTGAATTCTTTCCGGTAAAATCTCGGAAGCAGTATTAAAAATTAAGTGTGAATGTAACATATTTTGTCGTACCTGTCCACTGAAATTGTGTATGAATCTGTAATAGTTTGTAATAAATTTGTCGATTTCCGTATTTTAATTGACAAAAGCATCTCAATAGGCTATAATTATTTTGCAAGCATGCGGGTGCTTTTCTTGTCTTTATTCGGAATGCTGCCGGCGTGTGTCAATTACGAAGAACACTATCACTAAATATATATTTGCAGTTTTTCTTTGTATGAACGAAAACTGTAAATTCGGACGGTTTTTTTGTCCGGACGCATCATGGATGCTTAACCGCGCTCTAAACAGCGTGTAAAAGAAAGAATTCCGATTGATTTTTCATAAAACAGACGTTTTGTGAAATTGGAATTGCGGGGGAGAACACAGAAAAATGAAAAAAGATAATATATCTGCCGGTGAAAAGAAAAAGTCGTGTTTTGATTCTTTTCATGTTGCGTCTGTTTTACTCGTGTTGTGCGATCTTATCGCGCCGGTAATAGCATATTTTGCTGCACTTTGGATAAGATTTGACGGCGTTTATTCGCATATACCGAATCATTATCTTACCTCTTTTCTTAAATTTATACCCGGATATGCCGTCGTATGCGTTATCGTGTTCGGCGCGTTCAGGCTTTACCGCAGTGTTTGGAAGTTTGCCAGTTTTAACGAGCTGGAGAGAACAGTCGTCGCATCGTTGGTACTCGGCGTTTTGCATGTCGTCGGTATTACGGTGTTTTTTGAGCGTATGCCCATCTCGTACTACATCGGTGGTTTTATGATACAGTCGGCGATTTCGCTGTCTGTACGGTTCGCGTACCGCTTTGTCCGCTTTGAACGCAACAGGATATTGAGTGCACAGCACGGCAGCGAAGCGAGCCGTGTCATGCTTATCGGCGCAGGCTCCGCCGGCAGAATGATTCTGCGTGATTTGCAGAGCGCAAAAGAGGTTAAGGATCGCGTCTGCTGCATTATCGACGACGATAAAAACAAGCACGGCTGCTATATGGAGGGTGTTCAGATAGTCGGCGGCAGAGATGATATACTAGATAATGTTAACAAGTACCGTATAGAAAAGATATTCCTTGCCATTCCGAGTGCGACAGCAGCGCAGCGCAGGGATATTCTCAACATCTGCAAGGAAACGAGCTGCGAACTGAAAAATCTGCCCGGAATGTTCCAGTTCGTGACCGGAAAAGTGGATGTGAGCCAGATGAAAGACGTTGCCGTCGAAGATTTGCTCGGACGTGCGCCCGTTCAGGTCGACATGAACGAGATATACGGCTTTATCAAAGGCAAGGTCATTCTCGTCACGGGCGGCGGCGGTTCCATCGGCAGTGAATTGTGTCGTCAGGTCGCTTCGCACGAGCCTAAGCAGCTTATCATATTTGATATTTACGAAAATAACGCGCATGCGATTCAGCTTGAATTGCGCGACAAATACCCGGAACTGAATCTGGTGGTTCTTATCGGTTCCGTCAGGGACAGCCGACGCATAACTCAGGTTTTCAAAAAGTACAGACCTGATGTCGTGTACCATGCGGCGGCGCATAAGCATGTCCCGCTGATGGAGGACAGCCCGTGCGAATCCGTTAAGAATAATGCCATCGGCACATACAAGACTGCGTATGCCGCAGTCACCAACGGCTGCAAGCGTTTTGTTCTCATCTCGACCGACAAGGCTGTGAATCCTACGAATATAATGGGTGCGTCGAAGCGTCTTTGCGAAATGATAATTCAAACGTTTGACCGCAAAATACGCGACGGTAAGACCGACGAGCTGCATATGATTCAGGTGCACGGCAATGATGAATATTCCGACGCAGTCGACAGCGGCAAAGTCGTTGAGTATGCAAAAACGGAATTTGTGGCGGTGCGCTTCGGAAATGTTCTCGGCAGCAATGGCTCGGTCGTGCCGCGCTTTAAGGAGCAGATCGCCAAAGGCGGTCCTGTCACGGTGACGCATCCCGACATCATCCGTTATTTTATGACTATTCCCGAGGCGGCGTCGCTCGTGCTTCAGGCGGGCACATATGCCAAGGGCGGTGAGATATTCGTGCTCGACATGGGTTCTCCGGTGAAGATTGACACGCTTGCGAGAAACCTTATCAAGCTGTCAGGACTGCGTCCCGATATCGACATCGAAATAAAATATACCGGTCTTCGTCCGGGTGAAAAACTGTACGAAGAAAAGCTGATGAGTGAGGAGGGTATGCGTACCACTCCGAATAAACTTATACATATCGGAAAACCTATTCCGTTTAACACAGATACGTTTCTGGGGCAGCTCCGCATGCTTACCGATGCCGCATATGACGGCAGGGAAAACGAAATACGGTCGCTTGTCGGAAGTGTCGTAACTACTTATCACCCTGCCGGTAAACACGGCTCGGAGGATAAGGGCGCGGTATTTGAAGAACAGGCGGCACTTGCGGCAAATAATGAAAAACAGCAAATGAATGCAGTGGCGGAATGACGGACAGTGTTTTTCGTATGCGGAAAACACCGCAAGAAAGAGCGGTAGTAAATTCAAAATTTTCCGTTTAATATATTGTTGTAACAAAAAAGGGGTAAATTACTATGTCTGAAAATAAAAAAATGATTCCTTTCAGTCCTCCTGACATTACAGAGGCTGAAATAAACGAAGTTGCCGAAGCATTGCGTTCCGGCTGGATTACCACGGGACCGCGCACAAAGCAGCTTGAAAGACTGATTGCGGATTGGGTCGGCGTCGAAAAGTGCGTTTGCCTTAATTCGCAGACCGCTTGCGGAGAGATGGCACTCCGTGTGCTCGGCATAGGTCCCGGGGATGAAGTCATAGTTCCCGCCTACACGTATACCGCATCTGCGTCCGTAATCGCCCATGTCGGTGCAAAAATTGTCATGGTGGATTCTCAGAGGGATTGCCGCGAGTGGGATTATGACGCGTTTGAAGCCGCTTTTTCTGAAAAGACAAAGGCTGTAATTCCCGTTGATCTCGGCGGCGTTCCCTGTGACTATGACCGTATTTTTGAGATAGTCGAACGTAAAAAAAATCTTTTCAAACCGTCCAACGATATACAGAAGGCTATCGGCAGAGTTGCCGTGTGTGCTGATACCGCCCATGCTTTCGGCGCGAAGTACCACGGAAAAATGATAGGCAGCATTGCCGATTTTTCGAGCTTCAGCTTCCATGCGGTTAAAAATTTCACCACTGCAGAAGGCGGTGCGCTGACATGGCGCACCATAGACGGCGTGGACAACGAGGATATTTATCATCAGATACAGTTGTTTAGTCTGCACGGTCAGTCAAAGGACGCTCTTGCGAAAACGAAGCTTGGCGCGTGGGAATACGATGTCGTCGGCACATGGTATAAATGCAACATGACGGATGTTGCTGCGGCAATCGGACTTAAGCAGTTTGAACGTTATCCTGGACTGCTTGCAAGAAGAAAAGAAATAATCGGCAGATATGATGACGCTTTCAAGCCTCTCGGTGTGAAAACGCTCGACCATTATAACAGTGAGCATGAGTCCTCGGGACATCTTTACATAACTTCCGTACCGGGTATTACCCCCGAACAGAGAAACGATATCATTATCAAAATGGCGGAACAGGGCATTGCCTGCAACGTCCATTATAAGCCGCTGCCCATGCACACGGCATATAAAAATCTCGGATTCGATATCGCCGATTTCCCCAATGCTTACGCACATTACGCAAATGAGATAACACTTCCGCTTCACACATGCCTGTCCGATGACGACGTGGAATATGTTAAGGAAAAGTATGCTGAGATTCTGAAAGGGTTCATTTGATATGTTTTTGAGAAAATGGGAACAGCTCCCTGACGAAATGCGAACCGACGAGGTTCGGAAGTATTATGATATTCTTCAGAAGAAAAAAGGCGGTTTGTTTTTCAAGAGAATGTTTGATATTGTGACTTCCCTTATACTGCTGGTTCTTCTGTCGCCCCTGTTTTTGCTGCTGGCGATAGCAATAAAGCTCGACAGCAAGGGACCGGTGTTTTACAGACAGGAACGCGTGACGCAGTACGGCGAGCGTTTTCGTATACACAAGTTCCGCACAATGGTGCAGGATGCCGATAAAGGCTCTCAGGTGACGGTGAGTCACGACAGCCGTATAACGCGCGTCGGGAAAATTATCAGAGACTGCCGGCTTGATGAGATCGCGCAGCTTATAGATACGCTGCAGGGCACGTTGACGCTTGTCGGCGTGCGCCCCGAAAGTCCGCATTTTGTCGCGGAATACACGCCGGAAATGATGGCGACGCTGTTGCTTCCTGCCGGCGTTACGAGCCTTGCAAGCATTCTTTATAAGGATGAAGCCGAGCTGCTTGACGCTGCCGATGACACCGACAAAGCATACATCGAACAGATTTTGCCTGCAAAAATGTACTATAATCTTAAGAGTATCGAAAATTTCAGCTTTTTCGGAGATATAAAAATCATGTTTATGACTGTATTTGCCGTCTGCGGCAAAAAGTATACCGGAGATTACATTCCTGCAAAAAAGATAGAGGTGCAGGGGGAAGAATCGTAATGGAAGATTTTTCTGTTTTGATGTCTTTGTACATAAAAGAAAAGCCTCAGTACCTTCGTGAATGTCTGGACAGTGTTTTGAGCCAAACTGTCAAACCGAACGAGATTGTCATTGTGAAAGACGGCCCGTTGACGGATGAGCTTGAAACTGTGTTGTCGGAATATATTGAAAAAAATCCGGAGTTGTATACGATTGTTCCGCTTGAAACCAATCGCGGACTCGGGTTGGCGCTTGCAGAGGGGATTTTGCACTGCAAAAATGAGCTTGTAGCCCGAATGGATACGGATGATATTTGTCGCAAAGATCGATTTGAGCTGCAACTGCGAGAATTTGAAAGAGATCCCGTACTGGATATATGCGGAAGTAATATTTCGGAGTTCATAGACAGTATTCAAAATGTCGTTTCAATGCGTACAGTTCCTCTCACTGATGATTCAATAAAAGAATATCAAAAACGTCGCGACGGTTTTAATCACATGACGGTTATGTATAAAAAATCAAGCGTATTAAAAGCGGGAAATTATCAGTCTTGCTTGCTGATGGAAGATACGTATTTGTGGGTAAATATGTTTCTTGTCGGTTGTAAGGCGGTTAATATTGGTGATACACTTGTTTACGCTCGTGTAGGGAAAGATATGTATGAGCGGCGCGGCGGCTGGGCGTATTTTAAAAAATACAAGGAAGGTCGCAAAAAGGTTTATGAAACCGGTTTTATTGGTTTTGGAGATTATTTTTACACATTGGCTGTGCAATTTGTCATAGCCTTGATTCCCGAAAAACTGAGGGGATTTGTTTTCAGAAAAATGTTGCACAAAAAGTAATGTGAGATGAGTTGAGTTGATGTAATCAAATCGATTCTGAGCGGATGAAAGCAAAAAAAATCAGTTATGAGAACGTTTGGAAAGGAACAGCGTTTTAATGCCTGAATATACCGAAGCGGAGCTGCAGTCGCTCCACAAAATCAACTTGGATATGGCGAAGCATTTTTCGGACTTCTGCACTGATCACGGCTTGACCTGTTACCTTTGCGGCGGTGGCTGCATCGGTGCCGTGCGTCACAAAGGTTTTATTCCGTGGGATGACGATTTGGATTTTTTTATGCCGCGTGAGGATTATGAACAGCTTTATTCCCTGTGGAAACGTGATGACCGTTCACGTTATAAAATTGAAAAATCCGACCGTGATACCGTGTTGGGAACGATATTTATGAACATTCGCGACAGCGAAACAACGCTTATAAAACCGTATCAGCAGAACATGGACATTGTGCACGGTGTGGTGTTGGACATTCTCCCGCTGGACGGGTATCCGAAGTCGGGTTTTGCAAGAAAAATGCAAATGATCAACGCGCTTATATATTCGCTTTTTTGTGCGCAGACCGTGCCCGAAAATCACGGCGGTGTTGCGGCATTAGGTTCCAAGGTGCTTTTGGGACTGTTTAGAAGCAAAGGTGTTCGCTACAAAATTTGGCGTTCGGCGGAACGTAAAATGACAAAATACAAAATTGCCGAATGCGATGCCATTACAGAACTTTGCTCCGGACCCGGATATATGAAAATGAAATATCCCAAAGAAGCGTTTGAACGTGCGGTGTTTGTTGATTTTGAGGACACAAAACTGCCTATCCCCGTCGGATACGACACGTATTTGAAAACGGCGTTCGGCGATTATATGAAACTGCCTCCGAAAGAAAAACAGATTTCGCATCATGATGTTGTGAAGCTTGATTGCGAACACAGCTACGAGATTTACAAAGGGCAGTATTACCTCGTGAATAAAAATGTAAAGAAATGACACATAATCAGTTGAAAAGAGCCGTTGAACTGAAATGTTGTTGTTATGCATTTTGAGGCTAATGATTTTGCAGGAAAGGTGACTGTTTTGCTTACGTGTTTTTTTTCTGTTTGTGCGGACGCATATCGGTCAAACGGATAGTTGATTGGTATGGATAAAAGAAAAAGATTACTTAAAAATACGGTTATGTTGTACGCTCTGACGTTTTCAACTTATGCGTTGAATTTGATTGTGGTGCCGTATCAAACACGTGTTTTGGGGCCTGATAAATATGGATTGATAGGAATTGCGGCAGCGATTGTAGTTTATGTTCAGCTTGTTATTGATTTTGGCTTTTTGCTGTCGGCAACAGAAGATGTTTCTGTTCATCGGTCGGATTTCCGAAAACTCTCGGAGATTTTTACGTCAGTTACGATCGTGAAAACTCTGTTGTCCGTCCTTGCGCTTGCAGTTGTCGCTGTTGTTTGTTTGTTTGTTCCCAGATGGAAAGAAAACATGTTTTTTATTGTGCTGTATTGCGTTATGGGAATATTAAGTTCAATGATTCCCGATTATGTGTACAGAGGGATTGAACAAATGACCGCAATAACCGTGAGAACTGTGCTTATTCGTGTTTTTTTTGCCGCAATGACCCTTATTTTTGTGAAAAAACCGGAAGATTATTTACTAATTCCTATTATTCAGATTGTAGGAAATGCAGTTGCTTTGGCTGCGACGTATGTTCATATGGCAAAAAAACTGAATGTTAAATTTGTCAAATGCGGCATATCGGAAATATGGGCGCAATTTAAGAAATCGATTCCGTTTTTTGTATCACGAATTGCAGGAACCGTTTATTCCACAGCCAATACTATAATTTTAGATATCGGATTTGTCGGTACTGTGACAGCGTTTTATACTTCTGCGGACAAACTTGTTTCAACGGCAAGAAGTGCAGTGTCACCCATTTCCGACAGTATGTATCCGTATATGGTTGCCAACCGTGATTTTAAGTTGGTCAAAAAGGTTTTGCTGTTTTTCGAACCGATAATTATTTTAGGCTGCGCGGTTGTATTTATATGGGCGACGCCGCTTTGCACATGGTTTTTCGGCGAAGAATATGCTCAGACTGCCGTTGCGCTGCGTGCGCAACTTCCGATTGTTGTATTTACCCTTCCGGTATACATTTTCGGTTTTCCCGTTTTAAGTGCGATGGGATTGAGCAAACATGCGAATTATTCGATTGTCTTGGCTTCAATTGTGCATATTGTGAATTTGTGCATTCTGTTTTTCCTCGGAAAAATAAACATGGTGACGCTTGGTCTTGCAGCATCCGTAGCTGAGGGCGTTGTTTTGACATACAGGGTTTGTGTGGTTGTTAAAAATAGAAAACTGTTGAAGGAGAATTGAGATGCGGCGTTTACTTTTCCGCATACGCAAAGGGGTTATATGGGTTATTTGTCGTCTTTTTCCTGTAACCCAAAATAAAATTGTTGTTTCAAGCTACTACGGGAGAGGTTACGGAGATAATGCAAAGTATATTGTTGAAGAGCTTCTGAAGCAGGATAAGCCTGTTGAGGTTGTGTGGCTTGTGAAAAATCGTCAAGAACAGGCTACGTTGCCCGACAGGGTGAAAGGCTGTATTGTTGACAGTTTTGCCGGTATATATCATTTGGCAACGGCAAAGGTATGGCTTGATAACTGTAGGAAATGGAGAACCCCATTCAAAAGAGAGTCGCAGTTTTATATTCAAACGTGGCACGGAGGCGGTGGTCAGAAGAAGTGTGAAAAAGACGTAGAGGAAATTTTGACCAAGGATTACGTCAGGGCAGCAAAAGCAGATGCCAAAATGACAGATCTGATGATTTCTGACGGACGTTTTATGACGGAGCTTTACCATCGTTCGTTTTGGTATGACGGACCGGTGTATGAGTGCGGATATCCGAGATATGATATACTGCTGTCGCGGGATAAAGAGCTCAGACAAAAAGTGTATAGATATTTTGGGGTTGATGAAACAAAAGAGTTTGTTCTCTATGCGCCGACGTTTCGTGTTGATAAATCTTTCGATGCGTATAATGTGGATTTTGAAAGGCTCCTTAACAATCTGAGAAACCGCTTTGGAAAGGACTTTGTCGCACTGGTTCATTTGCATCCTAACGTCGCCGAACAAGAGGACGGTGTTGTATACGACGGTGTTAATGTTATAAATGCGACATTTTATCCCGACATGCAGGAATTGATTGCAGTGTCTTCGGTTTTGATTGGTGATTACTCTTCGGTAAATTACGAATTTTCTTTGAAAAAGCAGCCTGTGTTCCGTTATGTTGCGGATTTGGATGCTTACAAAAACGATCGCGATTTTTACTTTTCTTTTGAGGAGTATCCGCATCCGTATGCACAGAACAACGATGAATTGGAAAAATTGATACTGGATTTTGACAATGATGAGTATGTGGACGGAGTCGAGAAATTTTTATCCAAGATAGGTGCGGTGACGGAGCCGGGCGCAGCTGCAAGGGCTGCGGGACTTATTCTGGATTATTTTGACGGTTCGGATAAAAAAGCCGTATTAGAGAGAAAAAATTGCTTTTATGCCCACGGTAAAGCTGATGACGGACAGATGTCAAAACCGAAATCAGACTGTGTCAAAGATGTGTAAAGTAGATATGCAAGTAAAATTGTGATAAAAAATAACAGGATATATGCTCTTGGGAGGAAATGACATGAATACAGCAGTAATAATAGCCGGCGGCAGAGGTGTCCGCATGGGGAAAGATGTGCCAAAACAGTTTATTTTGCTGGATGGAAAGCCTATCATTATATATACTTTGGATGTGTTCGAAAAACATCCGTTGATTGATAATATTGCAGTTGTTTGTATTGACGGTTGGGAAGATACTCTTCGTGCTTATGCCGAATCAAACGGTATCACCAAACTGAAATGGATTGTCAAAGGCGGTGCGACAGGACAGGAATCTATCAGAAACGGAATCGAAAGTCTGAAAGATATTTGCAGTGAAGACGACATGATAATTATTCACGACGGGATTCGTCCTATGGTGGATGAGGCTGTGCTGTCCGATGTTATTGCTACTTGCAAAAAATACGGTAATGCCGTTACTTCATTGCCGTATAATGAACAGATTTTTGTTACAGAGGACGGAGAGACCACTTCGCAGTATATCCCCCGTGAAACGCTGCGCCGCGTATCAACTCCTCAGGCGTACAAATACGGTGTTCTGCTGGAAAAATATCACGAGGCGTTTGAGAAAGAGATAGGTATTTACGGTTCGTCATACACGAATACGATGATGGTCGACTTGGGCGAAACTTTGCATTTCGCTGCCGGCAGCGACAAAAATTTAAAACTTACTTCGCCCGATGATTTGGAAATCTTCAAGGCAATGATGAAGATAAAGAGGGATTCATAAATGCTGATTGATAACCGACTTTATTTGGATGATCTTGCGTGCATCAATGATGTTTCAGAATTAAAAAAACTCAACGGCTCGACAGTGTTTATTACGGGTGCAACGGGAATGATAGGCAGCGTTTTGGTTGATGCGTTGATGTATCGCAACAAAACGCACAACGCTGACATTACCGTGTTTGCGTTGGCTCGTAATGCAACGCGGGCGCATGAGCGATTTGCTGCGTATGACGGAGATCCCCATTTCCGTTTTATTGAGGGTGATATTAACAAACCGTTGCCCGATGATATGTCTTTTGATTATCTTTTCCATTGCGCGAGTAATACCCACCCGAAAGATTATGCCGCCGACCCTGTCGGTACTGTCATGACCAATATTACCGGTACGCAGAATGCGTTGGAATCTGCACGGTCGGCAGGTGCAAAACGCTCGGTATTTCTTTCCAGTGTGGAGATATACGGCGAGAACCGCGGTGACACCGAACGTTTTTCCGAAAGTTATTTGGGGTACATAGACTGCAATACCTTGAGAGCCGGGTATCCCGAAGGAAAACGTGCGGGAGAGGCTCTTTGTCAGGCTTATAGGGAAAAATACGGCATGGATATTGTTATTCCCCGGGTTTGCAGGGTTTACGGCGCGAGCATGCTTAAAACCGACAGCAAGGCGTTGGCTCAGTTTATCAAAAAATCCGTGGCAGGAGAAGATATTGTACTGAAGAGCGAGGGAACGCAATTTTACTCGTATTGTTATGTGACGGATGTAGTGCGTGCATTATTGTTTTTGTTACTGCGCGGAGAAAACGGGCAGTGCTACAATATTGCCGATCCCGATTCGGATATCCGCTTGCGTGATTTGGCTGCATTTTTAGCAAAAAAAGCAGGAAAAAGTGTGGTTTTTGAATTGCCGGATGAGCAGGAACGCAAAGGTTATTCCACTGCAACAAAAGCACTTCTTGATGCCGGAAAGCTACGCGGCTTAGGGTGGCGGGCAAAATATGGAATTGAAGCGGGCCTTGCCCGTACTGTGGACATATTGAAAGAAAAGGAGTGAACGCATGATAAGTGTAATAGTTCCTGTTTATAACGTGGAAAAATACCTTGACCGATGCGTGCAGAGTATTTTGGCGCAAACTTATTCGGATTTTGAGTTGCTTTTGGTGGATGACGGTTCACCCGATCGTTGCGGCGAGATGTGTGACGAATATGCAAAAAGCGATGAGCGTGTGCGCGTGATACATAAGCAAAACGGCGGTTTATCAGATGCTCGTAATTGCGGTATTGAACATGCAACGGGTGATTTTTTTCAGTTTGTTGACTCCGATGACTATATTCACCCGGAGATGTTGGAAACACTTTATCGGATTTTAACGGCGCAAAATGCAGATTTAGCGGTATGTTCCGCATGTGATGTCTTTGAGGGAACGGAAGTTCCCATGTCTAAAGAGTCTAATGAGTTTACATTGAATAAAGTGGAGAGCTATCGGTATATGCTTCAGGGGAAGGGTTTGCCGTCGGTTTGTAACAAATTGTATAAGCGGGAAACTGTAGGCTCGGCGAGGTTTGCGACGGGTAAGCTTTATGAAGACGGCTTTTTTCTTCCTGATGTGATGAAAAACGTTGCAAAAACGGCGGTAACAACTATGCAGATGTATTATTATTTTCGACGCGCCGACAGTATTGTAACAAAATCGTTCAGTCATGCGGATTTGGATGTTATTGAAGCATATGAACGCTGCGCGGAGATTGTTAAGCGCGACTGTCCGGCTGCGCTGGATAGCGTAAAATTTAGAATATATTACGCATATTTTGCCGTTTTGGATAAGATGTTAGTTTGTAATGACTTTAAGTCGATTCCCGAGTACAAAAAAATTGTTGAATATTTGCGGAGTCACACATGGGATATTTTGCGCGTGGAAGGTTTCGGAACCCCCCGGAAATTAGCGGCGGTTGCGCTGAAATTCAGCGTCCAATTGTATAAGCAAATATTGGAAACAAAAAAAAGAATGTATAAGATGAATGAATAAAAAAACAAATAGGAGTTTTGAGCGTGACATTATTTTTACCGACGGTACAGAATTGTTGTTTGCATACGGATGGATGTATGTCTTTTTGTATTGAAAGGAAAACATTAAATTTTGATGCTCGGAATCGATCTATAAGATAATAAACCATGTAGGTGTAATTTAAAAGGAGCGTATAAAAATGAAGAAGAAAATCACGTGCTTATATAATTCTGTACTCGACATATATGTTATATTTCTTGTTTTTTTGTTTTCAATCGAGTATATTGTTCCAATTGTGACTTTGATGGGTAGCGTTGACTCTTTTTGCTGGTCTGTTGCTGGCGCGGTAGGCGCGGTGCTTTTGGTTTCTGCGGTTTTCATTCGACCGAAGTTGTTTTTTTCAGCACAAAACGTATTGCTAATTGCTTTCGCGGGTGCAATGTTTTTATCCGCGATAGTAAATTACAAGTATGCTCTGTTGTCCAACATAAAAGAAATTTGCTGGATGTGTATTATGTTTTTTCTTATACAGTCGGTTGATTCATTTCGCCCAAAGGAAAAAAATCTTCGCTTATTTAAAATTGTTACTAATATGTTTGTCGTGATTTGGTTTGTCGGAGTTTTTGTTTCTTTTTGTCAGTTTCTCGTTGGGTATGGTGATGTTGTCCAAACTCCGAATATCGGCAAAGGTGGAGTGCACTGCATAGGTTTTATGAATGGTAGGCTATTTGGTGTGTTCGTTGATCCGAATTATGCGGCAATGGGTGCATTTATGGCTATCATTTTTGCGGTTCTCTATTTTGTCGATGAAAAAACAAAAAAAGCCGCAAAGGTATTTTACGTTATAACTGTAGTATTTGAAGTTTTGTACATTATTCTTTCAGCATCACGTACTGCCGCTATCAGCGTGACTGTAGGCATATGTTTTTTGATGTTTTTTCTTGTTCGAAGGGCGAATTTTTCGCAAAAGTATCGCCCCGCTATGCGCGAGACTGTATCGGTTATTGCAGCTTTAGTTTTTTCTGTAGCGCTTGTTTTCGGCGGTTTGCTTATGCGTGAAGGATTAGCTTATGCACCGGGCGTCTTTAGTTATATCACAACTGATCACAATGTTAATAACGATGTTGATGATAGTACAAAGCATACTACTGAGAAAACTGTTGTGGATAGTGACGAGCATGGTAGTGAGCCTGTAGATGGGAATTCTGAACCGCATGGTGAGAATATTCTTCCTGCAGATATGCACAGACAAGATGTTGGGACAGGTAATATTTCAAACAATCGTTTCGAAATATGGAAAGACGCTATTGATATATGGAAGACAACTCCGATTGTAGGTGCTTCGCCACGCGGATATCTTGAATATGCATCCGATAAGTTAGGCGATATGTATATTGTGCAGAAGAAATATGCTGTTCATAATACGTATATTTCCGTACTTCTCTTTACGGGTATATTTGGAACAATATTTGTGGTTGCATGGTTTGCTTTTGTTGTGTACAAACTTTTGCGTTACCTTTTTAGTAAGAAAACGGAATCTTCTGGGGTGTATATGCGTGTGTTGCTTCTTTCTACTATACTTGTAGCGGAGGCTGTATCTGCGTTGTCACTCAGTAAAATGTTTTTCACTCATTTGGTGACGGATACATTGCTTTGGTTTATTGTTGGATACGTTCTGTATTACATAAGTTGGACAGAGGATGATGCAACAAAAGGTGGTTTTGCTGTGCCGAGTGTTGTCAACAAGTGTATAGAACGTTTTAAATCCGTATTCGGAAAAAACAAAGGTGGAAGTGATACGGTTCGGAGCGACGCCGAATAACTGAGTATTAAATTCCCGTGCAGCCGTGCCGAGTGTTTTGCGTGGGAATTTATCGAAACAGAAAAAAGTACTTGACAACGGCGGTTGCGATGTGTATAATAAATACGTTCGTGCAACCGCATATCTTGCGGATGTAGCTCATCCGGTAGAGCGCCACCTTGCCAAGGTGGAGGTAGCGAGT
>CAVKLD010000021.1:0-28031 GCA_963657065.1 bacterium
GCATAATAATCATGGGGTCGGCAAGCGAATTGATGAACTTCTTGAAAAGTCCGTCCTTTTCCGTTTCTTTCAGCTTGTTTTTTCCGTTTTGTTCGAGTCGCTTTTGAGCTTCTGCGGAAGAAAGACCTTCCTCTGTGCTTTTCACGTCGAGAAGAACCTTATCGGCGCCTTCAAGATAGAACTTCATTTGTTCTGTCAAATCCTTTCTTTTTTGTGCTGTCGAAAAAAACTTTTGACGCACGTCGATGCAGTCAAAAGCCGATAATTCACCCAAAAAGCAATGTGGCAACAGCACAATTCTTACAGGTATGTTTTAACATATTTCATATGTGAAGTCAATAAATTTTTCAACCTTGTCAAAATTTTTTTAATTTTTTTCAAAACGGAGAACGGCAACAGTGAAAGCGATTTTTGATTTTTCTATTGACAAATCGGAAAATACCTGTTATTCTGTTCACTGACGAACAAAATCAGTCAAATTATACGTAAGCAAGGTAAAGTATGCACTTAAAAAAATCAGATGCGGACGTCATCAAAAACTGCGTTCTTTTTTTTGACATGGCGGATTCGCAAATCACTGAAATGCTGAATTCCGGGAATATAACGGCGGCGGCGTACAAAAAGCATGAAACGATATTTACGCCGTCTTCATACACGCGCTCTCTTGCCATAGTGACGAAAGGCGAAGCGGACGTATACAAACAAACCGAAAAAGGACTGCTTTTTTTGAGCATTCTGTCCGTCGGCGGCGTTTTCGGAATGGCCGCCATGTTTTACGAAGAGAACGGATTCATCAACACTGTGTCAGCACGCACCGACTGCCGAATTTGTTTTTTCTCAAAAGAATACCTCGAAGAAATTTTTGTAAAATATCCGTCGACAGCCAAAAACTATATAAGAATACTCTCTCAGAAAATTCACTATCTCAACGCAAAGATATCAAATCTGACGTCGCCCTCTCCGACAACAAGACTTTTAAGCTATCTGCAAACTCTTAACGCCGACAGCGGCGGAGAAATAATTCTTCCTGTATCCGTGTCGGAATTAAGCAAAATACTCTCACTCGGAAGGACTTCCCTTTACGGTGCGTTTGACGAGCTTACCGAGAACGGTGCAATCGAACGCAACGGCAAAAAAATACGTATACTATTACCGAAAGGAAACGAATAAAATGAAAAAAAGCAAACTCATCGCCGTTATCTCACTGATAATGGCACTCGCACTTATTTTCGTATCCTGCGCATCAGGCAACGAAAATACCACCGACTCCGCACAGTCCGATGCCGAAGCAACAGCCGCAACGACCGCGGCGGAAACGAGCGCCCCCGCAACGGAAGCTAAATTGCCCGCCGACCGTCAGGAAATCAAAATCGGTTTCCTTAAAGGACCCACCGGTATGGGCGCGGCCTATCTGCTTGACAAAAACGAAGCCGGCACTTCCCTTGCGAAGTACACCGTATCTCTCGAAAGCTCTCCCGATGTTTTCAAGGCATCCCTCATTTCCGGAGAAATCGACATCGCGGCTCTGCCTGTAAACGTCTGCGCGGTGCTCAACAAAAAAACAGAAGGAAAAGTAAAGCTCCTTGCCGTGAACACACTCGGCACGCTCTACATCATGTCGAACGACGCAAGCATTAAAACGGTAACCGATCTCAAGGGCAAAACCGTTCTTTCTGCTGGTCAGGGCACGACAACCGAGTATGTCCTGGGGCACATTCTCTCCGAAAACGGTCTTACGGTAGGCACAGACGTCACTGTGGAATATGCTTCGGAGCATGCGGAGGTCATAACAAAGGCTTCGGCGGGTGATTACAGCGTTATCCTTCTTCCCGAACCGTTCGTTACACAGATGAAGCTTGCCGACAAAGGTTTTGACACTGTTCTCGACCTCACCAAAGAATGGAAATCTCTCGGCGGCGGTGAACTTACCATGGGCGCTGTCGCGGTTAGAGCCGAATTTGCGGAACAAAACCCCGGCGCAGTTGCACAGTTCCTCGCGGATTATGAAGAATCCGTCGAATTTGCGCTCAATAATATTGACGAAGCCGCAGAACTTATTGAAAAACACGGTATTGTGGCAAAAGCCGCAATTGCAAAACAAGCACTCCCCAACTGTAATCTTACGTTTATGACAGGCGATGAAATGCAAACAAACGTTTCGTCTTACCTTAAAGTGCTCTTTGATGCCGCTCCCGAATCGGTAGGCGGTGCAATGCCCTCCGCCGACTTCTATTACGGCGCAAACGCATCAGCCGACGCAAAATAAAAGTATGGACAAAAAACCCGAAAAAAAAGCCGTAAAAGCATTTTCGGCAGCAGTTACGGCTCTCTTATGGGTGCTTCTCTGGCAGACTCTCTCGGTTGCGGCAAAACGCGCCGGGATGAGTCTGCTTTTGCCCTCTCCCGTCGAAACGCTGAAGGCTCTCGCGGAGCTTATGCACACGGGCAGTTTTTATTCTGCATGTGGGAAATCGCTTTTGCGCGTAATTGCGGGGTGGTTCACGGGTATGTCAGGCGGCGTACTGCTTGCCGTTTTAACCTCGCTCTTTAAGCCGCTGAAAACGTTTTTCGCACCTGCTCTGCACATTGTAAAGGCGACTCCCGTCGCTTCATTCATTATCGCCGCACTCGTTGTAATGTCCTCAAAAAAAGTGCCGTCTTTCACGGGATTTCTTATAAGTCTGCCTATCGTTTGGGGTAATATCACCGAGGGCATTTCCGCGCCCGACGCAAAGCTGCTTGAAGCGGCACGATTCTTTAATGTAAAGAAAAAAAATCTTATCAGGTATATTTATATTCCCGCAGTCAAGCCGTATTTTGCAGCTGCCGCTACAACGTCGATGGGACTATCATGGAAAGCGTGCATCGCAGCAGAAATCATTTGCACGCCGAGCGGCTCTGTCGGTCAGGGAATTTACAATGCAAAAATTTACCTCGAAACACCGTCGCTTTTCGCGTGGACGGCAACGGTGATACTGCTCAGTGTGCTGCTCGAAAAACTTATAAAAATCTCCATAACAAAATCAATCGGCGGAGAGAAAAAGAAAAATGATTGAAGTAAAAAATCTCACGAAACGATACAGTAAAAAAACCGTTTTTGACAATTTGTCATTTTTTATCCCCGAAGGAGCAAATGCTGTTTTCACCGGACGCTCCGGCATCGGCAAAACAACGCTTATGCGGTGCATCGCAGGATTGGAATCACCGGACTGCGGAGAAATAACCGGCACGGACGGCAGACGTCTTTCGTATGTATTTCAGGAAAACAGACTTATCCCGCAAATAAGCGCACTTGACAATCTCATGTGTTTTTATCCCGACAAACAACGTGCCGTTGAACTTCTCGCAGACGCGGGACTTTTTTCCGACGCAGACACGCCCGTTTCCGACCTTTCGGGCGGGATGAAGCGGCGGCTTGCTGTCGTGCGCGCGCTTTTGTATGGCGGCGACATATACTTCTTTGACGAACCGTTCAGAGAACTTGACAAATCAACTGCTGACACGGTACGGGAACTTGTCAAGCGCGAAACAGGCGGCAAAACGGTAATCCTTGCAACTCATGAACCTGCTGACATCGATTTTTTCAACGCACTTCGGTTCGATTTCACAGGTTCACCAATGACACTTGCAAATCAGCCGGTGTAAAACAAAAACGCAATAAATTGAAAAACGCCGGCGAAAAACCGACGTTTTTTATTTTAGTTTGGCTTTCTGATTTCATCTTTATCGTTCCTCGCGGAAATATGAAACACCGAGGCTTGCAGGGGGTTGATTCTCGCGTTTTTTGCGGACGCTTATCAAAATAAGAACCAGAATGGTCACGACATACGGGAGCATCTTGAATATCTCCTGCGACGAACGCGGAAGTCCGCCGATAAACATGTAAACTATATAGAGTCCGCCGAAGAATATCGAACCGATGATTCCGAGGTCAGGTTTCCAAATGGCAAAAATAACAAGCGCAATGGCAAGCCATCCTCTGTCACCGAATCCGGCGTTTGACCACGTACCGCCGATGAACTCCATAACATAATACAATCCGCCGAGTCCTGCAATCGCACCGCCGATGCATGTCGCCCCGTATTTGTATTTCGTAACGCTTATTCCGGCTGCGTCTGCGGTTGCGGGGTTTTCGCCGACCGCCTTGAGGTTAAGACCGACGCGAGTCTTTCTCAGCATATAGCCTGCGACAAGCGCGATCACAATTGCAAGGTATGTCATAAATCCGTAGGAGAAAAACGCTTTTCCAAAAAGTCCAAGCTTGTCCGCAAACGGCAGTGATTTTTTGAAACACGCGCCGATTATGTTAAGCGAAACGGTTGTGCCGGTTCCGAGGATGCTTGAAAGCGAACCGCCGATAAAACTGCCGATACCCATACCGAAAGTTGTGAGAACAAGTCCCGTAACGTTCTGATTCGCACGGAGCGTAACAGTGAGAAAACTGTAGATAAGCGACATTATGACAGAGCCGGCAATCGAGCACAGAAACGGAATGAGAATACACAGAAACGTATTTGACGTGTTGCCGTATGTTTCAAAGAAATATCCGCCGAGAATGCCCGATATTCCGCCGACATACATTATTCCGGGAATACCGAGGTTAAGGTTGCCGGATTTCTCAATTATCATTTCACCGACCGAACCGTACAGCAACGGCATACCTATAATTACAGCCTGAGTAAAAAAGCTAACGAATTTCGTCATTACTTACTTACCTCCCCGTTTTTCTTTGTGCGGAAATTTATCTTATAGTTGATAAAGAACTCCGAACCGATGATAAAGAAAAGAATAATTCCGGTAAGAATGTCCGCCATGCTTTCGTCAAGACGGAAACGCGTTGCTATTTCGCTTGCACCTCTGTCAAAGAATACGATAAGGAAAGAAGTTATTATCATTACGAACGGATTGAATTTTGCAAGCCACGATACCATTATTGCGGTAAAGCCCCTGCCGCCGGCGGTGTCGCTCGAAATTGTGTGGTTTGTACCCGAAACAAGAAGAAGTCCCGCAATACCGCACATCGCGCCCGACAGAGCCATTGTACGAAGAATTACTTTTTTTACGTTAATGCCGATGTAGCGGGCGGTATTCTCGCTTTCACCGACAACAGCGATTTCATAACCATGTTTTGAGTATTTCAAATACACGAACATGAACACGGTGAGTACAAGAACAATAATAATATTCAAAAGATACTTCTGACCGCCTATTGTCGGAAGCCAACCGCCGCTTGTGTCGGAATTTATTATGCCTACGGCGTTTGAGCCTTTCGGATTTTCCCAAAAACAAACGCAGTACGAAGCTATCTGCATAGCGACATAGTTCATCATAAGAGTGAAAAGAGAT
Organism: bacterium; assembly: GCA_963657065.1. Lineage (GTDB taxonomy): Bacteria > Bacillota > Clostridia > Oscillospirales > Acutalibacteraceae > RUG806. Next base: position 5,347 of record CAVKLD010000021.1, read on the forward strand.
TCATTTGTATTAAAGTACGCCTTGAACACAGCAGGAATAAGTCCCCAAACCGCGCCGGCAACACAGCTAACGACAGTCATTAGTATAATGAGCAGCACGGGATTCATGGAATTGCCGAACCAGATCATGCAGGCAGCCGTAGCGACGCCGCCCATGAGCACCTGACCTTCCGCGCCGATATTCCAGAATTTCATCTTATACGCGGGTGTTACGGCGAGTGCGACACACAGCAGCATCGCGATATTCTGCATCAACGACCAGATTTTACGGGTTGAACCGAAATTACCCTTGATCATCGCAGCATAAACTTCGATAGGATTGAGATCTGTTATAAGAACAATAACGAAGGCGCAAACGACGAATGCGGCTGCAACTGCGGCAATTCTTATAAGCCATCCTTTCCACATCGGCACAGCGTTGTTTTTTGAAAGCCTAATAAGCGGCTCGGAATATGTATTTTTTTTACTCATTTGCAGCACCTCCGACCGAAGTCATCATAAGACCGATTTCTTCCTTGGTTGCGGTTCGGGCATCAACAATGCCGGACACACGACCGCCGCACATAACAAGAATTCTGTCGCACAGTTCAAGAAGGACATCGAGATCTTCGCCCACAAAAATTACGGATGCCCCCTTCTCCTTTTGCTCGTTTATGAGATTGTAAATCATATACGATGAATTGATATCAAGTCCCCTGACAGGGTATGCGACCATCAGCACTTTCGGAGAAGCGGATATTTCACGTCCGACAAGCACCTTTTGCACGTTACCGCCGGACAGACGTCTTACCGGCGTTTCCGCACCCGGCGTGACGACATCAAGGTCGTGTATTATTTTCTGTGCAAGATCTTTGGGTGCTTTGCGCTGCACGAACACCGAGTGACCTTTTCTGTAGCTGCGCAGCATCACATTGTCGATAATATCCATACTGCCGACAAGACCCATTCCAAGGCGATCTTCGGGAACGAACGAAAGACGAACACCGAGATTTCTTATCTGCATCGGAGTTTTGTTTCTCAAATTTTCCTCTTTGCCTGTCTTCGGATCTATATACGTAATCACGCCGCTTTCAAGGTGCTGCAAACCTGCAATACCCTCCAAAAGCTCACGCTGGCCGCTGCCGGCGACACCCGCGATTCCGAGTATCTCACCTGCGCGTGCAGTAAATGTGAAGTCGCTGATAACCTTTACTCCGTCACGGTCAACGCAGTTGAGATCTTTTACGATAAGGCGGTCGGCTCCGTCCGTGACATCGCTTCTGCTGATGTTCAGCGAAACTTTTTTGCCGACCATCATCTGCGTCAGTTCGTTCGGATCGGTGTCCGACGTGTTGACTGTGCCTATATACTCACCCTTGCGCAAAACAGCGACCCTGTCCGATATTTCCATAACTTCATTTAACTTATGGGTGATTATAATAATCGCCTTGCCGTGATCGCGCATCGTTCTTATGACCGCGAAGAGCTTTTTTGTTTCCTGCGGTGTAAGAACGGCAGTAGGCTCATCGAGAATAAGTATATCCGCACCCTTGTAAAGGACCTTTACGATTTCGACCGTCTGTTTTTCGGAAACGCTCATCTCATATATCTTCTTGTCCAAATCAATAACGAAACCGAACTTGTCGCATATTTCACGGATAGCGGCTGTTTCCTTTTTCAGGTCAAACCTACCTTTTTTATCCATGCCGAGCACGATGTTCTGTGCGGCGGAAAATACGTCTATCAGTTTAAAGTGCTGATGTATCATGCCGATTTTAAGGTCAAAGGCATCCTTGGGCGAACGAATGGACACTTCTTCGCCGTTAACGAAAATGTGACCCGCATCGGGGAAATATATTCCCGATATCATGTTCATAAGCGTTGTTTTGCCGCTTCCGTTTTCACCGAGTATCGAAAGAATTTCCCCGTGATAAAGCGTAAGGTCGACATTCTTGTTTGCAACTATGCTCCCGAAACTCTTGCAAATTCCGCGAAGCTCAATTGCGGGCGTTTTGTTTTCCATTTACTTTCCTCCCGTAATCAGCCGTTCGGCGATTGATAACACACGCCGGGCGGTGCGCATTATCAAGCGTCGAAAAAAATACATGCGGGCGGAGCGTCGTTTGCTCCGCCCGTGTTTCAGAGTCGGTTAAGTTTACTTCTCAACAACAGCGGTGATGCCGTCGATAATGATATCAAAGTAAGGAGCGCTTCTCTTGTCGGCAACGTCGGACTCATCAAAGTAGCCGTCCTTGATAGCCTCCGTTTCGGCTTTGTAGTCGCCCTCGTCGATAACGTCGGCAAGATAAGACGTGAGCTTCTCGCCGTTAACGGTGAAGTTAGCGGTATCGAATACGTGAAGCGTACCAGCCTTGAGCTGAGCCATGACCTCGTCGATCTTTTCCTGCGTGCCCTTTGCCGCAACAGCGGTGTTAAGTTCGGTAAGCTGTACGGAGCCTTCGGCAATGCCGCCGCACCAGTCAGCGGGGATTTCCTCACCCTTGGCAACGCTTGTTATCATAAGCTCCATGTAGGGAGTCCAGTCAATCTTGGAAGAAATAATAGCGGTGTTGGGTCCCATGTCAATAGTGCTTACGTTGTAAGCAACGTTCGGAACGCCTTTTTCTTCACATGCTCTGGGAGCACCGGGAGAGTCGGCATGCTGGCTTATAAGTACGCAGCCGTCATCAATAAGAGCGATAGCCTGTGTCTTTTCAGCTGTTTCGTCAAACCATGAGTTTGTGTACTTAACCTCCATGGTAACCGAGGGGCAAACCGATTTAGCACCGAGATAGAAAGATGTAAAGCCGGAAATAACCTCTGCATAGGGGTATGCGCCGACGTAACCCATCTTGGCTTTATCTGCGGTAATCTTGCCGGACTCAATCATTTCGTTGAGCTTCATGCCTGCGGCAACACCGGCAAGATAACGACCTTCATAGATGGAAGCAAAAGCGTTGTGGAAGTTCTTCAGACCCGCTGTTTTTGCATGCGTACCCGTAGCATGGCAGAACTGAACTTCAGGAGCTTCCTTGGCGGCAGCCATCATGTAGGACTCATGGCCGAAAGAATCGGCAAAGATGATGTTGCAGCCTTCGTCCACAAGCTCCATGGCAGTTTCCTGGCACGTAGCATCCTCGGGAATGTTGGAACGAACAATAATCTGGTCATCGGTAAGACCGAGTTTCTTCTGAACGTTGTCAACAGCGTTCTGGAAGTTCTTGTCGTAGGTTGAATCCGTGGGAGCATGCAGGAAGATGAAGCCTACTTTGATTTTTGAGTAATCAACGTCGGAAGCTGTTCCCTGAGCATCACCGGATGCCGTTTCCTGAGCATCTGCGGATGTTCCGTTTGCGGTCGTTTCCGAATCGGTGGACTTTCCGCTGTCATCCTTGCATGACGCAAAGGCGAATACCATTGCGAGAGCGAGAACAAGAGCGATAACTTTGAGTGCCTTTTTCACTTTTGTTTCCTCCAAAAATGTTTTTTTTATTTCTTTAGTCGTCAACGCCGAAACAGATTGAATCATCCGTCATGGAGTCAACGATCGCTAAAGACTTAAGTTTGACGCCCGCGTCGCGAAGCGCATTTCCGCCGCCCTGAAATCTCTTTTCAATGGCGATACCGACGCCGGCGAGTTTTGCCCCTGCCTGTTCGACTATTTCTTTAAGTCCGAGACACGCTTTGCCGTTTGCAAGAAAATCGTCGATGATTAGAATGTTGTCATCGGCTGACAGGAACTTTTTCGATACCTCAACCGTATAGGTTTTTTGCTTTGTAAAAGAATAAACCTCAGCAGTGTACATATCGGTTCCGATGTTTTCGTGGTGTCCTTTCTTTGCAAACACCACGGGAACGCCGAAATGAACAGCCGCAGCATATGCGATTGCGATTCCCGATGCCTCCACCGTGAGGATTTTTGTTATGTTATCCGATGAAAAAAGGTTATAAAATTCTTTTCCCAATTCATTTATAAAACTGACATCCAGCTGATGATTAAGGAAACTGTCAACCTTAAGAATGTTACCCGGCAATACAGTACCGCAACTGAGAATCTTCTCTTCAAGCAATTTCATTAACCGTGCACCGCCTTTGCTGCCGTATTTGTGCCGTCCGCCGGACCGCAATTAGAGTATACCCTCTCCCGCCGCCAAAATCAAGCACATTTCGACCGAAAAATAAGATTCTATGTTTTTGCTAACCGTTTCGGGTAATTATGACGGTTTTTTTTGTCACATCGGGCTAAGTTTTATTCGATTTTTGGATTGAGATTGTAAAGGTTATTGCTTGTCATTGATATATTTTTGAATATTCCATACTCTGTGCAGTGCAACATCGGCGAAAGTTACGGTGTTTTACTGTATTTTTGTGCATTTTATACTATCGTATTTTTTTGACAAACATGTAAAGTAAATTGCTTAACAGTACCGTTTGTGCAATTTAAACAAACTCGAATAATAATGCGGTTTTTCAGAGTTGCCGCCGCCGCATTTCGCTTCTTTTTCACCGCTTTAAGACTATTTTATGAAAAAGTAAACAAAACGGGCGCATAATAATTGTAAAAAACCACCGCGGCGATTATATTGACTTTGCCCGACGAATCGCCTAAAATAGAAAGTACAGCCGGATATCCGCGGATATCCGGTCGGTAAAAAAGATCAGAAAGGAATCCAAACACATGAAACACTCAAAAAAACTTATCAGTGTGATACTTGCGATCATAATGATAATCGGCACGGCTTCGACGGCATTTGCCGGGGCAATCGACACCACAAAATCCGTTGACAGTCTTATTGAACAGGAAAATATCGCAAATGTCGCGGAATATCTTCTGAACAACATCAACAGCCGCAAAGACAGTATCACGGGTACGGTGCTGCGTCTTGTTTTTCTGTTTCTGAAAAACGACGATCTCAACACATTTATTGACAACAGAGATGTCACAAAACTGACGGACGAAGAGAATGCGAAAATTCTCGTTAATTGGCTCAGCAAACTTTTGAAAGACAACACAAAATCAATAACCGAAGCGGATTGGTATAATCTCGCAAAAGCGGGTTGCAAATTTTTAGGCATCACGCTCAATCTCTCCGACATTGACGGCGCAATCAAAACTCTGCACGACGTTTGCGAAAAGTGCGCAAACCCCGGCATTGTCGGTCGTATTGTCGATTTCGCGGATCTCGGCAAACTCAACGGCAAGGCGCTTGACGGCGTATCGATTGCAAACAACGGCAACCTCGGTGTTGTGAAAGCTCTTATAAATTGGATAAGCGATAACACTTACGTAGTAAAGCAGGTTCTCATGAGCAAACTTGATGCCGGCAGCCTTAATGACACTATCAAAACCGACGAAATCAATGCAAAAGTTAAGAGCTACATCGGTAAGGACGCCATTCGCGACAAGATGTACAGACTCGTTTGCGGTACTGCACAGGACGGCGATTTTGCGAAATCGATGTACAGTGATTATACCGCCGACCAGCTCCTTGCAGCAGGATTTATCAAGATGATGAAGTGCGTCGACGCTACGCTCCCCGAAAACAAAATCGAAAAAACCGAATGCAACGACGCGCTCAACATGTCCGTGTATCAGCTTATAGCGAAATACGGTCCGGTTTTCCTTGCTAACTACAGATTTGAAAACGACAACAAAACAATTGTCGAAAAACTCAATACCGTTCTCAAAAAGCTCGTTGACGATCTGAAAAACGAAGAAAAAGTCGATGCGGAAACAAAGGCAAGATTTGATTTCAAGGACTTTACAACAGCCGATTTTGATACTCTCTTCAAAAACGTTGAAAGCGACGGCATTCTCAATCAGTTCAATAATATCTGCTGCCTTGTGGCGAAGAAAATGCTCTCCGATGCCGTATACAAAGAACTCGGCCTTGTCAGCGGCGGCAACGAGAACCTCAATGACAACCTCACAAAAATCTGCAGGTACACACTTCCCGCAATTGCGAAAGTCGGCACTGTAGGCGGCGTGGACTTCACCGCATTCACAAGCGACGCCGTTAAAAATATGTCGCTTGCGGAAATGGGTGCCGCAGTGCTTAAGCTGTTCTTCCCTTCATGGTTCGAAAGCAATTTTGACAATAATGCAAAAACAGCTGTCAGCAACGCGAAAACCATCGGTCAGCTTGCAGTTATAGCGGCAAAACTTGCACTTACTACGGATAAATGGATGGATTGGGCGGGTGAAAACGCGCTCAAAGAACCCGCGGCTGTTTCTCTCACAAATATCAGCTCCATGACTTCCGATGAATGCAACGCTTCTCTCCTTAAGATGGGTGCGGAGGTTGCTGCGATTGCTCTTGACCGCAACTCCGAAAAAACGCATTTTACACTCGACGATGACAGAAAAGATTGGACATACGTAACGTATCTCAACAAAATCGTGAACTGGAGTGTCGATTTCGTAAAGGGCGTTCCTGCGGTGCTCTATTGCGGCAACTTCTGCGATGACGAATCCAACCCGTTCTACAAGATAAATGTTGTAATCAATGAGCTTGTCGATTTCTCGTTCATCGATGCGGGCAGCGGAACATTCAAACTGGACATCGAAACGCTTACATTTGACAAACTTCTTAACAACCTTTTCAATCTGGATCTCGAAAGCGTGCTGAATACATTCAAAAAGAATGATAACGACGGCAACATTCTCAACGGTTCAATAGTTTCCGGCGTTGTTTCCGTCCTCGACAATGCCATCACGGCTTTGTTTGAACACGACTGCGATGTCGTCACCGAAAAAGGCACAACGAACCTCGGCAAGTGCGTATATCAGGACTACAGTTATTCATATTGCAAGACGAACGGACATCTTGTATCTGCTCTGAAAAACGAGGGCGACAAATATACCTCTCACAAATACGGCAACTGGCAGGTTGTTGAAGCCGCCGGCAAGTGCGGCGCGACAGGTCAGGGATTGAGTCAGCGGGTATGTTCGGTTTGCGGTAGTGTTAACAAAAAAACAATACTTCCCTCAGATCAGCACAACTTTGCAATTCTGGTCGAAGAAGTAGCCGCAACAACCGAAAAGGAAGGCTACAAATTATGGAAATGTGCATGCGGCGCAACGGAAAAAGATATTATTCCAAAAATTGTTCCCACGGAAATCACCGTAACGCAAACCGATCACATTAAGGTCAACAAAGACGGCGTAATCATTGTCGACTCCACCGTCGCCGCAAATGCAGCAGCATTCGGCACGAACGCAAAATTGGTTAAAGGCGCAGCCGGCACGGAAAGTAAAATTGCAACCGGCATGAAACTTGAGCTTACCGCGAACGAAAAAACTCTGACAAAAGAAATTGCCGTCATCGGCGATGTCGACGGCAACGGTGAAATAACCGTTAACGATGCAAGAACCATTCTCCGCGTTGCTGTCGCGCTTGAAAGTCTTACGGGCATCAATGCAATTGCTTGCGACGTTGATTTCTCCGGTGATATCAGTGTCGGTGACGCAAGAAGCGTCCTTCGCGCCGCAGTCGGTCTTGAAGAAAGCGGCTCATGGATGGCAAAATACAAGGAAAACTGATTTTTCCGCAAATCGCATAAATTAAAATCGGCGGCGTGTTCGTACTGACCACGCCGCCGAATATTACATCAAAAAAGACTCCGTCGTTTTGAAACACAATCAAAGCGGCGGAGTCTTTGCATTATTCGGATGTATTATTCAGTGCTTCCGTCACAGGGACAAGGACTTTGTTGTCATAGCACGAAAACACGTTGTCGACAAGTTCCCTGTCCGGCTTTTTTGTTACAAGGCTGACGAGCGGCACAAGTATCAACCCCCCAACCATCGCGAACGCGCCGCAGGCGACGGGACTTTTGAGAGCTTCGGGAAACAAAGACGGCGCAAACATATTAAGCAGCATTATACCCGAACCCCATACGAACGATGCCGCACACGACGCTTTCGTGACGTCTTTGCGATAGAGTGAATACAGAAACGGTGCGAGAAAACTGCCCGCAAGCGCGCCCCATGAAAGTCCCATAAGCTGAGCAATAAATGTCACGTTATGCTTATACTGGATTATTGCAATAACTGCGGATATTATAATAAATACCGCTACAAACGCCCTGATAATGAGCAGATTTTTCTTTTCACTCTTCTTTTTCAGCAATACAGGGTCAATGAAATCGAGAGTAAGTGTCGAAGCGGATGTAAGCACAAGTGACGAAAGCGTCGACATCGACGCGGCAAGCACGAGGATAAGCGTAATGCCCATAAGCCACGGACTCAAATTTGAAAGCATTTCCGGGATGACCGCGTCATATCCCTCTGTTTTGATGTCCACATTAAACAGCCGACCGAAGCCGCCGAGAAAATAACAGCCGCCCGCAACAACTATAGCGAAAACCGTTGAAATTACAGTACCTTTATGAATATCGTTCTCGCTCTTTATCGAGTAGAATTTCTGTACCATTTGCGGCAGTCCCCAAGTGCCGAGCGAAGTCAGAATAACAACGCTGAGCAATCCCGCCGGATCGGGGCCGAAGAAAGACGCGAACACGCCCGGCACGGTTGATGCGCTTTCGTCCGTCACCTGTGCAAGCGCGGCAAGAGAACCGTTAAAGCCGCCGTTTATTTTCAGCACAGCCGCAATTATCATAACAATCCCCGCAAGCATGATTACACCCTGCACAAAATCATTCACCGCCGCCGCCATATAGCCGCCGACAATGACATAAACCGCCGTAAGCGTTGCCATAATGAGGATAAGCACTGTGTAATCTACGTTGAACGCCATCGCAAACAGACGCGAAAGTCCGTTGTATAGCGATGCGGTATAAGGAACAAGGAACACGAAAATAATAACCGACGAAATCAGTTTCAATCCCTTTGAATCGAATCTCCGTTCAAAAAACTGCGGCATAGTCGCGGAATCAAGATGCTGCGACATTATGCGCGTTCTTCGCCCAAGCACCGTCCATGCGAGAAGCGAACCTATGAACGCATTGCCGAGTCCTATCCATGTCGACGCAACGCCGAACCGCCAACCGAACTGCCCCGCGTATCCGACAAAAATAACGGCTGAAAAATACGATGTCCCGTATGCAAATGCGGTAAGCCACGGTCCCACACCGCGCCCGCCGAGCACAAAACCGTTGACATCGGACGAACGTTTCCTGCAAACGATACCAATTGCCACCGTAACCGCAAAAAAAACAACAAGCATTACAATTTTGACAAGCATCTTTTTAACCTCCCGACGCTTTTCCCGAATAAAAAAACGGCTTCAAATTGACACAAGTCAAAGAAGCCGTCTGTAATATCGGTTTTCAGTTTACCGAAATAAAGACAGCTTATGAATATAATAATAGTATGAATGTAAAATAAACATAAAAGCTGTCTCCTTTCGTGATTTGAGTGCATTATACACCGTCGGGAATGCAATGTCAATACTTTAGCGCTTAAAAGCGATAAATTTTTTTACAACCGGCATATCCGTTCGTAAAAAACCGCGGTTGCGCGTTTATTCAATTATCAGACTTACGGTGCAATCCGCGCCGAGAAAAGCACTTCTTTCGTCCGGTTGAGAACCGCCGGCGTAAACCGTGAATTTTCCGTTCGGCGAATACCATTCTCCGTTGTCGTCAACAAGGCAAAATGCTTTCCCGTCAAGTTCTATCTCAATTGTACGGCTTTCGCCAGCATCAAGCTGAGCGTGTGTAAAACCTATCAATCTGCGGACAGGCTGATTTTTCTCACCTGCACTGTCGACATAAATCTGGACTACAGTTCCGCTCTTCATCCCACCGAGATTTTTAACTGTAACACGAGCTGTTCCGTTATCGACAGACAGATCCGAGTACTCAAACTTTGTATAGTGAAGACCGAATCCGAACGGATAGAGAGGTTCACCCTCAAAATATTTGTATGTGCGTCCGCGCATTGAGTAGTCGAAAAACGGCGGAAGATCGGCGGTGGAACGGTAATATGTTATCGGCAAAACGCCCGACGGCGAATAATCGCCGCAAATCAGCTCCGCAACTGCCTTGCCGCCCATTTCACCGGGATACCATGCATTTATTACTGCGGCGCAGTGCTCCTGGGCATAAGGAACGGCAACAGCACTTCCGCTCAGAAGTACCAGAATAACATTTTTTGTCTTTTCACACACCCGCTCCAAGAGCTGCTGCTGAATTTCGGGAAGCTCAATCGCGGTTCTGTCGCCGTCGGCGTCACCCTGCTCCCCCTCTATTCTGCTGTTAAGTCCAAGACACAAAACGGTGACATCGCAATCCGCGGCAAGTTTTGCAGCTTCGCAAACTTCATCCTCATCGCCTGTCAAAATCGAACATCCTTTTGCGTACTTTATCTTTTCTTTTCCGAATCTGAGCTCAAGTCCGCGTTTTATATTGATATATTCGTCGGGAAAACCGTTGTAGTTTCCAAGCAGAACTTCATCACAATCGGCATTCGGTCCTATAACGGCAACAATGCCGACATTATCGGCATTCAGCGGAAGTATTCCGTCGTTTTTGAGCAAAACAATGCTTTTGCGTGTTATCTGTTCACAAAGAGTCTTGTGCGCCGCAGAACACACATCGGTTGAACCGAAGCCGTCATACTCCGTGGAGTCATCAAACATCCCGAGTTTTACACGCGTTTTCATCAGGCGCAAAAGCGCACGGTCGATATCCTCCATCTCGACCATATCCTGTTCATAGGCATCAATCAGCTTCTCATATGCCGAACCGCAATTTAAATCGCAGCCGTTTTTTATCGCAAGAGCGGCAGCTTCTGTTTCATCTGCCGCGTAATGATGTGAATTGCTTATTTCACGTACCGCGCCGCAGTCGGAAACGACATGCCCGTCGAACCCCCATTCTTTGCGAAGCAAATCATTCAGCAGCGCACCGTTGCAGCATGCGGGAACGCCGTTGATGCTGTTATACGACGCCATTACAGTTTCGGGTTTCGCCTGTTTAACGCAGTACTCGAATGCAGGCAGATATGTTTCGCGCATGTCTTTTTTTGTCACCTTTGAGTCAAAAGAAAATCTGCCTCCTTCGGGTCCCGAATGAGCCGCAAAATGCTTAACGCAAGCGGCTGTTTTCAGGTGTTCGCCGTTACCCTGCATTCCTTTAATAAAACGTTCGGCAAGGCGTGAAGTAAGGTGCGGATCTTCGCCGTACGTTTCCTGACCTCTTCCCCAACGCGGGTCGCGGAAAATATTTATATTCGGACTCCAGAAAGTAAGTCCGCTGTATCTTTCGTAGTTGCCTTCTTTTTGTGCAATGTTGTATTTTGCACGGGCTTCATCCGAAATTGACTCCGCGACATTCTGAAGAAGTTCGCAGTCCCACGAAGCGGCAAGACCGATGGCCTGCGGAAAAACAGTGGCTGTTCCCGCTCTTGCAACGCCGTGCAGAGCTTCGTTCCACCAGTCATATTCTTTGATATTGAGTCGTTTTATTTCGGCAGCACCGTTGACAAGTTGCGACACTTTTTCTTCAAGCGTCATTTTTTCGAGAATTTCAAGAGCTTTCTTTTCCGGGGAGATAGGTTTTTGCGGTTTCGCGTTCATTATGTTTATCCTTTCAATTTACAGGTTCGTCATTTTCGACGGCAGCACTTTGGCATTATAATATTTTCAGTTGCAAAAAAAGCAATAGCCAAAATAAAAAAGTGCCGCTGCTGTCGGAGAAAAACAGCAGCGGCAACGACTTGAAACTTAAGCTGTCATTACATTACACAACCAGGCTGACGGCTCAAATATGCTTCCAACTCATCCGTATAAATGTTGAACGCACGAAGGAGCATGTTCGTATCCGCGCTCTTTTCGAACAGCAGAACGAGAGCCATGTAAGTGCTCCATGTCATTTTGCGCTTCTTTGTTTCGACAAGCATAACAGTGTATCTGCTGCTGCCAATAATGTCCGCGAGACCCTCTTGTGAAAGTTTCAGCTTTTTGCGGAGAACCGGAAGATTCTCTGCCATTCTGTCAATTAGAATTTCTCTTGCTTCTGTCATTTTTTTACACCCTGCTTTTCCGAAGGGCATCGCCCTTCTTTTTGATTGAATATATCATAACGCACCGCCATTGTCAAGACTTTTCCAAAAAAAAGTATACAAAAACGTCCAAAAAACCGTAATTTAACATCAATACTATAAAATTTCGACGATTTCGGATAAAGAATTAAAAAGAACTTTTTGTTTTAATTTTAGAAATAAGACGGTTTGTTCTGATACTTACAAGTGTTATTTTGCTCCCGATAGTTTAAATAACACTTAATTTTTCAAAACTTTTCTGAAAAATAAATATTTTTTTGACACTGAATTTATAAACTGAGCATTTTCTCAACGTCGCACTTCGCCCTATAGCCTACAGACGAGGACTCCACTTTCCCGTTCTTTATTACCACAAGAGTCGGAATGCTGGCGACGCCGAACTCGGCTGACAAAAAAGGCTCTTCGTCGACATTTATCTTGCCAACTTTGACAATACCGTCATATTCTTCGGCAATTTCGGCAACAACCGGGGCAAGCATTTTGCACGGACCGCACCACGCCGCCCAAAAATCAAGCAGTACGGGGACGGGGGACTGCAGCACTTCCGTTTGAAAATTTTGATTCGTTATTGTAATTTCTGCCATACAAACAACTCCCTTTCGGCATTTTATTTTTTCTTATAGTAAAGCATACAGTGACAATACCCCTCAAAACCGGGGTCATTTATTTGTTCGCGGAACTCTTTGCACATGCACTTGTTTTCCTCTGTCCTTTCACGACGGCAGGGACAGTACCCTCCCGTGCGTTTAAGACCTTCCTTTACGGTGTCTACTATTTCCCTGTCGGGATTCAGCGTAATCTGCATTTTTTTACTCCTGTACTTTGGATGAAAGGCGGAACTTATACCGCCCGTCAGATTTAGTATATGATATATGTCACAAAAAACATTCTGTCACCGTGTCGGCAAAATATTCATTGCCGTCGTTTTTTGCAAAAACACACGTTCATTGTGATTTTCTCATATTTTTCTTTTGCGCATCCGCCTCTTCAATCATCTGCACGCCGGACGAAAACTGAACATCGGTAAATTCCGTTCCGTACGTTATGCGTGCAAGTTCCGCCGCACGTTTTTCGGTCGTAAGAATTTCGGCGGACGTATACGTTTTTCCGTTTTCGACTTTCTTTGACAGAAAAATATGTTCATCGGCGAATGCTGCAATACGCGACAGATGTGTAATGCAAAGCACCTGAGTATGCAGCGAAGCGCTTGCAAGTTTTACCGCAATTTTCCCCGCAGCCGAACCGCTCACGCCCGTGTCGATTTCGTCGAAAATCAAAGTGCCCGCGCCGTCCGAATTGACGAGGACATTCTTTACAGCCAGCATCACACGTGACAGTTCGCCGCCCGACGCCGTTTTGCAGAGAGGCTTCGGTTCTTCTCCGGGGTTCGCCGAAATAAGAAAACGCACGCTGTCCGCGCCGTTTTCGCCAAGCGGAGCAGACTTTATTTCCGCAACAAAACGAACATTGGGCATGTCAAGAAATTTCAGTTCAGCTTCAATCGCTTCGGAAAGTTTTTCTCCGGCTTTTCGGCGTATTTCTGAAAGGACAGCCGCCTTTTCTTTTGTGCGGACAAGCGCATCTTTATATTCCCCCGCAAGTCTTTCCCGCTCCTCGTCGGAATGGACAATACTGTCAAGACGCGCTTTTGCTTCTTCAAGAAACTCAAGCATCTTTTCTTCCGTGTCGCCGTACTTGCGTGAAAGCCGATAGAGCAAATCCAAGCGCTCTTCGACGGAATCGATATCACCGTCTACAGAGTCAAGCTGACCTATGACATCATCTATCACACTCGCAATATCGGAGACCGAATCGGCAACGGCGGACAACTGCGAGTATACGGGTTCCAAACCGTGTGCAGCACCCGTGACGCTGCCGACATACCCGGCTGCGGCGGAAAGCGCACCCGACGCTCCCGCGTCTTCTCCGTCGCCTATGAGGGCATTCAGAGCCGCACCGAGAGCATTTCTGATTTTCTGTGAATTTTCGAGGATGTTTTTCCTGCGGTCGAGCTCTTTTTTTTCGCCGGGATGAATATCGGCGTTTTCGAGTTCGTTTATCTGATATGAAAGCAAATCCGCAGTTCGCGCCTTCTCGGCATCGTCGGTTTGCAGTTCGCGGAGTTTTGATTTTATATCGCAAAGCAGTTTGTATTCGGAACGATATTCTTCGAGCCGCTCCCCGTCCTCTGCAAAGTCATCCACGAATTTCATGTGATAGGATTCGTCGAGAAGCTGCTGTGAATCGCGCTGTCCGTGAATATTAACAAGAACGGAAGCCACTGAGCGGAGCATGCCGGCGGTAACTGTCATGCCGTTTATCCTGCATGTGTTCTTTCCGTCGCGGTTAAGCCTTCGCTGAAGCAGCAGCGTTTTGTCATCCTCGACGGGAATGCCGCTGTCACACAAACGATCAGCAACCGTATCGGACACATCCGCAAACAATGCCGTCACACATGCGCCCGCCTCGCCCGTTCTTATAAGGTCGCGTGACGTTTTCTCGCCGGTTACGGCGTTTATGGAATCGACAAGAACGGATTTGCCCGCACCCGTTTCACCGGTAAGCACATTAAGACCACCCGAAAAATCAACGGACAGCTTTTCTATAGTGGCTATATTTTCAATCTGCAGACTTCTAAGCATATATCACAGTCCCAAAACAGCATCGAGCTTTTTTCTTACATTTACCGCAGCGGCGGCGGAATAGCACAAAATAAAGATGGTATCATCTCCGGCAAGCGTCCCCGCAACACCGTCAAAACCCATGGAATCAAGAGCCGCGCAAGCCGCCTGCGCCGTTCCGACATGGCATTTAAGCACAACCGTGTTCATCGCAACATCGGTGTGCATCGCCGCGCCGACAAGAATCGCCATATACTTTGAAGTGTTCTCTTCGGGTGTACGCGACGGCAAAAAATATCTGTACTCGCCGTCGGGGGCAGGTCGTTTGACTATCCGCAATTCCTTTATGTCCCGCGAAACAGTTGCCTGCGTCACATTTATTCCCATTGCGAGAAGACGGTCAAGCAGCTCCTCCTGCGTTCCGATGCTGTTGTTTTCTATCAATTCGGCGATTATCGTCTGTCTGTTTTTTTTCATCGGTTCTAAAATATCCCCTTTCACCGCTTAAGTTCCGACTTGCGGTTAAGCACGTCTATAAAGTTGTCCTGTTTAACCGAGATAAGATCGGCGTACAAATCCGACTTGTGCACTCTGACACTGTCGCCTTCGCGCAATTTTACGGTATCACCGCCGTCGCATGAAAATCCAGTTTCGTCACCGCTGCGCATCGGAGTACATGTTATGTCAAAAACCGTATCGGATGAAAATATGTACGGACGCGATACGAGAGAATGCGGACATATGGGGGTAAGCAGTACCGCATCAAGCGTCGGTTCAAGAATCGGGCCGCCCGCAGACATCGAATAAGCGGTCGAGCCGGTCGGCGTGGCGACAATAACTCCGTCCGCAACGTAATCCGCCGTAGGCTTGCCATTCACACTGACATTCACGTCGCACAGCGCAATAGCCGTCCCGCGACCGAAGACAATGTCGTTCAAGCAGTTTTCCGAATGCACAACTTCGCCGTTTCTGATAAGTTCAGCCCGAAGCATCATCCTGCGGCAGACGGAATATTCTCCCGTGACAAGGCATGACAGCAGCTCCGTTTCATTTGCATCAAGTCCGCACAGATATGCAAGCCGTCCCGCCTTTATTCCGAGTACCTGCTTGCCGTATAAAGCGGCTGTTTTCGCCGCACGCATCACCGAGCCGTCACCGCCCACGGCTATAACAATATCACAGCCTGTGTAAAGGGATTGTTCATTTTCAAAATTCGAGCCGTCAATACAGCCGAGTGCATTTGCAAGCGAATTGTCAAACGCAAAGGAAACGCCTATATCCCTCAGTCCGGCGCAAACTTCTTTCGTGACGGTTAATGCCCTGTCGCGTGTTAAATTCGGAACCATGGCAACTTTCAATGACAATTCCCTCCTTTGCTGCGTCAAACAAGCGGAACAGCCTGCGTTTTGTCAAGCTCCGCGTGTGACGCTTCGACAACATCCGCCGCGTTCACTTCACACCCGGCGGTGTTGTCTTTTGATATATATATTAAATATTCTATGTTTCCCTCCGGACCTTTAATCGGGGAAAAATCAAGTCCCGATATAGTAAAACCGCATTCACGCGCAAAAGCGATAATTCCGTCGACAACCTCAATATGCGTGTTTTTATCGCGCACAACGCCCTTTTTGCCGACCTTCTCACGTCCTGCTTCGAATTGAGGTTTTATCAGGCAAACGGCGTTTCCGTTATGTTTCAGCAAGTCAAACAGCACGGGCAAAACGAGTCTGAGCGAAATAAACGACACGTCGACGGATGCAAAATCCGCGCCGCCGGGAATCGCTTCGGGAGTGACATAACGAATATTCGTTCGCTCCATATTGACCACTCTTTCGTCACTGCGGATCTTCCACGCAAGCTGACCGTAACCGACATCGATGCAAAAAACTTTACGTGCACCGTTTTGAAGCATACAGTCTGTAAATCCGCCGGTAGACGCGCCTATGTCCATGCATATTTTGCCATTAAGGTCTATCGGGAACACCGACATTGCTTTTTTCAGTTTATAACCGCCGCGGCTGACAAATTCCATACCACCCCTGACTTCGATTACCGAACCGGGTTTTACCGCGTCGCCTGCCTTCGAGACTTTCATGCCGTTGACGTAAACCGTACCCGCCATAATTGCAGCCTGCGCTTTTTCACGGCTCTCGCAGTAACCGTTGTCAAACAAAAATTTATCGAGTCTTGTCTTTTCCGCCATCTGTCGTATCCTCAAGAATTTTCTCTGCCATTTTTTCCGCGTTGAGTCCGTAGTGCTTCAAAAGTCCGCCTATCGTATTCTGCTTCGGAAATTCCCCCTCAACCGCAGTAAGAGAATATTTCCCCTTGTATCCGTATTTCAAGAGCTTGTCCGCAAACGTTTCACCTATTCCACCGAAACGCTGCCCCTCTTCAAAAAAGTAAATCCGTTCGCTGTCGATAACACTCTTTACCGCGTCATTCGAAATCGGCTTGACTGTGTTCAGTTTCAAAACGCTGACGGCAATCCCTTTTTTTTCAAGCTCCGCTTTCGCCTTGCACGCTTCGGCGAAAATACGTCCGTATGTAACTATCGTTACAGCCGGTTTTTCATCGCCGTATATATCGTAATCAAGCCCCATGTAGACAAAATCCATCGGAAGTTCAGGCTCTATCCCGCGCGGATAACGAACGGCGACAGGACCGTCCGTGTGATACAACGCTCTGAAAAAACAGTTGTCGAGTTCCGCAAAAGTCGTGGGAGCCATAACTGTTATGTCGGGTATTGAATTGAGAAACGCCGTATCGAATATCCCGTGATGCGATTCACCGTCGGAACCGACAAACCCCGCACGGTCAACAGCAAAGACTATTTTAAGTTTCTGCATCGCGCAGTCGTGTATTATCTGGTCATAGGAACGCTGCAAAAACGTGGAATACACCGCAAAAACAGGAAGCATTCCGCCGCGTGAAAGCCCTGCCGAAAATGTTGTCGCATGCTGCTCGGCTATTCCGACGTCAAAAAACCTTTCGGGAAACCTTTCGCTGAATTCCTTAAGTCCCGTGCCGAGAGCCATTGCCGCGGTGATGCAGCATATACGTTTGTCTTTTGAAGCTGCATTTACCATAAATTCACCGAATCGGTCCGAATAACTCGGTTCACTGAAAATGGGTTCACCCGACACAAAATCAAACGCCGATATGCCGTGGAACTCATCGGGAGCTTTTTCCGCAAACCCATACCCCTTGCCCTTGACGGTGTTAATGTGAAGGATTACAGGAAAATCCGCTTCAACCGCGCCTTTCAGCGCATCGCAAAGGTGAGCTATATTGTGCCCGTCTATGGGTCCCACATAGCGGAATCCGAGATCCTCAAACATCGTTGAATTGTATATTTTGTTTTTGATGCTTGTCTTGAGATTATATATCCCGTGCGCAAGCGGACGGCCGACAAGCGGGATGTGATTGAGAAGATTTTCCGTTTTGGCTTTAAGCCTGAAATAGCGCGGATTCGCCTTGATTACCGCAAAATACCTTGCAAGCGCACCCACGTTTTTTGATATGGACATCTCGTTGTCGTTCAACACAACAATGAGTTTGGTTCCTTTTCCTGCACGGCCGGCATTATTAAGTGCTTCATACACCATTCCGCCCGTAAACGCACCGTCGCCCACCACGGCAATCGTATAATTTTTCTTATTCTTGAGCTTGTTAGCAACCGCGATGCCGTAAGCCGCCGACAAGGCAACGCTCGAGTGTCCGCCCGACATGATGTCGTGTTCGCTCTCGTTTCTGCGTGTAAAACCGGAGATTCCGCCGGGCAAACGAATCGTTTCAAAATCGGAAAAACGCCCCGTGAGCATTTTGTGCACATAGCACTGATGACCGACGTCCCATACTATTTTATCGTACGGGGAATTGAAAACGCGGTGAAGAGCTATCGTAAGCTCGACCACACCGAGGTTTGACGCAAGGTGTCCGCCGTTGTGCGAAACGGTTTTTACAAGCTCGTCGCGAATCTCGGCCGCAAGTTCCGGCAAATCTTTTTCGTCGAGTTTTTTGAGATCGGACGGCGTGTTTATCTTACTTAAAAATTTGTATTCCACTTCATCTCACCGATCAATTATTTTGTTCTGCCGAGCAATGTCAATGCGATTTCTTTTAAATCTGCATTTTTATCGCCGAAGCCGTCAAGCTCTCTTATTGCTTTTTCCGTATATGTTTCGGCAAGTTCGGCAGCTTTTTCCTTTCCGAAAACGCTTATATACGTAGATTTGTTATTCACTTCGTCGCTGTTGTCCGCGTCGTCTGTTTCAAGCAGATCGTCTTTTATCTGAAACGCGATGCCGAGGTTGAGCGCAAAAGCGCGGGCGCGGCGAATATCCTCGTCACTGCCGCCTGCGGCGATAACGCCGAGCACACAGCCGGCTTCAATAAGCTTGGAAGTTTTGAGAACATCCATCGTAAAAAGCACGTTGCCGTCGGCTTTCTTGTTCTCGTATTTCAAATCAATATACTGCCCGCCTATCATTCCGTTTACACCGGCAAGCTCCGACAGTTCACCAACGGCTCTCATGCATTTATCCGCATCAACGCCGCCTTCGGTGCAGGCACGGGACAAAATGCCGAACGCATGCGTCAAAAGCGCGTCGCCGGCAAGCAGAGCATTAGCCTCGCCGAATTTCATGTGGCTCGACGGTTTGCCGCGCCTTACCGCATCATTGTCCATACACGGAAGATCGTCGTGTATCAGAGAATATGTATGAACAAATTCAACCGCGCACGCAAAATACAGCGCGTCGTCTTCTCTGCCGCCCGCACACTCGCAGAATTTAAGACACAAAAGCGGACGCACCCTTTTACCGCCGCCGTCCAGCGAATATGCAAGCATTGAGGGAACACTCTCAAGCTCACCCGCCGAAACGGGCAGCAGCTCCGCGAGCTTGTTTTCTATTTTTCTAACGGAAACAGAATAATCTTTCATATCGATACCTTTCGCCATATAAAGAATATTTATTTGCGCAATGCCATACCGCCGCAATCCGTCCGTTTATTATTCGGGTACATCCTGCAAACGGATTATTTTCATCTCCGCATCTTTAAGGCAGCCGTCGCAGAACTTCGCAAGAGCCGCGCCTTCTTCGAACAGTTTTACACTCCCGTCCAGTGAGAGTTTGCCTTCGTCAAGAATGCGCACAATCTCGCTTAACCGCTCCATTGCTTTCTCATATGTTATATCTTTCATGCTGTCGGTTGTTTCTTTTTTACTCATTTTCAAAAGCCTTTCCGATTATTTCGGCTTTTACCGTGCCGTCGGCAAATTCAATATTCACGATATCGCCTTTCGACAACGCAGACGCACTGCCGGCAATATCTCCGTTAAGGCTTACGGCGGCAAATCCGCGGGTAAGGACGCTGAGCGGATTAAGAGAATCAAGCCGCGCCGCAAGCTCGGTAAAACCGATGCGCCTTTCATGCAGTGCCTTTTCCGAAAGTGCGTCAATGCGCGTTTTGACATCATTGAGCGCGTTGCGCCTGTCGGCAAAAAAACCCGCTGCATCAGTAAAATCACGCCGCGCTTTCATATATTCAAGACGCTGACGTTCGCATGCGAGCTTTGTATTCATTAAGCAAAACAGCCGGTCGGCAAGCTCGGCGGTATCCATACGCATCGCATCGCTGTCCGGCGTCGCAATCTCCGCCGCAGCCGACGGAGTCGGAGCGCGAAGGTCGCTCACAAAATCACATATTGTAAAATCGGTTTCATGTCCGACTCCGGAAATAATGGGAATCGGACATTCCGAAACGGCGCGGGCAAGCATTTCGTCATTGAAACACCACAAATCCTCGGCACTTCCCCCGCCGCGCCCAATGATTATAACATCCGCGCACATTTTTTGACCGAATTCGTGCAGTGCCGATATCATTTCGCTCGAAGCCAAACTTCCCTGTACACTTACTCCCGCGAACACAACCGTGCAAAACGGATATCTGCGTTCAATGACACTAAAAATGTCTTGCACGGCTGCACCCGTGGGGGATGTTATAACACCTATCCTTTTTGGATAGCGTGGAATCGGTCTTTTTCGTGAAGCGTCAAAAAGTCCCTCGCGTTCAAGTTTCTTCTTCAATTGTTCGAACGCTGCGGCAAGTGCGCCCGCACCGTCCGGCTGCATTCTTTTGACATAGAGCTGGTAAACGCCGTCGCGTTCAAAAACGCTCACCCTGCCGAGTGCGGTCACGCGCATGCCGTCTTCGGGAACAAAACCGAGCGACGAAGCGTCGGACGCAAACATGACAGCTTTAAGCGATGCATCTTCGTCTTTCAGAGAAAAATACATATGTCCCGTCCTTGCGTGAACGGAGAGATTCGACACTTCCCCCGCGACATAGAGCGAACGCATCATAAGTTCGCTGTCAAACATTGTCTTTATATAACCGTTCAGTTCGCTAACAGTAATAACAGGCAAATTCATAATTTCATCACACTCAATGCACCGAGTGCCGCAATGCCGACGGCATTATCCGCCGAAAGTCCGTCCTGCGCAAACACGGCATCGTATTTTACGGCAAAGTCCTCACGAATAAGCGAATTCGACATGACGCCGCCCGAAAAAACAAGCGGAAGCCCGGGATGTTTCCGAAGTATTCCATCGGTCATCTTTTCAATCGCAGACTCAATATACATTATGCAGTACTTCGCGATATCCTCGGATGATTCGCCGGCTTTCAGCATATCACGGCATTTGTTTTCAACGCCCGAAAAACTGCACGAGTTGTCTTTAATAAACGGATGTATCCTGTATTTTTTTTCACTCCTGCGGCTTAATTCATCCAGTTCGCGCCCCGACGGAAACGGCAGACCGAGCATATTGCCCACCCTATCCACCGCCTGACCGGCATGCAGGTCGAGCGAGGATGCAACCTGAGTTATTTTCATGATTTTTTCACTGTCGGGAGTAACCGTTACAGCGTCGGTTGTTCCGCCCGAAACGTGAAATGCGACAAATTCGCGTTCAAGAAGGTCAAGCCGCCGAGCTGACACAAGAGCGGCGGCAATGTGCCCCGCCTGATGCGAAAAAGGCAGCACGGGGACACCGAAAAAAGCACCGGCGCACCGCGCTACACACGCGCCTACCGTAAAACACGGCATATACGAACCTTCGGCATCGCGCGGCGACACAGATACGGCTATGACATCCGGCGTACGTCCGACCTCCGAAAAAAGATTCTCTGCAAGTTCCGGCAGCTGAACGGTATGTTTAAAAACGGCGTCGGATTGACGAAGTCCCGTTTCGCCGTCTTTCACGCCGAGAAGCCGCCGTGTATGGCGATATTCTCCCGTATCACCGTCGTAAACGGCAACCGATGTGGTGTAGTTGCTTGTATCAATTCCGAGTGAAATCATGCGTTTGTCTTTTCCCTGATAACGGACCCCAAAATACCGTTTATAAACTGCGCGTCATCGGCGGTAGCGTAGGTCTTTGCAAGCTCGACCGCTTCATTCGCCGCAACGGAATCGGGAGTTTCTTCAATAACGGAAATTTCCGTAAGAGCCATGCGAAGAAGACACAGCGTAACGCGGGGAAGTCTTGTCGTTTTCCATCCGTTTGACAGTCTGTTTATCACTTCGTCCGCATTTTCTGTGTTCTCAACGGTTTTTTCAAAAAGCTCCCTCGTATAGTCATCCGGTTCAAGAAAACGGCACTGCGCGGCAAGCGCACTCAGTTCATCATATGAAAGTTCGGGACTGAACAGCCTTTCAAAAAGAAAAATAAATGCCTGTTCGCGCGCTTCTTTTCTGCTCATATAAAAATTGTCCTCCGATAAAATATACGAATAAAACTCATTTTTTTACAGTATAGCACAGCCGTGCGAAATTAACAAGTGTTTTTGCATATTCGGGAGTTTGACAATTTAAAAAGTAATCGTTAGGCGTTGATGCGCCTGATTTTTTCATGTCAAATTAAAAAATTTGTCTTGTAGCACGGTTGGTACTGCGATATAATATAGAGGGCGGTAAAATTGCGACTTGGAATCGACACAAACAAAGATGGGACACAAAATTTTTATGTTCTGGAATCTTTCCGTACGGAC
>CAVKLD010000022.1:0-27115 GCA_963657065.1 bacterium
CCAAACTTCCATTTCACCGAAACGCTGACCGCCGAACTGAGCTTTACCGCCGAGAGGCTGCTGCGTAACAAGCGAATACGGTCCGGTGGAACGTGCGTGAATTTTATCATCAACGAGGTGGTGCAGTTTAAGGAAGTACATAACGCCGACGGTTACGGGGTTATCAAACTTTTTGCCTGTGCGTCCGTCATAAAGAGTGACTTTGCCGTCATCTCTCAGAAGTCTGACTTTCGATTCGTCAAACTCAACGCCTTCCTCTTCGGCTTGTTTTCTCGCCTTTTCAATCGCGATGCGGTTAACTTCGGCAAATGCATCCTTTATGTCGGATTCGTGTGCACCGTCGAAAACGGGCGTCATTATCTTCCAGCCGAGCTCTCTGCATGCGCGTCCGAGATGAACCTCAAGCACCTGTCCTATGTTCATTCGGCTGGGAACGCCGAGGGGGTTAAGAACTATATCGAGCGGAGTGCCGTCTTCCATAAACGGCATATCCTCCTGCGGGAGAATGCGCGAAACGACGCCCTTGTTGCCGTGGCGTCCCGCCATTTTGTCGCCGACGCTTATCTTTCTCTTTTGAGCGATATAGCAGCGGACAACCTTGTTTACGCCGGGTGAAAGCTCATCGCTGTTTGCACGTGTATAAACTTCGACGTCGACGACTATGCCGTATTCGCCGTGAGGAACTTTAAGCGAAGTATCTCTGACCTCACGCGCCTTTTCACCGAAGATAGCGCGAAGGAGTCGCTCTTCCGCGGTGAGTTCGGTTTCGCCTTTCGGCGTAACCTTACCGACAAGGATGTCGCCGGAGTGAACCTCTGCGCCGACACGGATAACGCCGTTTTCGTCAAGGTCTTTGAGAGCATCGTCGCCGACGTTGGGAATATCTCTCGTGATTTCCTCCGGTCCGAGCTTTGTCTCTCTTGCCTCAATTTCGTATTTTTCAATGTGAATCGACGTGTAAACGTCGTCACGCACTATTTTTTCGTTTATAAGGACTGCGTCCTCGTAGTTGTAGCCTTCCCACGTCATAAAACCGATGAGGGCGTTTTTGCCGAGTGAAATTTCACCCTCGCTTGTTGCGGGACCGTCGGCAATAACGTCGCCGACCTCAATCGTTTCGCCGACATTTACTATGGGACGCTGATTTATACACGTACCGCTGTTGGAACGCATGAATTTAAGCAATTCGTATGTGTCGACCGTTCCGTTTGAAACGGTAACCTCAACCTTGTCGGCGGACACCTTTGTAACCGTGCCTTCTCTCTTGCACAGTACGCATACACCCGAATCGCACGCAGATTTATACTCCATTCCGGTGCCTACGATGGGCGATTCGGTTTTGAGAAGCGGCACCGCCTGACGCTGCATGTTTGCACCCATCAGCGCGCGGTTTGCGTCATCGTTTTCAAGGAACGGAATCATTGCGGTTGCAACGGAAACGACCATTCTCGGAGAAACATCCATATAGTCGGCAAGTTTATGGTCGACATCCTGGAATTCATCTCTGTAGCGAACTATAACACGGTCGTTCTTGAAGAAGCCGTCATCGTCAAGAGGTTCGTTTGCCTGCGCTACTCTGTACTCATCCTCGACATCGGCTGTCATATATTCAACCTTATCGGTAACGCGTCCCGTTTCCTTATCAACTTTACGGAACGGCGCTTCGATAAAGCCATACTTGTTTATTTTCGCAAAAGTTGCAAGATACGATATAAGTCCGATGTTGGGACCTTCGGGAGATTCAATGGGGCACATACGTCCGTAATGACTGTAGTGAACATCTCGAACTTCGAATCCGGCGCGGTCACGCGAAAGACCGCCGGGGCCCAACGCGGAAAGACGGCGTTTGTTCGTAAGCTCCGCAAGGGGGTTTGTCTGATCCATAAACTGCGAAAGGGGCGAAGAACCGAAAAATTCACGCACCACCGCAATGACCGGACGTATATTTATAAGCTGCTGCGGTGTAATTTCGCCGCTGTCCTGCGCATGAACGGACATTCTCTCGCGGACGACTCTCTCCATGCGGGTAAAACCTATGCGCAGCTGATTCTGGAGAAGCTCACCGACCGAACGCACACGACGGTTTCCGAGATGGTCGATATCGTCAAAATTACCGACGCCGCACGCGGTGCAGTTAAGATAGTTTATCGAAGCGAATATATCGTCAATGGTAATGTGTTTCGGGATAAGCTCGTTGCATCTCTCCGAAATAAGAGCCTTGAGAGTTTCACGGTCATCACCCGCGGTATCAAGAACTTCTCTCAGAACCTTATATGACACCTTTTCATTGATGCCGAGTTCTTCAAGTTCCTCTGCGGTAAAACCGGGAAGATAAGGAAGAGCATCCACCATGCCGTTAGAAATAACCTTAACGGTCACGCCCTCCACGTCGACAAAAGCGACGCTGACGCCCGCCTGCTCTATCTCATAAGCAAGCTCTTTTGAAATTTTCTGACCGGCATCGGCAAGAATCTCACCCGTTTCGGGGTCAGCTATAGGCTCGGCGGCAACATTGCCGCGAAGACGATCCGAAATGCCGAGCTTCTTGTTGTATTTGTAACGGCCGACTCTCGACAGGTCATAGCGTCTGTCATCAAAAAACAAACCGTAAAGGTGATTTGTAGCGGTATCAACCGTGGGGGGTTCACCGGGGCGAAGACGTTTGTAGACTTCCAAAAGAGCCTCGACGGTATTCTTTGTCGTATCTTTTTCGAACGTGGCAGTGATTCTGGCGTCATAACCGAAGAAATCGCTTATCTCCTCATTTGAACTCAAACCGAGCGCTCTTATCAGAGTGGTAATGGGAAGTCTTCTGTTTTTGTCAATCTTAACATAAAATACATTGGCGGGATCCGTTTCGTATTCAAGCCACGCGCCGCGGTTGGGTATAACCGTCGTCGAATAAAGTTTTTTGCCGAGTTTGTCGCGCGTCATGTCGAAATAAACACCAGGAGAACGGACAAGCTGAGATATTATAACACGCTCGGCACCGTTTATAACAAAAGTGCCGCTGTCGGTCATTATCGGGAAGTCGCCCATATAGATCTCATTTGTTTTGATCTCACCCGTCTCTTTATTGAGAAGACGAGCCGTAACTCGGAGAGGAGCATTATATGTCGTTTCGCGCTCCTTGCACTGCTTCACTGTATACTTGGGTGTGGGATCAACACGGTAATCGATAAAATCGAGCACCAGATTGCCTGTATAGTCGGTAATCTCATTGATGTCTCTCAATACCTCTCTGAGACCTGTGTCAAGAAACCACTGATACGAGTTCTTCTGCACCTCGATAAGATTTGGCATAGCCATAACCTCATTGATTTTAGAGAAACTCATCCTGGTTTTCCTGCCAACCTTTACGGGTTTCACTTTCACCATTCGAAATTCACTCCGTTCTGTTTTTTATCCGTATAGCGGAAAGAAACACAGCTTTTTCGGAAAAATCCAAAAAAATCGCAAGTGCCGCTTCCCGAACAAACACTTTTTCCCGCGCATTTTGCGGCTTTATACAAAACACGCAAAATGAATAGGATATTCGTATCCATTATAATGCAGTATAATATGTTACACCACAACCATAATATTGTCAAGGGGTATTTTCTGATTTTTTCAAATTCCGGAATCGTCTTTTTCCGCTTAAGCTGACGGAAACCATACTCACTTATACATCGATCACTCGCGCAATATAAAAAAACTGTTCGGCAGCATACAAGAACAAATCGCACTGCTGCCGCAATCAAACCTGACTTTCCCACTAAACCGACCCATAATACAATTCGGTGCATAATTACAAAGGCGAAGCGAATCACCCGCCCGTTGATTCAACGTTTGTACGCAATGTTACACATAGACTGCACACATTTTAAATAAGCAAAGGCTATAAATCACAAAGCATTTAATTTTAATGCAAGATGCGAAATATAGTCTTTGCTTTTCTTTTTTTAGACTGCACCGAATACGGCAGTCATTGTTTTACTCTGCGTCGTTTTATTTATCTTTCAACCAGTCTTCCGGCTTTTCCAGATTGACTGCTGCACGGAGAATGGAACGAGCGTCGCTCACATTGACATTTTCGTTAACTCCGTGAGAAATACATGCCGCGGCATAAGCGACATCGGAAACCTTTTCAAGATTTACGGCAACACGAAGTGCAAGACGCGCATCGCTTACGGTTATCTCGCCGTTGCAGTCAACATCACCCTTTACGACAATATCGCGGCTTGCGGCTACGGTACCGTCTTTATACAAAATCATCATCTTCATGCCGGTCTCGATTTTTGCGTTCGCATCCCCATCGAAATCGACTTCTCTGTTATTTTTGCATATTATCGTGCTGTCCCCCGTAGCGGAAACGAGTTCTTCTTTACCGGCACCGGGAATGGTCGTAACATACCCGTCGAGCAATCTGACATTGACATAATTATCCGCCACCGTGATCTCCGTTGCAACCAATTTATTGATTACTTCCGTTTCGACCGTACCGCATTTGCTGCACTCATGCGACCTCAAACCGTCGGTATAATCCGTAGCAGGTGTTATAATCGTCCATTCGCCCCACGCGTGCTTCGAATATCCAAGGGACGTTTCGGTCTTCTTGCAGCGGCTGCACGTATACACTTTTTCGCCCCATTCGGTACACGGTATGTCATCGTTTACCGCACCTTTGTCCCAATCGTGTCCGAGTGACGGAATATATTCCTGCGAAACAAAAACTTTACCGCACATCGAGCAGTGCTTGCCCTCGGTAAGCCCCCATTCCTCACATGTCGCAGGCTTAGCTTCATCCACAACCTCAATATGATCGATTTTTTCTGTCGCACGCGTTTCAACATGACTCGCGTCATTTTTGCAAACACGCTGCTCGGAACCTTCCTCCTGGCAAGTCGCAGCCTTGGCTTGCGTCCATTCGCCCCAGTCATGTCCCAATTCGTCCGTGTAATTCTCTGTTTTAGTTTTACCGCACACAGTGCAGGAATACGTCGTATAACCTTTGTCGGTACATGTCGGAGCGGTGGTTTGTTCTCTCCAGTTATGGCCGAGCGCACCGGTAAAAGCATCTTTGCGGCTTGCATTGCACGTTGTGCAGCAATACGTAGTAAATCCGTCTTTTTCGCACGTGGGCGAAGTCACCACGGATTGCCAACTGTGAAAATGAACTTTTATTGCGGGACGAACACCATACTTTTCGGTATTAACTACGTTGGCATCATAGATATCACCGACATTGTATACACCGTATACAACACCGTTACCGCTGCCGGAGGAGCGAAGAAACCAACCGGAAAAATCGTTTGTTACCTGCAATCCCTGACAAAGCGCATATGCGGTTCCTTTTGCCTGACGGGTTTCGGTAACGTTCGTATTCGACGCAAATCCATAATCGGTTTTCTGCGCTTCATCCGTACTCAAAAGCCACACTTTGTCATTCATTGATCTGTTGCCGTCAAGTACCACAGCGGACAGCTGACTCTTTTCCGTTTCGGAGAAAGCACTGCTACAGAAAGTACCATTCAGCCACGCACGGATATCACTGTACTCGTAGTCATTCGGATATACGCTCTTCCCGCCGACTGTGCGAGTCTTCCTGACGCTATAAAACTGCTGTGAGTCAATTATATTTTCACTGAGGAGAATAACGTTGCCCGCATCAGACGAAAGCACTTTCCACTTAAGCGGTTCATACTTAAACCAGTACTGCGTGTCGGTCATATATCCGTTGTCATCCTGAAATGTATTTTTCGCCTCGCCTGTCAAATCCGTCGTTTGCTGCGGACGATACTGCGTAAAATACACACCGCGGTACTTCGAGCCGTTGTACTCAACGTCGGTGTACTTCATGAAGTCGCTCTGTACACTTTCAATGTAGTAGGCGTAGCTCGTCCATCCGTCTGTTGACCCCGCCGCAGTCGCGAGCGCATTTTTGAGTGTTTCATCTGTCACTTCACTCTGCGGATATGAACCAATTTCTATAACATCTCCCGTTTGGTATGTCTTTTCCGTTCCCGCTGCAAATGCTGTCAGCGGTGCAGCAGTAACAAGCATAAGAAACGTAAGGACAAGACATAACAAACTGCGCAAAATGCGACGATTTTTACATTTCATGATAAACCCTCCGATTTTAGTTTATTTGCACCGCACGAAGCGCAAAAAAACACTCGTACCACAAACTTCGGCGATACCGTTTGGATGCGAAAAACACCGCCCCGCAAAAAAATGTCGGCGCAATACCGCACAACGAGGCAACCGTAAAGAAACTGTAAAAATCGGCATGTATGCCTGCAGGTTGCCTCGATTCACGGTATTTTCATGAACCTTTTTTGTATTTTCCGGCTATTTTCCACTGCACGTATTTTACCAAAAATTACGGGGTTTGTCAACATTTTTCTTGACACAAATTTCCTCTGTAAATCGAAAAATAAAGATTTAGGCAAATCAAACGAACATTTTTGTTTTTGTTATTCCTTTTTCACAACAGCAAACGCCCATTCTACGCATTTCGGCATAGAACAGGCGTGTGATTTTTTACTGAAAACAATTGCGTGCCGCCGGTTTCAGGTTCGCCGTCGGACAATCCGCCGACCGTTTTACATGCGCGGCTGAAATTTCGGATTTACGCGCCGCTATGAAGTATCAGCGTTGCCATTCCGAAATAAATAAGCAGCGAAAGAGCATCAACGATGGTGGTTATAAGCGGACTTGACAGCACGGCGGGGTCGAGTCCGATTTTTTTTGCTATCTGCGGCAGCATTGATGCAATAACTTTTGCACATATCGTTGTCGCAAAAACAGTCAACCCGACTGTTATAGCAACAGTAAAATCGACCGCGTCGTTATGAAGCAAGAGTTTGTCAACGAGCAGTAATTTGAGCGTGGTAGCGACAAAAAGCGTTGCGCCGCACAAAACGGAAACGCTCAATTCTTTCAGCACAACTTTAAAGAAGTCTTTGAATTCTACTTCCCCGAGTGAAATACCTCTTATGACCGTAACCGAAGTCTGACTGCCGGAATTACCTCCGGTATCCATTACCATGGGAATAAACGCCGTCAGCACAGGCAGTGCGGCAAGCGCGGTTTCGTAATTTGAAATTATCATCCCGGTAAAAGTCGCCGATACCATCAAAAGCAGCAGCCACGGGATACGGGCTTTATAAAAAACGAGCGGCGAAGTTTTAAGATAATCGGTATCGGTAGGCGCGACAGCCGCCATTTTTGCGAAGTCCTCTTCCGTTTCCTCGTGCATGACGTCGATGGCGTCGTCGACGGTTATGATGCCGACAAGCCTGTTTTCGTTGTCGACCACCGGCATTGCGATAAAGCCGTATTTTGAGAACATGAGGGCTATCTGTTCCTGATCGTCGAGCGTCGAAACGGAAATAACATGATCGGTCATTATGTTTTCTATCGGATTCTGCAGCGGAGAGAGAAGCAAATCTTTTGCCGTCACAAGACCGATAAGACGGCTCTTGTCGTCGGTCACATAACAGGTGTAGATCGTTTCCTTGTCGATACCAACCTTGCGTATAAGGTCGAGCGAATCCTCGACCGTGTAATTTTTTTTCAGACGGACAAATTCCGTCGTCATAATGGAGCCTGCCGAGTCCTCCGGGTATTTGAGAAGCTCGTTTACCGCTTTGCGCATTTCGGGCGTAGCTGTTTTGAGAATACGCTTAACGACATTTGCGGGCATTTCTTCGATAATATCGGCAGTATCATCATAGTAAAGCTCGTCGAGCACGTTTTTAAGCTCCGCGTCGCTGAACGCGTTTATGAGGAACTCCTGCATATCTGGGTTCATCTCAACGAAAACTTCCGCCGCAAGCTCCTTCGGCAAAAGACGGTATATAATAACGCCCTGTTCGGGTGTTACCTCGTCAATGATTTCGTTGATATCCGCCGCATTTTCTTCATGAATAAGGTCGTGAAGCTCCGCAAATTTGCGTTCTTCGATAAGTTCAAGAGCCTGTTCGACAAGGCTCTGTTCATTTTTTTGTTCATCCATCGTGTTTTCCTCCGATTCTTTGTGTTTTTGCACCGTTATGGCGCAGTTCTACAGGAAGTCAACACGAACAGGGGATGCCGTTTATACGACAAAAACCGTTGAGCATGTACCGGCGGAGGCAAAAACCGCCGGACGCGTACTCAAAGGAACGTCATCTGTGTTTTTGATACACTTACTTCGGCCGCCCGAATTCGTGCAACTGTCGCCTGTATCCATAAGCTCAACTCCTTCTTTTTATTTGTCAAAAAACCGACGCGTACATTATACTCCGATATCAGGGAATCCGTCAACAACTTTTGTCCGTCAAAAAATGAAAAAGTTTTTTTCGTAATTCGTTTGATTTTATTGATTTTTCCCCTCTACTATGTTAAAATTTTCCTACTAACGAACGAGAGGTGTATAATTACTATGGGTAAACTGAAAGACATCGACAAAAAAGCGTCGGACAAGGGCAGCGGCATCGAAACCGTGTGGCAGTTCGTGAAATTCATCTTTGTAAGTCTTCTTGCAATGATAGTGCAGTTTGCGGTTCTCAATATTTTGCTTCTTCTGCCGCAGATAAAAGACATCATTTCAAACCCATACGAATTTTGGGTGTTCACGTCCGACGGACTGGAACAAAACGGACTCGGTTATTTTATCGCGTTCAACATTGCAAATGTGCTTGCGCAGATAGTTGCATTCTTTGTAAACAAAGAAAAAACATTCAACTCCGGCGCAAATATCGCCGTCACACTGCCGATATACATTGTGTTTACGGTTGCGCTCATCTGCTTTTCGGCATGGCTCTCGCCTACGCTGCAGGGACTGTTTGTAAAATGGGGTGTAAATGCGCAGGGCGCGGCAAATATCTCTACAATGTGCTGCTCCGCCATACAGTTTTTCCTGTATTTCCCCGTTGACAAAATTCTCTTCCGCAAAAAAGCGGACACAGCGGACAACACAAAAGTAAAATAAAACGCACGAAACATTTTGAGTGATGCAAATTTCAATTCGTACGAATTGAACGCGCAAACAGTAAATCGGCGCAGGCGGTTTCTGATTACCGCTTGCGCCTGTTTTTGTTTTATTTGTTTTGTACGTTCAAAGATGCCGTAATGGCGATTGGGATATTTTATCCGAGGTTCTTTGTTATAATGTCGGATATCGTTTGCATCAGCTTGGTGAAAAACGCCATCATCTTTTCCATGAACATCGGCATCCATGTTGCCCACGACTTAAAACCGTTAAAAAATTTCGTCAGCGCATTCTTTTCCGCTTCGACGTCGTCCGCCCACGCTTCGACATGACAGTTTTCCTCCGTCATCTTCACATAGTCGGCATCCATCAGATAGTCGCTTTGTCCGTATTTTATGTTTCCGTTTTCGTCTCTTTGCGGAATTGCAACCATATACTGACTGCAATCGGTGAAATCGTCTACCGTCAGCTGTCTGTCGGCAGTGATAACGGTATATGCAACATTATTTTCAAATGACGTCCAGTCCGAATGCGTTACACCCTTGATAAACCATGTGCTGTCGGGCCAGAAGCATGTGGAAGCATCAACCTGCTTGTCGGGGGAGATATATTTGCCGAGACCTGCTGCTGTCTGTTTCTCGATATATTCATCGGAGAGAGTTGTCAGAACCGTGCTTGTCGTTGCGCCGAAAGTGGAGCGATAGAGAGAAGCTATCTGGTCGCCCACAAGATTCATCGATTCACACGTGGGGATCATCTGCGCACCGTACTTGCCGATGACACACACTTTTACGCCGCTATCTTTTATCTTCTGAAGCAGTTCGGGAATGCGCTGACGAACCTTTTTGTCGTAATTGTCGAGCTTTTCGATAAGTCCCGCGTACTCTTTACGCTTATCGCTGCCCTCCTCGCCGAAAATGTAATTCAGCGCGTCCTGATAATCTTCCGCCGTGACCGAAGCCCAATAGGAAGGACAGCAGAAGAAAGTCGATCTTGCGATAGCCGAGGTCGCGCCCTGCGCTATCTGCTTATAAATCGTTTCTCTGACTAAATCCGTAACAACGCCGACGGTTCCGGTATCTACAAGCATATCGATAGTCGCCTGCGTGAACTCGTCAAAGCCGTCAAACATGCCGTAATATTCTAAATCTTCAACAAAACGCAAAGCCGCCTTGCCGTCGTTAATCGTAAACTTGCCGCATATCATTTCGCTCAGCGGCTCAGAGCCGTACACCGTACCGCCGTCAAAGCTTAGTCCGTTAATGTCGTCGGTGCCATACTTTGCAACGTACGCAAGAGCAACCTGCGTGCCGAGACATCTCGTGGCAAGCGATATCTTTTTTGCACCCGTCGTCTTTTTTATGGCAGTGATATAGTCGTGCAGCTCGTCCGCAATCTTCAGCGGATCAAGCCGCCAGTCATAAAAGAACGGATAGTCGCCATAGACATAATAACCTTTGTTGTATTCGTTTTTCATGTCGTATGCCGCAAGTCTCGCCATCTGTTGCCTTTTTTCATCACTTATATCCGTGCCGTTAGAAACTTCACCGTTTTTGTCAAGCTGAATTTCACTGAAAAGCTCGGAAATCTCGTCGTAAACGACATCGTAATATTTCGAATAGTCGCCGTTTTTATAACCTTCGACGAGAGCGCTTATTATATTTTTCGCAGAGCCGCCGACATCGGAATCGCTGCCGCCGTCGGAAGAAAACGCTTTCATTATATCCTTGAATTTGAGCAGCTGATTGCCGTCGGCATCGCATATTGCTTCGCCGTCACCCGCAATACGGATAATGGGAATCTGACTGCCGCTGTCGGTAAGAGTTGCCGCCGACGCTTTCGGCGCAGTGACCGCTATAAGCGGCAGCATCATGCACAGCGTCAGCAAAACGGATAAAAACTTTTTCATTTTCTGTTGCACCTCCGTAATTGTATATCCTAAATTATACAAGACTCATGACTGAAAATCCGCACGGGAATATCTGCATATTGTTAATGAATTGTTAATTTTTTATATCCATCGCAATATTTTCGAAACATTTATCCGTCATTTTTTTTGCTTTTTTTTGAATTGACGATGAATTTTTTAATAATTGTGTATATAACTCCTATCGGAATGCAACATATTACGAGCAAAATGATTTTATCCGTCGGCAACCATGCAAAAGCCGCATCGCCGAGAAGAGTAAAGAGAATGACCCGCCACGAAATGCCGAGTACCGACAGCGCGGCATATTTGGGATATTTGCAGTCGGACGCGCCGTAAAACAGACTTATGAAGTCAATCGGAAAAGCGGGAACGGCACGTATTGTCAGCAGGACGGACGCCTTGCTGCCGAGGTCTTTTTTCAAAATCTTCTGCCCCGCTTCGCTGCGTGAAAGCAGCCTGTGCACGGCATCCTGCCCGAGAAAGCGTCCGAGCAGAAACGTAGCCGTTACCTCGACAAATATACCGGCGAGGTTAACAAGCACCGCATGCACGGGACTGAGCACCGCGCCGACCGCAACGTATATAACCGACGCGGGAACAACAAAAACAAGAGCCTTCACAAAATACACCGCCAGAATAACAACTGTCATGACGGTCTTACTGTCCGTAAAAGACAGCAGCTCTTCTATATTTATTTTTGACAGCTCCTCGTAATTTACGACAGCGGCAACAAAAAGCGCGAGCGCGACGGCGCATTTTACAACAGTTAGAATAATGTCCTTTTTTTTCATGAATCTCTCCGTTATCTACCGTTTTCGGGCTGGTGCGGCAATTCCACACGGTAGATGTTTTTATCGGAAACATCTATGTACGGAATGAGCACAGGCGGAATTCCCGCCGATGCCGTAACGGTACTTATGAGAACTTTGACGTACGGAAACATCATATTGTATGTTTCCAGATGCAAAAGTTCCCTTTGAGAACCGGGCGCAATCGAAAAAACTCCGCACACGGTAATTTTTATTTTAAATTCATCCGGCGTGTTTTTGTCAAACACCTCCGCCGTAAATTCACCTCTGCACGTTTTTTCGGAGTAACCCACACTGTATGAGTACTTGTGCGTAAGCTCCAACTTCTTCATGCCCGCCGTCTTGTTGACAAATTCGAGCTTTTCTATCTTATAACTACGCAATTCGCTTTTGTGCATAAATGACGCTCCTTTCCGTGCTGTTATTGTAACACATGCCGCGCACGGCTTCAATACAAATGTTTTCTTCATCGCCGAAAAAATGCGGACTCCCCTGCTGATGTTTTGCAAATTCCGATACGCCGCGTTTTTCCCTCACGCGGCGATTTCACTCTGCAACGCGGAATTTCACCAGTCACCGCGAACGGATTTCATCAAAAAAAGCACGCAAAAGCGTGCTTTTTCCGTGGTGGACCTGAAGAGATTCGAACTCTCGACCTCTCGGATGCGAACCGAACGCTCTCCCAACTGAGCTACAGGCCCAACTCAAATCGCTTGATGATTATATCACGTTCTTTTTTTAATTGCAATACTTTTTTGAAGGAATTTTTCGCAATTTTTCATTTTCGCAAAAAACAAAACCGCAAACGCAACCGCCGCCCGTACGCGGGAAAAACGCGAAGTGGATTGCGCCGCCGTCATTCGGCGGCTTCGGATGCTTTTATGCGTTTATACATATCCTGCATCTGTTTGTCTATCTCCGAAATTTTGTCGGCGCATTCAAGCATTTCTTCGTTTATCCCGGTCGGCAGCCGTGATTTATCTGCTTTGTAGCGTATGTCATGTTCAAGGCTTGCCCAAAAATCCATGGCAACTGTTCGTATCTGAATCTCGGCACAGACAAACTCCGTACGGTCGGACAGGTAAACGGGCAAACGAATATCGAGGTGAAGCGAACGGTAGCCGTTATAGTTCGGCTGCTTTATATAGTCCTGACGTTTGATTATTTCAACATCTTTCTGCCTTTCGAGCATTTCGGCGACACGGTAGACATCATCGATATAGTGGCAAACGACACGAACACCGGCGATATCGTTCACATTTTCACGCGCCGAAGCAAGGTTGACGGGTTTTCCTTTTTTTTGCAGTTTCGCCGCGATGCTTTCGGCGGACTTTACGCGGCTTTCTATGTGGTGGATAGGATTGCGGGCATAAAGAACATTAAACTCGCTGTTGAGCACTTCAAATTTCAGAGAAAGCTGCTTTACCGCGCATTCGTACAGGTTTCTGACCATATCGTATTCCGGTTCATCGGAAAAAAGCGTAGTTCTGTTTTTGAAATTATCCGTCATTTTAATCATCCTCCGACTGTTTTACTCATCCGCGCCGCCGTTCAACGGATTTGACTTTGCCGTCAGCTCCGTAACCGTCAGTTTAACAACCGCCGTATGTTCAAGCGCGGCTGTGTTGTAGTCAAAATTCCGCGTTTCGGGATAACGCGCCATAATAATACTGTCAACGGCAGAACGGCGCTCGTCACCCGTCAGAAAACTGACCCGCGCCCTGCCCATAACGGACTTGTAACGCATGGTGACATCTTTCTTTTCGGGAATGCACTCCATTGTCAGCGGAATATCCATTTCGAAAGAACAGACGGAATTTCGCCGCAAGAGTTCATATTTCCGTCCGGCTTCAGCCCCGTGAATGTATATACACACCTGTTCATTATCGGCTGTATACGCAAAATTAACGGGAACGATATAAGGGTAATCTCCGTCGGCAAGTCCTATGCGCACAATGTCGCATGCGTCTATTATCTTTATTATGTCGTCGAAGTCCGTCAATTCTCTGTCTTTTCTTCTCATCTTATTTCTCCGGCATCCGCACAAGCGCACGCTTTGTGCAAGTACGCGTTTATTCGGCTTTTATTCCGTTAAGATTTCAATTGCACGCAAATACTTACGCTGCCTTGCCATGTCCTTTTCACTGACGTTTTCAAGACGCGTCAAATCGCTGTTATGCGCAAGGTCGGCAAGTTTCACGGCGCATGCGACCGGGTCTTTTCTTATTTCCCCGATGTAGTCAAAGTACGGAATTTCTCCCCGCCGTGTCAGAAGTTCGAGCGGTTTTATCACATCTTCACCGAATCCGTACGACGAAAGCTCCTCGCTCGTCATGTCCGTATCTTCCAGCACATCGTGGAGAAGAGCAACAACCGTAGACACTTCGTCTGTCATTTGTTCGGCAAGGTGAAACGGGTGAAACACATACGGCATTCCGCTTTTGTCCGTCTGCCCTTTATGCGCGTCGAAACAAATTCTCATCGCTGTTTTGGTTTTTTTCGTGTATATCACTGCCAAATCCCCCGTGTGCAAATTTTCAGCAACGCCGCATGCAAACCAACGGACGGCACGGCCTGCCATCAGCTTATATTTTACCACCGATAAGGGCAACAATCAACTCCGAAAGTACCGCGTGCGCAATAAAAAATTCACGAAAAAACAGCAAAAACGGTGTTGTTATTTGTACACTTATATGTTAACATATTCGTGCGGCGCAACAAATCATACGCCGACGAAAGGACGATATCTTTTGAAGTACATCATCAACAAAACATTGCATTCGGATTTTTCCGTTTTTGAAAAAAACAAGCTCCCGCCCCGTGCGTTCATGATACCCTACGCCGACGGTGAAAAGCTCAAATCAATCTCCGCGAAAGAGGAAAGATACGGTTCCGATACGGTAACGGTGCTTTCCGGCGAATGGGATTTCAAATTTTACAAATCAATTTCGCTTCTTCCGGACAAACTCGACACCGTCCGCGTAAAATTCGGCAAGCTCGCAGTACCGGGCGACTGGCAGCGTCACGGCTGCGAAGAACCGGTATATCTCAACTGCCCGTATCAGTTCAAAACGATGGAGCCGAATATCCCCGACGATATGCCTGTCGGCGTATACAGAAAATTTTTCGACATTGCGGATGCATCTAAAACCTATATACTCTCGTTTCTCGGCGCGGCGAACAACATTTCGGTATACATAAACGGACAGTTCGTTGGATATTCCGAGGGTTCGCACAACACCGCCGAGTTTGACGCTTCTCCGTTTATCACGGAGGGCGCGAACGAGCTTGTCGTTGTCACGTTTAAATGGTGCAACGGCTCGTTCCTCGAGGCGCAAGACATGTTCAGAGAAAACGGTATTTTCAGAGATGTTCTCCTCTATGAATACGGCAAAAAGTATCTGTACGACTGCAAAATCAACACAGAAAAAAATGAAAACGGCTACAATCTGTCCGTAACGGCGACGACAAAAGGCAGCGCCGCAGGCTTCGTCAGGGCAACGCTCGCCGATGCCGGCAAAACGGAAATAAAGAGTGTAACTCAAAACGCCGACGAAGTGACAAAACTTGATTTCGGCACTGTAAACGTTACGGAATGGACAGCGGAAACGCCTGTTCTTTATTCGGTTTACGTCACGGTTTCGGACGGCGAAAACGAACAGACAGTTCGTTTCCTTACAGGATTCAAGACAATCGAAATTAAGAACGGCATTTTTCTCGTAAACGGTGCACCGATAAAAATCAAAGGCGTAAATCACCACGACACCGACCTTTACAAAGGCTACGCAATGAGCCTTGACGACATGGAACGCGATGTAACGCTCATGAAAGAGCTGAATGTCAACGGCGTTCGCACGTCCCACTATCCCCCGGATCCGTTTTTTGTCACGCTTTGCGACATTCACGGTCTGTATGTTATCGACGAAGCCGACATCGAAACGCACGGATGCTGGGAAATGGCAGGCGACGTTTCATACATTTCAAAACAGGCAAAATGGGTATCGCACTATATCGACAGAGTAAGCCGCATGTACGAAAGAGACAAGAACCATGTCGCGGTAACAATGTGGAGTCTCGGCAACGAATCCGGCGGTTACAAATGTCAGGACGAGTGTTACAAATATCTGAAAAGTACCGGCACAACCGTTCCGGTACACTACGAGGGCGTGTGCGGACTCAAACGTTTCCACTATGACGTCATTTCCGAAATGTACACGAGCACGGAATGCATCGACGAAATGATCGCCGGCAAGCGCAAAAAACCGTACGACCACAAATTAAGCAGAGAATATTCGAAATATCCGTTTTTCCTCTGCGAATACTGCCACGCCATGGGCGTGGGTCCCGGCAACCTTGAGGAATACTGGGAACGTTTCTATGACTGGGACAACTCAATGGGCGGATGCATCTGGGAATGGGCGGATCACACCGTGTACCATGACGACGGCGACAAAAAATACAAGTACCGCTATACATACGGCGGCGACCACGGCGAAAAACAGCACGACGGTCATTTCTGCGTTGACGGACTCATGTACGCCGACAGGCGGCTGCACACCGGGGCAAAGGAGATGCGCATTGTTTACCGTCCGCTTCGCGCATCCGTCGCAGGGAACAAACTCTATTGCATTGAAAACACGAACCGTTTCAGAAGCTCCGGATATATCGCGATAAAATGGGTATTGCTCGAAAACGGCGTTGAGGTCGAAAGCGGCGAGCTCAAAACCGACATCGAACCGATGCAGTCGGAATGCTTCGCAATTAACCACCGCGATTTCGACGAATCGAAAGACGCGCATATCAACTTTATTTACACCGACGCCGAAACGGGACGCGCTATAGCAGAAGAGCAGCTCACGCTCAACGATGTACCGTACGAATTTGACATTGAGATTGGCTCAAAAATATCCGCATACGTGGAAAACGGCGTTGTTACGGTCGACTTTGACGGCGGGAAAGCCGTGTTTGACGGCAAAACGGGAGAGTTCACGGAGTACACGGTAAACGGCAAGGACATTCTCAACCGCACGCCTGCGGAAGCAAACGGACTTTCCTTCAACCTCTGGCGTGCCGTTATCGACAATGACGCGTGTTCGTTGACGAAGTGGAGAAAAGGCGGACTCGATTCGCTTAAACGCAATCCGAAATCGTTCGACGCGTACATAGATGACGGAGAAATAGTCATCGACACGGTATTCGAACTTTGCAAGGGCAAAAAAGCGATGTACGAAGCAAGCGCATCCTATACCGTTTCATCACTCGGCGCAATCGAAGTAAAAGCATCCCTCAAAACGGTATCGCCCGACGCGGAAAAAGACATCCCCCGCTTCGGCATCATGACAGAACTCAGCAGAACATTCGAAAAATGCGAATACTACGGACGCGGCGAAGCCGAAAACATGCCCGACTTCAAATGCCAGTCACCTGTCGGAATTTACTCCGCGGACATCGACGGCATGTTTGAGCCGTATGTCTTCCCACAGGAAAGCGGCATGCACTGCGACACAAAAAAAATCATTCTCTCAACATCAGACGGAACAAAACTTGCGATTTACGCCAATGACAAGGTTAATTTCAGCGTGCATCACTTCACACAGTCGTCGCTTGACAAGGCGAAGCATCAGGAAGATGTCAGAGATATGAACACGACCGTTTTGTCGCTTGACGGATTCACTCGCGGAATCGGTTCAAGCAGCTGCGGACCGGACACAAGAGCCGAGTACAGAGCCGATGCTTCGCTCGGATATTCATTCGGCTTTACTCTCATCCCCTTGGCAGACTGAACATAATCCCAACGCGGACGCATTCACCGAAGAAAAACCATATCGATTTTTCGGGTGCATCGTCCGTTTTTTCAACTTTTTCGAGCAGAGGAATTTTTATGAACACAAAACCTTTTGACAACGGGCGCATGCTCGTTTTCCCGGATTTGAAAGCATGTCTTACACGCTCCGTTTTCACGGTCGGCAATGTAAAAAATGCCGAGCTTGCCGTCACCGCGCTCGGTTATTTCGAGGCATTTATAAACGGAACACCGCTTTCGGACAATCGCTTAATGCCGCCGCAATCGGACTACCGCGAACGCGATCTTTCGCACGCGATATATCCCATACACGACAAGATGCACTGCCGCGTCTACTATTATGAATATGATATCACTCCCCTGCTGACAGTCGGCGAAAACATACTTGCGTGCCATATCGGAGCGGGGTGGTACGGTCAGGACGAATGCAACGTTGAGGGCGTAGGCAAATGGGGCGACAACTGTCTTGTTTTTAAGCTCACCGTCACGCTTGCGGACGGAACAAAAAAAATTATCACCCAATCCGAGACGGCAAACAGACACAGGGAAAGTTACATAACCCGAACAAACATTTATTACGGTGAATGCGTCGACGCAACACGGTATCCGAAGAACTGGAACAAAATCGGCTTCAACGACGGCGAGTGGCGAATTTCCGAAGAAACGCCGCTGCCCAACACAGAATTTTCTCTCGCAAACTGTCCTCCCGACAGGGTGACGGGAACGACCGCGCCCACACGGATTTACGAAAAGGACAGCGTCAAAATATACGACCTCGGCGCTACACTTTCGGGAACTCCCGTCATTGAATTTCCCGACGACGCAAAAGACGGCGACAGAGTATCCGTTTACTTCGCCGACGTTTTGAACGAAGAAATGGAGCCAGAATTTTCACACACGGGCGGCGATGTGAGAATGCAGCACGACGAATTCGTTTATTCACACGATTTTCCGGAAAAATACCGCATTCATTTTACATGGAATGCGGGCAGGTACATCATTTTGCACGGTAACGCACAGATAAACGTATTTGAAGAAGTACGCACCGACATAAAACAGCGCATATTTTTCAAATGCGAAAACGAAGTGCTTCAATGGTTTTTCGACGCTTACGTTCGTACACAAGCCGTAAATATTCACGGATGCATTCCGTCGGACTGTCCCCACCGCGAACGACTCGGCTACACGGGCGACGGTCAGCTTTGCTCCGCCGCAGCGATGTACCTTTTCGATTCGAAAGAGATGTACCGCAAGTGGATACGCGACATAAGGGATTGCCGGGACGCTCGGAGCGGGCATGTGCAGCACACCGCGCCGTTTTACGGCGGCGGAGGAGGCCCCGGCGGCTGGGGCGGCGCGGCTGTCATTGTTCCGTGGAATTTTTACAGATTTTTCGGTGAAAAAGACGAACTGAAAACATCGTACCCGTCGATGGTAAAATACCTTGAATACATGCGCGGTCACAGTGACGACTTCCTTGTGACGCGCGAAGAGGAAAAAGGCTGGTGTCTCGGGGACTGGTGCCCGCCGCACAACAAAGTTCTCATTCCCGAGAGCTTTGTGAACACTTTTTATTTTGCGGAGTGCGCCAAACTTACGCTGAAAGCAGCCGATGTACTCGGAATACAAGAAGACCGCGATAAACTCACGGAAATGTTCGAAGGCGCGAAAAATGCGCTTTATGACAATTTTTTCAATGCGTCTACAGGCAGTTTCTGCGGCGGAGTACAGGGCGCGGACGCCTTCGCGCTGCATCTCTGCATCGGAGACGAACGCACAAAGAAAAACCTTGTCGGAAAGTATTCGGCTCTTCGCGAATTTGACACTGGCATTTTCGGAACGTATTTCCTGCTCGAAACGTTGTTCGAAATCGGAGAGAGCAAACTTGCGCTCGATATTCTGACAAACAAATCCGAAAATTCATTTTATAATATGATGAATCACGGCAGTGCGAACCTCTGGGAGAATTGGGACGGCTGCGACTCACGCTGCCACCCGATGTTCGGCGCGGCGGCTGAATTTATCGCAAGCAGGATTCTCGGTATCGATGAACGCTTTTTTGAGAATTCAAACCAAAACCGCACCGTGCATCCGGCATATATCCCCTCTCTCGGAAACGTCCGCGCAAAAATATTGACCGCCGGCGGCGAGTACGCACTGACGGTAAATTACGGAAACGACGGCAAACAAACCGTTAAACTGACGAGCGGCATTTAAGTGCATCGCGGCATTTACGAAATAAAAAAAACAAACAGAAAAAACGTAACCGCGTTTTTTAACTCCTGTTTTGTCCGACCTCAAGTGCACCAAAAAACAACCGACGGAACACGTATCAACGCATCCGTCGGTTTTTGTACTATTTTTTCTTTCTGAATGCGATAAAGTCTTCCAAAATCAGCACCGCCGACACCGCGTCAACAGTCTGTTTTCTTTTTTTGCCTTTGACGTCATTCATGCTCAACAACTTGTGCGCACTGACGGTAGTAAGGCGTTCATCGCGAAGTACAACCGGAAGTCCCGTTTTTTCATGCATTTTTTCGGCAAACTCCCTGCATGCATCTGCCCGAAAACCCTCCGAGCCATCCATATTTTTCGGAAGACCGACACACAACATCTCAGCTTTTTGTTCTTCGGCAAGCGCGCAAAGTTTTTCGGCAAGCCTGTCAGCGTTTCGCTCCGTTATCACGCAAACGGGAGAAGCCAAAAATTCGCTTTTGTCGCACATGGCAACGCCTGTTCTGACATCGCCGTAATCCACCGCCATTATTACCATTTATTCACCTCAACCGATAACGGTAACAACACCGGAATCACCGGAACTGCCGTGACTGCCGGAGCAAACGCCCGGAAGATTGTCAATCTTGAACCATCCGCTCTTTACGGAATAGCACGAGTCACTCGCAAGCAGACCCGTCACGGTGCAGAAACTGCGCTGAACGGCGTCGCCGCTGTACTCAAACTCTTTCGCTTCAAGTCCCTCGTGAATACGGTTCATGACTTCCTGGAACACACGCGCCGCAGGATATGACGTGTAATAGTTGGTGTTTATCTCACGGTTATCCTTAAAGCCCGACCATGCGGCAGCGACGTAATACGGAGTTCCGCCGCACATCCATTTGTCTTTGTTGCTTGAAGAAGTACCTGTTTTGGCGAAAAGCGTAAACCCTTTTACCGGATAATTGCGCGCCGTACCGTTCGACGCAGTGACGACCGTCTGAAGCATGTGGTTCATGACATCGGCAGTGCCCGCGCTTATCGCCTGCTTGGGTTCGCTGTCTTTTTCGAGAATCGTCATACTGCCGGAAGAATTTGTTACCTTATAATAACACCACGGTTTGTAGTACTTGCCGCCGTTGCCGAACACCGCATAAGCCGCAGCCATATCGAGCGTGGTTACGCCTCTGAGCATGTCGCCGATAGCAAGCGGAGCGTAGTTAGCATCGGAAGGATCAAGCGTAGAAATATGGAAATTGTCGCGAAGGAAGTTATAGCATCTTGCCGGGGTAAGCGCCTGGACTATTCGCGCCGGAATCGTGTTGAGCGACGGAGCGAGTGCCTCCTGCAGATTGCGGAGATCGCTCATGCTTCCCGTTACGCCGCCGTAGTTTGTAGGCCATGCTTTGGTATTGCCCGCAAGCATGATGCCGAAGTTCGGCAGATAAGACGACCAGTAAAAATTGTTAAGCTCGATAGCCGGAGCATATACGCTCAACGGTTTTATCGACGAACCGGGGTTACGCGGAGAATCCGTCGCAATATTGAGCACCCGGTTGCCCGTTTTCGGTCCGAGCTGTCCCATGATGCCGAGGACTCTGCCCTCGTAGTTCATTACCGTCATTGCCGCCTGAATCGCGGGATTGTCTTCCGTGTCCTCTTCCTGCGGGAACGTCACTCTGTTGTAGAAAACATCCTCCATCTCGCTCTGGATATCCATATCAACGGCTGCATAAATTTTAAGTCCGCCGTAGTAAACCTTGCGCCACGCTTCGTTTTCGGAATAACCGTACTTCGCCGTGAGGTCGGATATAACGGTGTCGATTATGAAGTCGATG
Source organism: bacterium (assembly GCA_963657065.1). Taxonomy (GTDB): domain Bacteria; phylum Bacillota; class Clostridia; order Oscillospirales; family Acutalibacteraceae; genus RUG806. Next base: position 21,551 of record CAVKLD010000022.1, read on the forward strand.
TAGTAGCTCTGATACTCGTCGTCACCGGTTTCTTCCGTTTCTTCCTCCTCCGTATTTTTGGAGAGATGTCCGACGAAAGTCAGCTTTTCGGCAAGCGCGGCATCGTACTGCTCCTGCGTTATCTTGCCCTGTTCAAGCATATACGCAAGGCACAGCTTTGCGCGGGTAAGGTTGTTGTCATAGTTCAGAATCGGATTGTACTTACGCGGCGCATTTGTTATGACGAGCAGTGTAACGCTCTCCATAAGCGTAAGATCCTTCGCTTCTTTTCCGAAGTAGTATTCCGCTCCCGTCTTTATGCCGTAGCACCCCATATCAAGGTAAACCGTGTTAAGATACGCTTCGAAAATCTCATCCTTGCTGTAGTGACGTTCGAGCGCAAGCGCATTCTTTATCTCGTTGTATTTTCGTATAAGTGTCTTTTTGTTCTCGCCCGTCAGGTTTTTGATAAGCTGCTGGGTTATGGTTGAACCACCCTGAAGATCCTTGCCGAGAAGGTCGTAGACAATCGAACCTGCGGTTCTTATCCAGTCAACGCCTTTGTGCTGATAAAATCTCTTGTCCTCAAGCGCAATAAAACCCTTTTTTACGTAGTCGCTGACATCGTCTATCTTTATCCAGATTCTGTTTTGCGAACCGTGAAGACGCGCGATTTCCTGTTCTTTCATCTCGCTGTCGTAAGCATAAACAATCGTCGTCTGCTGCTGATTCGCTATGTACTCGTTCAAATCAATGTAATCAACACCGGCAACTTCCTTGTCGGGGTTGATGTGTCCGATAAGTCCCACATCGTAAAACACAGTGAACGCAATTGAACCTGCGGCAACGACAGCGACCATAAAGCAAATCAAAAACACCGTCAGAAATACGGTTAACCCTTTATTCATTCTCTTCTTTTTTTTCTTTTTTTTCCTCACGGCTCCCGCCGTTTTCTCTTTTGCCATATAATTCCGCTCCGTAAAAAGATTTAAGTTTTTTGAAAGCGACATCCAAAAACCGCGCCGCATCTTCTTTGCCGCACGCGATTTTAAAACTCATGTTAGTATAACATACTTTTTCCGATTTGTTTAGTGTTTTTTTTGAATTTAAGCAAAAAAATGGTTACAGTTCTGTTTAAACTCCGTTTTTTGCATCAAATACGTTCGCCGGTATGGCATATTACGGTTAATTTACCGCTGCGGCGCGGGCAGCTGCTCATTGCGCAGATATAAAAAACGGCATTTTACACAAATTTCAATGCTTTTTTTTGTGTTAAACAAAGAATTTAAGGGAATTTTCAGGCAGCGCGCCATCATTCATACTCTGTTCACAAATCAACGTTATAATTTTGTTTTAGCAAAGGAGAATGCAAACCGACGGCATCACTTTCACAAAAATCAAATTGCGGAGGCAAATAAACAATGTACAGTACGATAACAAACATTTTTTACAAAATTCTTGTTATGCTTCTCTCTCTGACAGTCGGATGCGCAGGCGGCAGCATTTACCCATCTCAGGACACCGCCATCACACCGAAAGACGAGGAAAACTGCAAGATGACCGCTGTTCTTTGGGCGGATACGCAAATCTCGGACTATCTCCTGAGCAGGGACGAATACATGAAAGCAGCATGCCGCGACATTGCTGCGGCAAACGGCACAATAGATGCGCTCGTCATTGCCGGTGATATTGCGGAAAACGGAAAGGGTTCGGAATACAGAGTAGTCCTCGATAACCTCAACATGTTTAAGGGCAAGGTGAACAGCATACTTCCTGCCACCGGCAACCATGACATCAGGCTGCGCATTTTCGGCAACACGGTAAAAACGTTTTCCGAGTTCTCCTCGGCGGTAAACGAAAATCTGAACCTTGACAAGCTCTACTATTCATACGAAGTCAACGGATACAAATTCATTATTCTGGGCAGCACACGCACCGAATTTGAAGAATCACACATCGATGAAACGGAGCTTAACTGGCTTGACAGTCAACTTAAAGATGCCACGGCAAATGGACTTCCCGCATTTGTAATCCTGCACCAGCCGCTCAAGGACACTCACAATCTCCCGGATGCGTGGGGTTCGCCGATACAGACTGCAGGTTCTGTCGGCGCACAGTCGGATAATCTCAAAAAGATAATGAGCAGTTACAAAAACGTATTCCTCATCACGGGTCACCTTCATTCCGGCTTCGCTTCATACACCTACGAAGAAATTGACGGCATTCACGGCGTGAATCTGCCTTCTCTCACTATCGCCGACGGCGGCTACGACCACACCGGTACGGGAATCGTGATGGAAGTATACGAAGATTCCGTACTTTTCAGAGCAAGAGATTTTTCGCAGGGTACGTATCTGCCGCAATTTGACATGGAATACAAAATAGTAAAGTAACAATCAAGCCGCCGCGAATCGGAGCGTTTGCTCTTTCGCGGCGGCTTTTATAATCGTTGTGCAGCCGACTTCGCCGGCTTATTTTTTTGTCAGGTAAAACGAAATCAAATCACCGAATGAAACGGGAAGTCTTCTGTACGCGTTTTTAAGCCGCGTATGGACGGCCGAGCCGAAATTGAGATTTCGCGAAAGCCGGATATTGAGCTTGCTGTACGGCTGATAACGCTGACAGAGGTCGACAAAGGTCGATTTATCAACGATGCTTGCGTAATGAGTAAACGTGTCGAAACCGTCCTTGCCGTGATACTGTCCCATTCCGCTTTCGCCGATGCCGCCGAACCCCATTGCGGTGGTAATGACGTGAATATCCGTTTCATTGACGCAGCCGCCGCCAAAGCGGCAGGACGAATGTATTTTTTCTACATTCGCCTTGCTTGACGAAAAAATATAAAGCGCAAGAGGTCTGTCATGGCTGTTCACCGCGTCGATAGCCTCGTCAGGGCGAAAAGTGCCGAAAAGGGACGCTGACGGGTGCAAAGCAGTTTTGCCTGAGCCGATTCATATCGGGCAAGGCAAAAAGCCCGAAGCGAATACTTGACGTATTTGCGAGGGTTTTAACGCAGCATGGACGGAAATCCGCCTGTCAAAACCGACACGGGTTCAACTCCCGTCAGCTTATGATATACTCTTTTATCCGCCTGATGTATCCGATTCTTGCGTCTACATCCCTTGTGCCGCCGCTCTCAAAAAATTCTTTCTGCACTTTGACTGCGTCGGAAATCATCTGAGCTGTCATATTTTTTCATCCGTCACATGTTGTTTATTGCATCATACAACTGTTCGGTGTGCAATTTCAAGTGCGTATTTAAATTTTACGGACAGGCTTACGAAAAAGTACCGCTTAAAATTTTCCTTCAAGCAGTTTTATGAACAGACCGCCCTGAACGGTTCTGTTCTTGAATGAAATCATATTCGCTGTGTCGGTGTCGAACCAGTCCGTCATGGGAACACGCGACATCGAAACGTTATACGCGTTCCAAAGCGGCGTAATGAAGTCGAGAAATTCCCCGTAGGTGGGAGCAAGCGTTGCAGTCCAGACAAGCCAGTCGGATTTTGTATAATTTTTTCTGTTATCAAGCGGCATGCCGTAGGCGTGGATGTGTTTTTTGTTGCTTGCAAACTCACTGAAAACGGCGTACGGCGGGAAGAGCTTCGTGCCCCAGAGCTTGTCCCAGACACAGTTGTACTTCATGCTGAACGTGTCGGGACGGTCAAATGCAAGGCGGAAACTGCCGTCGCTGTTTGCTGCGCGTTCGAGCCAGCTTGCAGCCATTTCTCTTGCTTCGGACATGTATTTTTCGGCTTCGTCCGTTTTGCCCTGCATCGCAAGCACCTTGGAGTAACCGGCAATACCCATTATCGCCTTGAGCGAAAGGTTGCAGTTATGCGCCAGATGTCCCGCAAAGTCGTCTGTGCAGAGTTGATTTTCGGGATCTGCGCCGTATTTTTCGAGATATTTAACCCACTGCGCAAGAATATCGGCTTCTTTTTCAAAGAATTCCGTATTTCCCTCGAGCAGCGCGATATTCGCCGCAAGAATAACCATATTGCCGCATTCCTCGACCGGCATCTGAACTTTATGGTACGCTTCGGGGTCATTGCGGCGATCGCTGCCGTATTTCTGACCGTTAAGAAGCGGGTAAGTGCCGACGTCGTGCGGCGCAAAATCAAATGTCCAGTCGTCCGAACGCGCATAGCGTAAAACGGGACGCATCATGCCCTTAAGCAGCTCGGTATTGTACAGCATGAAAAACGGCGCAGACGGATATGTAACGTCGACGGTCGCGGCGCAGCCGTTTGAAAAGCATTCCTTTGAAGCGAAAATAATTTCGCCGCTGCCGTCAACGGCGAGCTTATGCGCGGCTATAACCTGACGGTACGCAAGCGTGAGCAGCTCCGCGTATTTTTCGCCGCACACGTCCGCTCCGCCGTGTTCGATGCGGTTCGCGTCCACCGCGTCGATAAGAACCTTATGACGCGCAAGGCAGCCTTCGAATATTTCATCGCTCTCTCCGTAGGCTTCGAGAATAGCTTCTTCTATCGTTTTGCCGTCCTTTTTCCAGTACGCCTTGATTTTTTCGCCGAAGTACTCCAGACTGTATATGTCGTCATAAGCAAACAGGACTGTCGATTTTTTGCCCTCATCGAGTACGAACTCCGTAACAGCAAAAGTCATTGCGGGTTCGTTGTCACGGTCATAAAACTCGGGTTTGAATACCTCGAAGTCGTTTTTGCTGCCTTTTGGACCGCAGAGATAAAAATATCCCCACTCAATGCGCTTGTCATCGCCCTCCGAGCACAGTACGTTCTGCACGGCTGCACCCATTTTCGTCGCGGTAAGGCTGCCGCCAATGTCCGCCGTTTCGGTCGAAACCTTCTGCTGCGCCTTTTTGTCAAGGCAAATCTCCTCGGACACCTTCAATGTTATTTTCACGTCGTGCAGCTGTCCGTCCGCACTCGAATACGACGCGGAAAAGTACGAAACGGGTCTTGACAGACGGTAAAGATCGTCGGTAAAAAGCGGCGTATAGAAATCAACGTCCAGCTTTATTTTGTCATTTCCGAAACAGTAATGCGTATTGAGTGCGGTTATGTCAACACACTCCTGCTCAATTGCGGGAACTTTTCTGCCCCTGCCCATAAAACGGCTTTCCTCGCCGTCGACCGTAACCGTGCCGAGAATAACATTCGGACTGCCCGTCCAATGAACCGTTGAGGATTCGTTCAGTCTGTCCGCATCCGACCAAACGGAAAAAAACGGATCGACTGTGATAAGCGGCACTGCGGGTGCTCTTAATTTCATAGTTGTTAACTCCTTGTTAATTTGTTTTTATCATTTACTGTTTTTTTGCGGTGCAATCAACAGAAATTTACTCTTTTTTAACGACAACTTTGCCGTCGGAATCAAGCAGCGGCGTCAGTCCGCCACCGTAGCCGGATTGACAAAAAAGATAATGTACACCCGTTTCCTTGTCAACCCAAATCTCCATAGCGGATACCATCCCCTGCGTATATATTTTTTCAAATCTTACTTCCTTGGCCATCTGTTTCCTCTCCTTTAAGCTGACGGGAGTCGAATCCGTGTCGGTTTTGACAGGCTGATTTCCGTCCATGCTGCGTTAAAACCCTCGCA
>CAVKLD010000023.1:0-25406 GCA_963657065.1 bacterium
AGACGAAAAGGGCGAAAAGTGCCGAAAAGGGACGCTGACGGGCGGCATGGGTTCGGCTCCCGTCAGCTTATGGTCGGAGTGACAGGATTCGAACCTGCGGCATCCTGCTCCCAAAGCAGGCGCGCTACCAACTGCGCTACACCCCGGGATTACGGCGCACGGAAAGCGGTGTGCGTCGGACGATTCGCCAAAACCGCCGCAACAAAAGCAAAATACCGCCGCGCACGAACGCAAACGGTAATATACCATATTTTCGGCGAATTGTCAAGGATTAAAATAACTGTCCGCAGCGGCGACGCGGGCAAAGAATGAAACGGCAAGCGCACGGGCGTTTTCGTCGAATGTCGCATAGCGTGTTATTATGTCGAATGAATCCGCATATGTTACAACGCCGTCGGTGAAATTGCGCTCTATCGCTTCGCCGTACTTCGCCTTGAATCGGGCAAACGATGACGTGCCCGCAGTCGTTTTGGCGGCTTCGACGGTCATTTCGGTTGTTTCGTCGGCGGTTTCGTCGGTTTCGTCGGCGGTTTCGGCGTCGGTTTCGGCGGTCGGCCCGTCCTCATGCGTATCACTTTCGGCGCACATATTCTGTATTTTCTCGGCGCACTGCGCGTAAATATTACGTACTTCGGTCATAAAGTCCGCATTATTCAACAGCGCGGCGAGGACGTCGGATTGTAAAATTTCCTGCGCAAAATTCGGCTGAGAGTCGGGACGGAGAATCCGGTCGCACGCCGTCGGCAAATGGACGGAAATCATGCCGTCATTCTCGAAAAGCAGATCGTTTACATCCGTGCAGTCCGCAAGTCCCGTCACGCAGTACAAAATCATGAACCGCGCAAATCGCTGCGTGTCGACACGGTTTTTAATATTCTCGTACGTTTCGCCCGACGAAAGGAGTTCGAGCAGCTCGTCATGCAGCGCGGCGGCATTCTCCGCTGCGTCGTCCGGCACGCCGCGAACAACGTACAAACCGAGATACTCGCCGTCAAGCCGGACCTCAGCCATATCATAAACGGGAGTTTCGCTTATTCCCAGACAGTCGGCGGTGTTATACACAAGCGGCGTGCGCATCAGCGTCGGATCGGACGCAAGCGACAGCAGCAGCAGCGACGCGGAATCGGACGAAAACAGCGTTTCGCCGTCCGTCAAAGTCAGATTGTACGACCGCTTTTCCGTGCCGCCGTAAAGCCCGGCGTCGGTCAAAGCGGCGGCGGCATCTTCAAGTTTGACAAAATTGCCGTCCGTCGCGGAGATAACTGCAGAGCCGTTTCCGTCGGATGTAATATAGATATTTTTACCGTCGGTTTTGCGAAGACTCAGATTTTTAAGCGCGGAATTTATCCGCTCGGCGTAATCGTCCGCCTCACTTTGCGACAGCGTGTCGTAATTCTTGACTCCGTACACCGTTGTTTCAAGTCTGCCGACAATCGCGGCGAGCGTATTCGCACTGTTGCCGCTGTAGTAAACGGAAACGTATTTGGGGATTTTTTCCAGAGCATCGTCGAGCGCGGTTTTATCGGCGGCGTCCGTTTCGAACGAATAAGAACAAATCCTGCAAACGAAAAGCCGCTTGCCCGTGTAGGACACGCTCTCGCTGAAATCATGCCCCTTTGCCGGCAGAACCTCGGTTTTTTTCTCGCCGCACGACGAACAGATATACATCGCTTCGCCGTCGTTCAGACACGAGTTTTCCACGGTGACGAGCATCGAGCCGAAAGTATGGTCCTTCGTGACCGTGAGAGATGCGCCGTCCGTCGCTGCGCTTTCTCCGTTTATGTCCGTAACCGTGCAGCGGTAAATATTGCCGTTCATCGAAATGTCCGTAACGAGCGAAAGACGGCTGCCGACGTTCCCTTTTATCTTCGTCACATTCCCGTTCGGCGAAGCGTACTCCCACGAATACGTAAGTCCCCTGCCGTTTGCGCGGACTTCAAATACCGCCGTGTAACCCGCTTCGACGGTGACGTCGGACGGCGGCGATGTTATGCTCAGCGCAACGGCGGGAGCAAAATAACGCCCGTAAATTTCTTTTCCGAAAAAAAGGCAGACAAAAAGAGCCGCCGCGCAGACGGCAGCCGCCAAAACGGCGGCAAAAGTTTTTTTAGTACTCTTTTTGTTTTTTGCCATTTTTTTACTCTTTTACAATTTTGTTATATTGTTGTCTTGTAATTACACTGCCGATTTGCTGACATCTTCAGCGGTTATTTCAGCGCGAGTCTGCAATCGTAGTCCGACACGCCTGTATTGTTGCCTATCGTAGCTTCAACAATTTCTCTAAGGTCGAGTTTCTTTCCCTTTGCCGCCTGTTTCTTCTCTACCGACCTGAGGAAAGGATGAACCCTGTCAAATATGCCCATTACCGCCGTGTATTCGGGTGTGCCGGGCACAAAAGGCGCGTCACCGACAAAAACGTTTCTGACTATTTCGACAAGGAACGGTCGCAGCTGTCTGTCCTTAATTTCTGCGGGACACTTGGCAAAGAACATTCTGCAAGCCGAACCAATTGTCATTTTGTTTATCTTGCGTCCGACTTTGCGCATAACGGCGCAGATAAGCGGGGACGATTTCAGTCTGATTTTGCCGCAAAGGCGTTCGGGGTCTTTTTCCAGGCAGTCAAGGCAGGTGTTTATCATCATGTCAAACTGACGCTGAAAGTACTCATCCTGCGTAAGTCCGCCAAAATCCCACTTAAACGCGGGAACGGGCAGAGTTTTGATTTCAACGTCTTCGGGAGAATGAATTGTCACATAGCGCATCGACGCGGGGCAGCCGATAAGCGAACCGGTGCAGACATCCCAGAAGCGGTTGCCGGCTTTCGTCACGCGCAGTTTTACGCTCTGATTGTGCATGTGGCCGGTAAAGCAAAGGTGAACGCCCTCGTCGGCAAGCATCTCGATAACGCTGTCGGCATTTTTCATAACGGCGTCGTCGCCCACAAAACCGAGCACGGGTGAACCGGGAATAAGCGGATAGTGGTTCATCGCTATCATCATCTGACCGTCCTCACGCGCCTTTTTCGTCTGCTCTTTTATCCACTCAATCTGGCTCGGAGTGTAAGTCTTTCCGACGGTTTCGTTGCCGTCGTTGTTGAGCGCAAGCAGGCGGATGCCGTCGGTCAGCTGCGAAACGTATGACAGTCCCTCGCGGTCTACCGCTATCGCGTCCGCAAAACCGTAGTCGTAGTAGAGGTCAAAAAGCTCCTCGCGCTTCGTTCCCTCCGGGGCAAGGCGTCCCGTTTCGTCATACGCAAACGGATGTTCGTTGCAGTCGTGCCCCGCCGTTATGACGAGAACGCGCTTACCGCTCTTTTTAAGGCTCTCGAGCAGCTTCAAAAACTCGGTATGACTCTGCTTCTCGCCGTTAAAACTGAGGTCGCCCGCAATAAGCACCGTATCCGCGCCGTCGGCTTTTTCGAGCCACTCGAAAGCGGCTTCGTTTATCGCCTGCGTTTCGGCGAAACACTTTTGCTCAAATTCCATCATCTTATTGTATTCCTCGCCTCTGCAGCCGAGCACCGATGCGAAATAATGAGTATCCGTGATTACGTACATGTTAAATGGTTTCATATTTTCACCTCATAAAAATTTTCTTTGTTTCTGGGCTTCGGCTCGGGGTCTTCGTTCCCGTGACCGACCGCCACCGATACGACAAACGCGCCGTCGGACGGCACATTGAGTTTTTCTCTCCACTTTTCTCCTTTTTTCGTTTCAAACAACGCGCCCACCGAACCGATAATGCAGGAATTAAGCCCGAGTCCCTGCGCGGCGATGCAGATGTTTTCCGCCATAATGCCGCCGTTCAACGGGTCGGGCTCGTCCGCGAAAATGAAGAACAGCGACGGCGCGGTCTGGTAAACCGGATTGACATCCCACCGCGTGTAGGCGGGAGTGTCCCACCCGACAACATCCTTGAAATCACGGTTCAACTCATCGAGCGCGGTCTTGTCGGACACGGCGCGAACATAGCATTTTTGCGCATTTCGCGCACTCGGCGACCACATTGCGCACTCCAAAAGCGTATTTTTCTCGTCTTCCGTGAGCGGTTCGGGCGCAAAACTCCGCACCGTTCGCCTTGACAGAATCGATTTTGTTACATCGTTTAGTATAATGCTCATAATCTGCCGTTCCTTCCCGTCTGTATTTTTTCGGTCTGTATTTGTCCGTTTTGTAATTATCCGTCCTGCGTACGCACGTACGTCCGTTTACTTCGCGTTTTCGATAATTCTGTCCGTTTTTTCGCAGCACTTTTCGACCACCGTCGTGTTGCGGACCGATGTATACGCATTGCACATTAAATCTATTTCATCGGAAAGAGGTTTTTCGCTGACGGCTTTCAGGCATTCGCTGCGGTAATTCTCAAACAGCGTTTCGTCCGCAAGCGCATCGACGCGGCAGACGAGATAGATATAATCGCCGAACACGAACACGGCGGCTTTGCCTTTTTCGACCGAGCGGACGCTGTCGTAAAATCCTTTCGGATAGTACGCGCTGCCGTCGGTAATGACCTCGGTTTTGAGCGTGTCACTTACAGTCTGCTCGCCCGAACCTGCAAGCACGGAGTAAACCATGTCAATCGCCGAACCCCTGTTCACCTGTTCGCATGCAAGGGTGTAGCGTTCTTTTATGCTGTCGAGTTGCTCATCTGTGTATTCGACCGTGTTGCCGTAGACGTCGGCGGTAAACAAATACCCCCTTATCATCTTCACCGCGGCGTAGTTTTCGTCGAAATACGCTTTAAGTTCGCTGTCCGGTATCGGCGACGAGCCGTCCTTGTCAAACAGCGTCAGCCGCAGTGTTTCGCGGTAGGCTTCGCTCAGCCTGATTTTGACGAACGTTTCTTTTGACACTCCGAGATTTTCGTAATAATCGCGGTACATCTCCCACAGAGAATTCGCCTCGTTCGAACACTGCACGTTATCGGCAGGCGACAGGGAAAGTCCGTTTTGCGCGAAAGTGGAGTTGAGCGCGACATAGCGGATGCACATGTTGGTAGCGTAAGTCACCCTGTCGGCGCGTGTGCCGCCGACTTCGCCGTCGTAATAGGCACGGTCAAGGTAGTATGTAAAAATTTCTCCGTTTATCGGCGTGCCGTTTACGGAGAGAGGATACTCTGTCTTCCCGCCGCACGAAACGAACAGAAAAATCATGACGGCGGCAACAGCTAAAGCAACAAATCTTTTCATATCAAAACCCGTTTTTTCAAAATAACGCAGCCGGGACACTCACCCGATGCGAAAATCACACAAAAAAAATGTACACTTCCTATATTACATCGTAAAAAGAGTTTTGTCAAACCTTTCTGTGATTGACTTCCGTAAATAAATTGGTTATAATAATAGTTATTGTTATTGCAGCCATGTTTAATAAAAGGAGTGAAGACCTACGGAAACTTGCAAACTGGCATTTATTGCCGACATTCATTTGTACTCGCACCTGCTCGGAGTATCGGGCAAAGCGTATGAACTGCGCTCCGGCTCGGACCAGAAATGTCTTGCCGAGAGCGGCGCGATAACCGACGCGGCGTTTGACATGATAAGCAAAAGCGGCGCGGACGGCGTCGTTGTCGTGGGCGATCTCACAAACGACGGCGAAAAATGCAGCCACACGGAAATTCTCAAAAAACTTAACGGACTCAACAAAAACGTGCCGGTTTACGCGGTCACATCGACGCATGACTGGTGCTCCGACGGAAAAGCACGCCGCTATGACGGCGGCTGCGTTTTTACGGACGTCGAAACGGTGTCCCCGGACACGCTCGGCGCATTGTACGGCAAATTCGGCAGAAAAAACGAAATTTCATCGTACAAAACTTCGAAGGGATTCGTTTCCCGTTCGTTCAAAGTGTCGGACAAAGTACGGCTTATCCTCGTAAACGACGACTGCGGCGGCAGCGGCGGCAAATCGGGTTACTCGGACGAACACCTCGAATGGGTCGAAAATCAGGCGCGTGAGGGAACGGCGAACGGCGAATTTGTCATCGCGGCGCAGCACCACCTCGTACTTCCGTGCTTTTCGAACTTCGTAAACGCCTCTCAGCTTATTTCCGACGGCGAAAAAATCGCCGCGCGGCTTGCCGACGCCGGAGTGCGTCTGCTGTTCGTCGGGCACTCGCACATGCTCCGCGCAACGAAATTCGTTTCACCGAACGGCAACACTCTGACGCAGATAAATCTCAGTGCGCTGTGCGGCTGGCCGGCAGGCATAACGTATGTCACGGTGAAAGAAAAATCAGCGGAGATAAGAACGGAATCCGTGAGCGAATTTACATATAACGGCGAAAAATACGACGCGGAGTACATAAAAAACCACACCGCAAACGTACTGATGAACGTAATAAACAGCGCGGTAAACGACCGTGCGGAGCTTGCCGACCGGCTTCGCGCACTCGGCATAAACGTGCATATGACCGACAAAATGTACAGTTTCATAAAAAAGTGCGCGTCGTTCGTTTCAAACGTCACCGTCGGCAAGGCGGCGCACGCGCTAAACGCGGTTCTTCCGCTCGGCGGCAAAATCGACGCAAAAGCGATTGCCGTCATAAAAAACGACAAACTCACGGATTACATAATAAAAACTTTCCTCTCGGTTTTTGACGGCTCGCGTTCGCTCGACGGATGCCCCGACGCGGTGCGCGGAGTGCTCGTCACGATTGCGAACAAGATAACCGCCTACGCACGCTCCCTGCCCGTAACGGGCGAAAAACGTAAAAAAACCGTGACCGCCGCCGAGGGAATTTCACAGGCGCTGAAAGAAATCGCTCTCCCGGGACAAAGTCCCGATACGGAGGTTTACTTCGAATGACGGCAACGGAAGACGCGCAAAAAATCTACACTTCTGCGATAAAAAACGCCTGCCCGTATTTGCGGACAAGGCAAATCGCGGCGGCAATTGCGGAAGATTTCACAAAAAATCCCGCGAAAATTTCTGCGGAAAATTCGGCAAAATATCCCGTCGGCGAAATCCCCGGCGGCGAAATCCCCGGCGGCACGGGCAAAGTCACCGTGATTGCCATGGGAAAAGCGGCTGTGCCCATGGCACGGGCAGCGGAGGACGCGCTCGGCGACGTCATAACGGGGCTTTGCGTTACGAAATACAACCACGCGGACGGATTCAAATCCGACCGTTTCGAAATTATCGAAGCGGCGCACCCGATAAGCGACGAAAACAGCGTAAGAGCCGCCGAACGGGCAATCGAACTCGCCGACAATGCGGGCGAAAACGACACGGTGCTCGTGCTGCTGTCCGGCGGCGCAAGCGCACTTGTCGAAAAGAGTGTCATTTCGCCGCATAGGCAGCGCGAAATAACTAAAAAACTGCTCAATCGCGGCGCGAATATCGAGGAAACAAACGCCGTGCGCCGTCGGCTGTCGCTGATAAAAGGCGGCCGCCTTGCACAACACTGTTTCCCGGCAAAAACGGTGACGGTTGCGCTGTCCGACGTCCTCTCAAACGACAAAAGCGCGATAGGTTCGGGCGTCACGGTTCGCGACGAAACGACGGATGAAGATGTCATGAAAATCGCGAAAAAATATCTTTACGACGAGCCGTCGGATATTTTTGAAATACTGAAAAAAGGCGCGGACAAGCCGATAAACGACGGCGGCTACACGTTTGCCGGAGATATCTCGCAGCTGACGGCGTCCGCCGGAATGGCGGCGGAAGAACTCGGCTACGAAGTTGAAATATGCGGCGATTTTCTGACCGGTGAGGCGGTTGACGCGGCGGAAAGCGTCATTGCAAAGGCTCTGCAAAAACGCGACGGCAAAAAACGCTGTCTTATTTTCGGCGGCGAAACGACCGTCACCGTGCGCGGCAGCGGCAAGGGCGGCAGGAATCAGGAAATGGCGCTGTACGCGGCGATACGGCTTGACGGCGAACGCGATATCCTGTTTGCATCCGTCGGCAGCGACGGCACGGACGGCCCGACGGACGCCGCAGGCGGTTTTGCAAAAGCGGACACCGCGTCGATTATGCGTGCGGCGGGGGTAAATCCCGAAATTTCACTGCAGAATAACGACTCGTACAATGCGCTGCGCTCTGCCGACGCGCTGATTTTCACGGGTCCCACGGGAACGAACGTGAATGACCTCACGTTTGTTTTGATTTGTTAAAAAGTTATCAAAAAACGATAACAATATATACAAGCCGTAAATCGGCTCAAATCGTCTTACGGCGATACGAAAGGTGATGTTTTTTATGGAAAAGAAAAAAGTTTGTCTTACGGGTGCAACCGGTCACGTCGGCTACGCGATACTCAGGGAACTGCAGGAGCACGACGACAAGGACGTCCGCATACTTCTGCGCAAGGACCCCGGTATCTTCGACGGACTTGTCTGCGAAAAAGTCAAGGGCGACATTACGGACTACGAGAGTCTTATAAAGGCTTTTGAGGGCTGCGAAATCGTATACCATGTCGCAGGCTGTGTTGAAATAAAACCCGGAAATGAAGATTTTGTTTACAAAATCAACGTAAACGGAACGAAAAATGTCGTCAAGGCATGCCATGCCTGCGGCGTAAAACGCCTTGTGTACATGGGCAGCGTCGACACGTACATTCCGCTCCGCGACAACCAAAAAATGACAGAAGTATACAAATACGAGCCGGACAAGCTCGAAGGCGCGTACGCAAAAACGAAAGCCGAAGCGACACAGTTTGTGCTTGACGAAAACGGCAAGGACGGACTGGAAACGGTCGTCTGCCAGCCGAGCGCGTGCATGGGTCCCTACGACTATAAGGTATCGAGCGTCGGCAGCATGATAAGAATGTTCTCGAGCGGAAAATTCCCGATAACAATGACGTTTGGCGGCTACAATTTCGTCGATGTCCGCGACGTCGCCAAGGGCACGGTTGCGGCAGGCGACAAGGGCGCACCCGGCAGCGTATACATCCTCTGCAATCAGACTTGCACCGTCGACCGGTTCATAAGAAAACTCGCCGCCGCATGCGGCAACAAACCTCCGAAAATCAAGCTCGGCAAGACGATAATCGACATCGCCGCGCCGATTATGGAAGTGTACTACAAAGCGGCGAAAAAAACTCCGCTGTTCACGCGCTACGCCGTGAGAAAACTCTGCTCAAACTGCAACTTCTCGTATGAAAAAGCGGCAAAAGAACTCGGCTACGCTCCGCGTTCGCTCGACGAAAGTCTGCGCGACACGATAAAATGGATAAGAGAAACCGAAGGCGCGAAGAAATAAACACGGCGGACGGGCGCGCCGGTCAGGAGGCATGTTATGGCAAAATGGGATGAAATGTATCTTGCCCTGTGCAAAAGGATACTGAGCGAAGGCACTCGCGTGCACAACCGAACGGGAATCGATTCGGTAAAAGTGCCGCAGGCGTATTTTCACTTCAACCTCGAAGAAGAATTTCCGATTCTCACGACGAAGCAGCTTTTTATACGTCAGGCGGTGCTCGAAATACTGTGGTTTTATCAGGCTCAGTCAAATGACGTGCGCTGGCTTCGCGAACGAGATGTACATATATGGGATGAATGGGAAATCAATGACGATGGTTTATGGATTGCGGAACAGATGCTCCCCGACGAAAACGGCAGACTCGTAAAAACGCACGTTGAAAAGTTTTTCGGCAAAGAGTGGGCACACACAATAGGCACCGCCTACGGCTGGATAGTGAAAAAATTCAACCTCACGGGTGAGCTCATTGACAAACTCAAAAACAACCCGGAAGACCGCCGCATGATAATGTCGCTGTGGCAAAATGACTACCTTAAAACGGCAGTTCTGCCATCGTGCGTCTGGAGCACGGAGTGGGACGTGACCGACGGGAAATTAAATCTCTGGGTTCATCAGCGCAGTTGCGACGTTCCGCTCGGACTGCCTTTCAACGTGACGCAATACGCCGTGCTTCTCTCGATGATTGCGCACGTCACGGGATACCGCCCCGGCACAATCGACTGGAGCATCAAGGACGCGCACATTTACGTGAATCAGATTGACGCAATAAAAGAACAAATCCGTCGTTTTGACGAAAACGGTTCACTGCCCGCGCCAAAACTCCGGCTCAATCCCGACGTGACGGACTTCTTCGATTTCGACTCGTCACGCGACTGCAAGGATGTCAAACTCACGGACTACAAACACATGGGCAAACTCGTCTTCCCGATAGCGCAGTAAAAAAACCGACGCGCCAACGACGCACCCACGCGCCGACACGCCGAACACGTCCACCGCCCCACACGCGCCGCACCCGACGAACCAACACGCCACCGACGCACTCACACGACGCGCCAACGCGCCGACACGCCCACCGCACCGACGCGCCACCGACGCACCGCACTCAACGCCGACACGCCGAACACGTCCACCGCCCCCACGGGAATGGACGGCAAGAACAGAATTATCCGGAGAAAAATCATGCTCATTTCACTGATTGCCGCAGTCGGCAAAAATCTCGAAATAGGAAAAAACGGCGGTCTTATCCGACACTTGCCGGGTGATTTGCCGTTTTTCAAACGCGTAACAATGGGAAAACCCGTCATAATGGGGCGCAAAACTTTCGAGTCGCTTCCCCGTGCGCTGCCCGGCAGACTCAACATAATAATCACGTCGGACAGCAATTACACCGCCGAAAACGCGGCTGTCGTCACATCGCCCGAAGCGGCTCTCGATACCGCAAAAAAAACGGGCACGGATGAAGCATTCGTAATCGGCGGCGGCAGCATCTACGCGCAGTTTCTGCCGTCGGCGGACAGACTCTACCTCACCGAAGCGCAGTTTTCCGCGCCGGATGCGGATACATTTTTCCCTCAATTTGACAAAACAGGATGGACAAGGCAAACGCTCGATGCATATGACGGCGAACCGCCGTACGAACACGCCCTTTATACAAAGAGAACGTGACGCCCCACCGTGTTTTTCAAAGCAGCGGCGAATCACATTTATACTTTTTACAAAAAACAAATTTTTGATATTTATTAAACAAAAAAACTGCAAAAGGAGCGGCTCTGTTATGAGATTTCCCGAAATAACCGAAAACATGGAAAATTCGACCGTGCTTTACTTCGCGGTCGGGAACGAAAAAGCGGCGGACGTTATCGCCGAACTTGAAGACGAATACGCGTGCTTTACGAAGATAACGGAAACAACACGCGGCGGTGCAAAATATATAGCATTGGAAATTTCCGACGGAGAATAATATGGCAATTAAAAATTACATTTGGGACTTTGACGGAATGCTTTTTGATACATATCCGCACACTTTGGCGTGTTTTATTGAAACATACCGCCGTCACGGCATTGAAATTGACGGTGACGAAGCATACCGCCTTTTCAAAATAACGATGTGGGACGCCTTTGATTTTTACAGAACGGACGAGGCGACGAAGCGCGAATTTTACGAACTCGAAAACGATATTTCATTTCCGCCGGAAGGACTTCCCTACCCGCTCATACCGGAAACGCTGCGTTTCATCGCGGAGCACGGCGGCAGAAATTTCCTTTTCACCCACCGCGACCGAGTTGCCGTACAGTATCTCGAAAAACACGGCTTAGACAAATTTTTTACAGAATTTGTGACGAGCGAGATGAACTTTCCGCTCAAACCCGCCCCCGACGCGGTGCAGTATATCATCAAAAACAACGCGCTCAATCCGAACGAATGCATGATGCTCGGCGACCGCTCGATAGATGTAGGCTCCGGCGCGAACGCCGGTATCTCAACTTGCCTTTTTGACGAAAACGGCACGCTTTCGGACACACCGTGCACAATTTACACTCAAAATACACAGAAAATTTTCGACTTCGTAAGAGCAAATTTCCGAACAAACTAAACTCAATTAAAGTCAATCAAATTACCAAATATCCCCTCACGCGCCTTGTATTCGGCATTTCGCACGAATCCGAGGTGTTTTTTTTGCCGTTTCTGACAACCCCACCCCCTCAAATCCCCGACTCACTCACCACAAAACCGCAAAAACAGACGCAAATAATCTCACATCCGCCGCAAATAAATACAAAAACAACGAAACATTTTTCTGCAACGCAAATTTCAATCCGTGCAATGACGGTTGCCCGACGGTCAAACGGGAAGTTGATGTTTTTCCGACGTTTTGTGTCGGTATTGTCGTTTCGGCGTTGATTTGTGCGCAAAATATGGAACTTCACATTAAAATATTGCATCACATTTCGTGTGAATGTACAATGGAAGAAAAAACACGGAGAGATGAAAAATGACACACAGACCCTATCTTGTCGAGCCGCAAAACGAATCCTGCTACGAGTATTTAATCGGTTGTTATGAAAGAATTTCTGCCGATGTGGGTGATTATGCGGCATTTGTCAACCTTGATTGCACAACAATGATGAGCGAAATGTTCAGCGACATCGAAAAACTCGCGTCTTTCCTCACGTCACGCGGCATTCGGCGCGGCGACGTTCTCACCGTTTTTCTGCCGACTTCGCCGCACGCGTTCGTGATATTCTACACATTGAGCAAACTGGGAATAATTGCCGACTTCACACCGCCGTTTCTGCCGCCGCACGCGCTCAAAGAAGAACGCGGCAAAGTCGGCTCTAAGGGCATTTTCATACTCGACCGCATGTATGACGCATACGCCGACGTTATAGGCGAAACGCTGACGGTAGTTTGCTCGTTTTCCGACTACACGCAGGGCGAGATAAAAGAAAAGACAAAAGCGTCGGAGCGCGAATTTGCGCAACATGCATTTTCCGACAACGTTATTCGATTCGGCGACGCATTAAAAACCGCCGCCGCCCCGGCAGCCACGGTCAAGGACTCGGCATATGACGCCGCGATATATCTGCACGGCAGCGGTACAACGGGAAAATCCAAAACCGTTGTCCTGTCCGCGTTCGCGCTCAACAACGTCGCGTACGGCACGTACAGGTACAAAGAGGATTTGCCGCACACCTACGGCAATTCTTTCAGCCTGAGCATTTTACCGTGCTTCCACTCGTTCGGCATAAGCAGCGGTATTCATTTTTGCACGTGCAACGCCTTTTCGGGGATAATTATGCCTAAATTCGACGCGCACAAGGCAAACGATTACATCAGCCGCTACAACGTGCAATACATTTCGGGCGCACCGAGCATGTTCATGAAAATGATTGAACAGGATAATTTTGACAACGACGGCGTAAAAAATCTCGAAGTTCTCTACACCGGCGGCGACATTGTAAGCGAGAGTTTTGTTGAAAAAATGAACGGCATTCTGGCGTCGCACGGCAGCCGCGCAAGACTGTTCCGCGGTTGGGGACTGACTGAAATGGGCGGCGCGTGCACAACAAATTTTCACAATAATTGCAAACCCGAATCGATAGGAAAATGCATCTACGGCGTGAAGCTCAAAGTCATCGACGAGGACGGCAAAATTCTTCCCGCAGGCGAGAACGGCGAATTGTGCGTTACATCCGATTCGGTCATGAACGGCTACCTTGCCGACGACGGCACGGTAAAAGACAACGGCGTGCACATTGACGAAAACGGCGTAAGATGGATACATACCGGCGATATGGGTTACTTTGACGAAGACGGATACGTCTTTTTCACAGGAAGGAAAAAGCGAATAATCATCATTTCCGCGTACAACATTTATCCCTATTCCATCGAGCAGCGCGTAATGACACTGCCCTTTATCAATGAAGCATGCGCCGTTCAAGGGTACGACGACAACGGCAAACCGCTCGTTAAACTGTGCATTTCACTTAAACCCACCGACATGAACGAAGAAGAAGTAAAGGACAAAGTTTTGCAATTTTGCACGGAGAATTTCGAAAAATTCTCTGTCCCGAGAAAAATAGTGATTCTTGACGCTCTGCCCCGCACAAAGCTCGCAAAACTTGACTTCATGACAATGAGCGACAAAGCGCCCGACAGCGCACCCACCCCCGCTTAACATGGGTTCGTTAAGCTGACGGTCGCAAGGATTCGATTTCATCCGCTCAAATACCTGTCGGATACCTGTCCGACAAAAAAAACGGGAGCACCCCCGCTCGGCTCTTGCCTTGCATCGGGTACTCCCGCAGTTTTTTATGCAGCTTCGCTGCGCAATCCGCGCAGAACGGAGCATGCGGACATTTACACGCTTAGTCGGCGTAACTCGTGTCGGGCGTTGAGGACATAGTGTTCTTAGTAATTATCTGTCCGTCCTTAATCGCAAACACGTTCCAGTAAAGTTCAGCCTCAAGGTCGGTCGGAACGTTATAAACTGCAACAACTACGCCGCCGCACTCCACCTTTATTTTAGCGCCGGAAGTCGGAATACCGCCGTTACCGGCGTAGTGATGAATGTAATAGTAATACGGCTCTGAGGATGTCGCCTTGAGAGTTATGTGTTCGGGACCGTAGCCTGTTACGTGATCGTAGTCAAGATCGCAAACGAGCTCACCGTCTTCGTCCTGATGCTTGTAACTATAATATACATGGAAGTTACTGCCGTCCGAAAGTTTGCCTGCAACGTGTGAATCGAGGTCGCGAGGATCAGCTCCCCACGACAAAGTAATGTAGTAATCATCACTTTCGAGTGTCGGGTCGACTGTCTGTGTAATAGTACCGTTCTGGTTATAAGTCGTGCCTTCCGTTACGACAATATTAAACGAACTGTTGTTAAATCCGTCCTTGCTGAGAATAACCGTATAGTTACCGAGGTTAAGCTCTAACGAATACTTGCCTTCGGAATCCGTTGTCGTCGTAGCTACGGTTTCGGCATCTTCGGAAGTATTGTTCCAGTCTCTCTTAACGGTCAGAGTAACGCCGCTCTCGCCGATACCCGTACGGGAGTTAAACACTGTTCCCGCTGCGATACCGAAGTCCTCCGGATCGCCGTCGACAAGAAGGAAAGTCTGCATATAATTAGTGACATCGGGCAGAACATCGGCATACGCATTAAACGAAATGTAACCGGGAGCGGAAATGTTGATAAAATATTCGCCTTCTGCAAGTTCAACGCTGTAGTTACCGTTGGTGTCGGTATTGAGATCGCAGACATCTTCGTTGTTTCTGTCAATGTCGATGGCTGCGCCTCTGATCGCCGTAACGCGGTCGGTTGCGTCGCAAACATTACCGGCAAGAGTACCTATGCCCGCCTCTGCTATTTTGTAGCTTTCGCGAAGCGAACCTGCGGGATAAACGAACGGATAAGCGCCGTTGCCGTCGTCCAAGCCGTAAAGGCGGACGCAATCAGCCATAGCTTCGCCGACAGTGTAATAATCGTTCGTAGTATAGTTGATTTTCGTAAGAGTGCTTGCAAGAGTTGCCTGCATCTTGTAGCCATATTCCGCATTTACCGATTTGTGAACCGCAACAAGGCTTTCCGCGCCGTTCTTGATGAACGCGTTGCAAAGGTTTGCATCGTCGCCGGAGTTGCAACTCAAGAGGTAAACGAACGAACCGGCAAGGCTCGGGAGCTTTTTGCGGAGATATTTGTGATTGACCGCAATATTGCCGTCCGTTGTAACGCACATCTTGTTCTTGATGAAAGACAGGTCAGCCGCACGCGAAGCGTCGCCGGCCCACTCAACAAGAGTGTCAAGCGGTTCCTGCGTTTCAAGATAGGTGCAGCTTCTTGTACGAACGCCGTGTCCCGACCAGAGAATAACCTGATTTTCACCCATATCGTCGAACGCATCAAGAGTTATTTCTCCATCTTTCGACCATGTGACGCTGTCGCCCAATCTCATCATTTCGACCTTGCTGCCCGTAAGAAGACTCGTAGCCGCCGCCGCTTTGTCGGAATCCGCAAGATACGAATTTATCTGCGACATAATGTTGAGCGTTTTGCCGGAAGCCAACGTGTCTTCACCGACTTCCACTTTGAAAACGAGAGGAATGCCGGAGCTGTGTTCGACAACGAATCCGTTTCCTTCAGCATCAACATAGAAATCAACGACCGTACCGTCGGCTACATACGCATCAAGTTTTGCTTCGACAGCTGCCATGCAGGCGTCGAATTTATCGGCGGGAACTTTGCCGTCTTCGCCCTTGAAGCCGTTCGCAATTCCCCCGAGGGATGCCAGAACAGCGGCAAAGTCGGTTAATTCATCAACACTGGGGTTGTCATACGCGCAAAGTGTTATTTCTTCGCTCTTGTTTTCACCGGACTGCGCAAAGAAAACGTACTCTTCTTCGTCTTCCGGATTAAGCGTAACAGTGTAAGAGAAAATGCCGTCGTTTGCTTCGATATCGCCGTTTTCGCCGTTGTCGTTCATGTCGCCGAGCTTTTCGCCGTCCATGTAAATTTCAACAGCCGCAACATCATCGGCTGCAACAACAGTAAAGAGAACATCTTCCTCTTCGCCTGCTGAAAGCGAATCAACATCGGCTGCAAACTCGGTAAGCGGAACAGTTGTCTTCCATTTTGCGTAGAGAACGATATTTTCGTTGACAGCCGTTCCGGACTCAAACTCGTTAAGACCGATAGACTCTGTAAACCAACCCTTGAAAGTGTAGCCGTCTCTTACAGGCTCATCGGTATAAACCCTGTCGCCCGCATTTACGGTGCGCACTTCGTTTTCGGGTGCGCCGTCGTAGTTGAGGTCAAACGTCACCGTTACGTTGACGATTACGATTTCTTCCCACTTCGCATAGAGAGTAATGTCTTTTTTGACTACTTTGTCAAAATTAAATTCTTTTGTGCAGTTTTTGTCAGTAAACCAGCCTTTGAAAACGTAACCCGCTCTGACAGGGGCTTCGCCTTCCTCAACGCATTCGCCGACTTCAACTCTGACGGAATTCGCCTTGGGTGCGCCGTCATAGTTAAGGTTAAACGTCACTATGTTTCTGTAGTCATAAGAACCGACTTTGTGAACTTCGTCGCAAACGGGGCAAGCCTGATTGAACATTGCATACGTCTTGCCGACAAATTCATGAATAATTCTTCTGACTTCGTACATTGCATCGACCATAAGGTCAAAGAAATCGAAAGCCGAAACGTCTTTGGTTGCATTCGATGCGGTTTTACTTGACTCTTCGACAGTTTCAACAACTTCTGCCATACCGGCAACCGTCGTTTCCTCCGCAAAAGCGGGAACCGCCAACACGGAAAGCGACATTACAATTGCCATCAAAAGCGCAATTATCTTTTTCATACTTTTTCTCCTGATTTTGCATTTTATTCGTCGTAGTAGTTTTTAGGGTTCCTCTCCAAGAACGCGAAAAAAGCTGCGAACATCTTTCCTTATCGATTCGCTGCGGCATGAATGTATACGCCGACTTCATGCACTTCGTCGCAAATGGGGCACGCCTGTCTGAGCAGTGCAAACGCCTCGCCGACAAAATCATGGAGAATCCTCATAATTTCGCGCGCACCGTCATACATAAGGTCAAAGAAATCAAAGAATGTGACGTTTTTTTCCTCGGTCGTTACTGCGTCGCCGTCAACAGCAGCGGCTGTCGTAACGACGTCGTCAGCCGTGTCCTGCGCGCAGACGGGAATAGCAAATACCGAAAGCGACGCAATTACTGCCAGAACCAATGCAATGACTTTTTTCATACTGTTTTTTTCTCCTTTTGCTTTGTTTGTCGTAGTAGTTTTTAGGGTTCCTCTCCAAGAACACAAAAAAATTTTCACAGCACTTTTCTTCCAAACATCTCTCCTTTTAGCGTCATTAAAGCAAACAAAATATAATGACACAAATTTTAACAATGCAATTTTAACCTATAATAAAGCATTTGTCAATAGCATTTTCCCATTGAATTTAAAATCAAACACATGTCGGAGTGGCAATGAACATTTCCGAATTATTCTACATTTGAAAACGTGACGGTTAGGCGGCATGGGTTCGGCTTAATCATGCGATTTTTCGATTGACATAACGCGTACTTTATTGTATAATAACCAATATATATCTTCTTCTTCAAAAATTCGCGGCGGCGATTTTCGCATCGTGCGGCGCGAACGGACGGATATAAACATTTTAAACTTTCGACGGATACTTTATGAGAGGGTGAATTGCACAAAATGGTTACAATTGTTCTGAACATATACCTGCTTGTCTGCGCATGCATCGGTCTTACATACGGCCTTTCCGTCATATTCGGGAAAAAGCCGCCGATGTATTTCAAGCTGATGGTTTTTCCCATAGCATGTCAGGTTTTTACGCGTGCGTTCTATACAATTGCCATTTTATGTTACGGCAACGTGCCGGTTTCGTTCAATATAGGACTTTTGGGATTTGCGGCTTTTTTCCTCTTTTTGTACCTGCCAAATGTCGGAACTATCGACAGTCTGGTTGACGAACACAGCAAAATACTGACGAAACACCGCCTGATTCCGCTGGCAATACCGCTCGCCGAAGCGGTGGCTGCCGCAGTCTTGATGATTGCCGGTTCCGCGACGCTTTCCGTGCGCATCTCGTTTTCGGTTCTGACCGCGTGCGCGGGTTTCGCCGGGTACTTCAACATGAAGCACCTCATAATTCCCGACGTCGAGGACGGCATAGTGCGCTCTCTCAGAAAGTTTAATTTCGTCTGCATCGTTCTCGAGGCTCTCTCCCTCGCCGAAGTGGGAATTTACTACTTCTTTCTCGCATCTCCCGCCGCAATTCAAATTCCGCTCGGCATAATGTACATCGCATTTCTGCCCTTCCTTAACAAGGAGATGAAAAAATGGATTCAATGAGCTACATTCTTTTTATCTGTATAGTCGTGCCGCTCGCAATGATGCTCGTCCCTATCGAAAAGAAATCGCGGAAAATCGTAGCGGCAATCATCATGGGCATGTTTTCGTGTCTGTTTGTGAGCGAAATAAACGGCTGGCTGCTCAGCGCGACAAGAAGCTCCATGTTATACTTCACGACGAACGTCACACCGCTGACCGAAGAGATTGTTAAAGTTATCCCAATCATATATTACGCCTCTGTCTTTTCGGACGACAGAAAATCGGTTACAACCGTCGCATTCGCCTTGGGCGTAGGCTTCGCAATGCTCGAGAACATCATCATTCTGACGCAGCACATCTCCACCGTAAATCTCGCGTTTGCGGTAATAAGAGGATTCAGCAGCGGACTCATGCACAGCATCGGCACAATGTTTGCGTCAAACTATATCCCCTACATCCACACGAAGAAAAAACTCTACCTCTGCGGAACGCTTTGCACGTTCAATTTAGCGGTAGTTTTCCACTCCGTGTTTAATCTGCTCGTTGAAGCGGATGCCCCTGCCGCAAATTACGCGGGGTACTTTCTGCCCCTCTCCGTGTACCTGCTCGTTAATATTTTTGTACAAAAAAAGGCAGGAAAGTTTAGTAAAAATCACAAAAAATCGGACGCTTGAATTTTTTCGTTTTCAGCGTCCCTTTTTTAAGGTTTTTTTCAGATACTATATATAATAATTAACGGGTTTTTCAAAAAAAAACACGCAGAATTGGGTGGTGAACGCAGTTGAATACGAACAAACGACTTTCGGCACGCTCCGCAAAAGCCGTCAGCCTGATTTTATCCGTTTTCATTGCATCGTGCGGCTTCATTGTCCGCGCCGAAGCGAAAAAAAGCTACATTTCGGAAATCACCGTTGCCGTCGGCGCAGACGGCAGGACCGCACTGGAGAGCGACGGGTACTCGGTTGTGTTTCAGGGAATGAATCTGACTGCCGACGAAAACTCCTCGGTGTTTCTGGGGTACAAAAAAGGCTCCGACGCCGTCACCGGCATTGTGGTTTCGGAACAGCTGAGCGACTCCCTCGAGTACGGCGGGTGTTCCTATAAACCGGCGTCGGATGCGAACTTGAACGACGGCACGGACGGCACGCCGCTTTACCTCTACTTCACAAAAGACGAGAGCGCGGGCAGCGGGATAACGTCGCTCGATACAGTGTCGGGTTTTTCCGACAAAGAGGATGTCATTTCCCTGCGAAACGACGGCTCTTCCCCCGTGCGCATGACGGACGGGACGCTTGCCGACCTTGAAAAGGGAATCGAAAACAGCGAACTCTATCTGCTGCTTTACAGAAGCGGCAACGTCAGGAAATACATTTCCGACGTGTGCGTCGTCAGGGGCGGCTCGAAAGCCGAAGCGATAAACGCGGCGGCGTCGAACGGCTGCGACTTCTACCTCGATAATAATCTGTCCGGCGAAATCGGCTACGCGTATATCGCCTACAACCGCACTTCGGAGAAAAAAGACGCGGTGACATCTCTCACCGTTAACGGTTTTGAGGTGCAGACGGGAAAAAATGAAAAGTCGGATGCCTTTCTGATAGACATTGCGGGCGAAAAGCTCTTTAACGACACATTCGAACTGGGCGAATGGGCGGGAATTTACGCCGTTTCCGACAAGTCCGTTTCGAAAAACTCGGATGAATACAAATCTCTTTCAAACAGCGCCGCAGCGTGCAGCTGCATTTCGGCAGGCTCGGATATCTTTGCCGTCTACGAGGGAGTCAAAAACACTTCGAACTCAGCCGACGGAACGGCAACCGAATCCGAAGCGCAAACGACCGACGCCACAACAACCGAATCCGCGACGCAAACGACCGACGGCACAACAACCGAATCCGCGGCGCAAACGACCGACGGCACAACAACCGAATCCGCGACGCAAACGACCGACGGCACAACAACCGAATCCGCAACGCAAACGACCGACGGCACGGCAACCGAATCAACAACGCAGACAGCCGACGCAACCGAAGAATTTCTTAACATAGACAAATCCGAAACGACACTGCCGGCGGAAACGTCTTCCGACGACACGGCGACGGCTTCGGTAATAAACGGCGGCAGCATTGCAACGGTTTTAACTCTTTCGGCGATTGTCATTTTGACAGTGACCGGAGCGGCAATATACACAAACAGGAAAAGGAAGTGCAAAAATGAGAAAACCGATTAAAACATTCCTTGCGATTTTCCTTTGCGCCGCGTGCCTTTTACAACCATGCAGCGCACTTGCGGCGTCGTCCTCAAAAAAAACGTACGTAAAAGAAACAATTCTCAGCTACGGCAAAACGGCGGACGAAGCGAAAAAATGGCTCACCGACAATGGATATGCGGTTCTCGACTACGACTTGAACGAGGGCGCGGACGATACGTTTTCGACGAAACGCGCCGTCTATCTCGGCTACACGACAACCGAAAACGCCGACGAAGCCATCACCGACATGCGATTGATGAACATGAAAGGCGGCTACAGTGTTCAGGACTATGAGATTTTGCTCGACGAGCAGAAAACGAACATCAAGGCTTTTCTCAACGATTTCAAAGTTGCCGTCGGCGAATTTCGGACGAATTACGAAAAAGGTCAGGAACGCGCAAAAGCCGCTTATGCGATGCTCAACGTCATGTACGAAGACGACACGCAGCAGTTCATGGGCGACCTGCTGCTTAACAGGATTAGAGAAGAGTACACCGATGAGGAATACGCCGCGCTGTCCGACGAAGTCAAAAAAAGCACCGTCGACATGACAACCGTGCTGATGCAGGCGAACTCCGACGCGGTGCTTGCCATCGAGCAGACCATCGCCACGGCTACGGATTCCGGCGGCACGCTCTGGACGGAAAGATACGCCGACGCCCCATCTTACGACGATATGGTCGACGAGCTGATGAACGAAAAGAAGCTGTCGGTAAACGACGCGGAGAAGCAGCTCGCCCTTGAATACGACGACGACGCGAAAGCGATAGTGTCAAAGTTCGAGGAGTACAAAACGTACCTCGCAAATTACACGAAAGAAGAAATAACTCTCGCGTCGGCAATCGACGAAATAAAGGCATACGAAGAAGCGAATCCCGATTTTTCGTACGCGAACTGGTTCGCGGCGGGAACGCAGTACGAACTGCTCGACACGCTCGAAAATGACGGCATAACGCTGCTCGAACTGATTACGGGCGATGATTTCGACGTCGAATCCGCCGACCGCTATATGCTCTATCCCCTTGTGTCCTGTCTTACGGACGGACAGAGAGCGTGCCTTAACTTTCTGTCAATGTACAACATCGTCGCGCTCGGCATAAACGGCGACGAGGCAACGAAAGAAGCGATAGAGGATTTCCCGATGGTAAGCAATAACGAGGGAAAGCAAAACTCCGTTTACGACGGTGTCGACCGAATGATATTCAGCAACGACGTCGCGCTGACAAACGAAGCTATAAGGCTCCGCACGTCGACCGGCAAAGAACCTGTGAGCAGCGCGGCAAGCTACATTTCCGCGACATCGTATCTCCTCTACGGCGTTTTCTGCCTGACGCTCGGCTGCACCGTGGCGGCGTGGCGGCAGGTTTCCGCTCTTTCCACCATCGCCGCGGAGATAAAAGACAACATCAACTATCTCGATTTGAAATCGGCTCAAATGATGGAAAAAATCGAGAGCTTCGGCTTGGAAGAAGAATGGGGACCGTACCAGAAAAAGTACAATGAAATGATTCAGCAATCACAGGCGGCGCGTGACGGCTTGGGACAAACAAACACGTGGATGAAATACTTCCGTTATGCCGGCATCGCAATGACATGTCTTTCGATAGTGCTCATCGGCGTTTCGCTCTGGAACACCTACAACGACCTCAAAGAATACTACAACGCCGAGTTCACCCCGATTCCGGCGTACATGGTGGACGAGAGCACCGACGAAAACGACGAAAAAGTCTACACCTACTACACCGCGGTAAAATGCAACCGCGCGGACGCCGGAATGACGACGAAAAAAAGCTCGCTTCTCAAGGACTTCGGCGACATAAACGGCGACGTGGGCAGACAGTGGGTGGCGCTCTACACCACGAAGGACAAAGCGGCAGGATATCCCATCCTCGCGGACATGCTCGTCCGTTACGAAAATTCGAATATCCCCGAAGATAAAACGGCGGCTCTCTCCATGTTCGGAGAAAACTACGCGCAGAACCTCACAAACGAAAACGCCGGTTATACCTACGACGATGACAAAGACGGAATTTACATGTTCTACAGTTGTGATTCGTCTGCGTTTTCCGCCAGCGTCATATCCTACGGCATTGCCGCGCTCGCCGGCGGCTGCGTTGCGGCGGCTGCGGCAGCGGTATTCTTCACGATTCGAAAGAAAAAAAATAAAACCAATCAAAAGGAGTTTAATGTATGCTGAAAAAAACGATGAAAGCAGCTCTCTGCGTCCTGCTGTCCGTGACTACATGCCTTCTCACATGTACAAGCGCGTTCGCGGCGGGGAGCAAAGGCAAAACCTACGTAAGCGAAACGGTATTAAGCTACGGCTCCACCGATGACGAAGCCAAAAAATGGCTCACCGACAACGGCTACGAAGTTGTCGACCACAACCTTAACGAGGGCGCGGACAATACGTTTTCGACGAAACGCGCCGTCTACCTCGGCTACAAGACAACCGAAAACGCCGGCGAAGCCATCACCGACATGCGCCTTATGAACATGAAAGGCGGCTACAGCATTCAGGACTATCAGCTTCTGCTGGAAGAACAGAAAACGCAGATTTCCGTCTTCATCGACAGCTTCATTGTCGCGGTCAACGAATACAGAACGAACTACAATAACGGTTCCGAGAGCGCGAAAGCGGCTCACGATATGCTCAACATGTTCGTCGACGACGACACCGAACAGAAAATGGGCGACTTGCTTCTGAACAAAATAAAAGAAGAGTACACCGACGGCGAATACGCCGCGCTGTCCGACGAAGTCAAAGGAAAAACAGCCGACATGACCACGATTCTCATGCAGGGCAACGCCAACGTTATCCTTGCCATCGAGCAGACGATAGCGATTGCGACCGACAGCGGCGACGACCTCTGGCTCGACAGATACGCCGAGGCGCAGACATATGACGAAATGCTTGACGCGCTCATGGAGGAGAAAAACCTCACCGTAAATCAGGCGGAGCAGGCACTCACCGTCGAGTACGACGACGCGGCGAAGTCGATAGCGTCGAAGCTCGAAGCGTACAAAGAGTATCTCGGTACATACACAAACGAAGACATCACCCTCGACAGCACGCAGGAAGAACAGGAAGCGTACAAAACGGCGCACCCCGATTTCGAAGCGACAATATGGTTCGCCGTCGGCACTCAGTACGAACTGCTCGAAACTGTCGAGAACGATGATATAACGCTGCTCGACCTGCTGACGGGCGATGATTTCGACCTGTCGGGCGAGGACAGATATCTGCTCTATCCCCTTGTCGCGTCGCTCACGAAGGGACAGCGCGCATGTCTTGACTTTTTGTCGATGTATCAGCTTGTTTCACTCGGCATAAACGGCGACGAGTCGTTCAAAGCGGCTCTTGAATCCATAAACGCGGAGACGTTGAGCAAAGTGCAGACTTCCGTCTACAACGGCGTTGACCGCGACGTATACGGAAACGACGTCGCTCTTACGGGCGAAGCCTACAAACTTCAAAATTCGACGGGCAAGGACGCGATGAGCGACTGGAAAGACAACATCAGCAAAACGTCGGCCGCGCTCTATATCGCTTTCGGCGTTTCCCTCGCGGCTACCGCAGCGTCATGGACTTTAAGACCTCTGCTGGGGCATCTGATGACGAAATGGACGGGTGACAGCGCAAAATACATGAATTTGGCGAATTACTACAAAGGCGAAGCGTCGAACGAAGGATTGCTGCTCGCAAGCGACAACGCGACAAATGCGGAAAAATACGCGTCGAAGGCGGACAGCGCAATCCGCAGCGTCGGCTACGCGAAAACGTGGCAGAAAGTTCTTTACTACGCGGGCATCGCGTTTACGTGCATAACCGCCGTGCTCACGGTAGTTTCACTCTGGAGCACCTACACCGACCTTAAAGAGTACTACAATGCCGAATTTACGCCCATCCCGGCGTACATGGTGGACGAGAGCACCGACGAAAACGACGAAAAAGTCTACACCTACTACACCGCGGTAAAATGCAACCGCAAAGATGCCGGTTTTGCTACGGAGAGCACCGAACTTCTCAAGGACTTCGGCGACTTAAACGGCGACGTCGGCAGACAGTGGGTAGCTCTCTACACCACGAAAGACAAGGCGGCGGGCAATCCGATAACAACCGATTTTAAGGTTCAGTACGAGAGCAGCAATATTCCCGATGACAGAACTCCTCTCTCGATTTTCTGCGAGGAATCCGCGCAGAACCTCACCGACAAGAGAGCCGGCTTCACATACGCGGACAACAAAAACGGCATCTACATGTTCTTCGCCACAGACGCGAACGCCTACGCCGGCAGCGTCTTTACAAACGGCAGCACCGCGCTGCTGTGCGGCGTAACGGTCATACTGACTGCGGCGGCGTTCTTTGTCGGCAATCTCACATCAAAAAGAAAATTCAAAAGACTTGGCGAGGTATAAAACATGTTCAAAAAGACAATCAAAACGGCACTGTGCATCCTGCTGTCCGTAACAACCTGCCTTCTCACCTGCACGAACGCGTTCGCGGCAGGTGGCAAAGACAAAACCTACGTAAGCGAAACGGTATTAAGCTACGGCTCCACCGATGACGAAGCC
>CAVKLD010000024.1:0-25354 GCA_963657065.1 bacterium
GAGAGTGGCGGAATCGGCAGACGCGCACGTTTGAGGGGCGTGTGGTAATCCCGTATGGGTTCAAGTCCCATCTCTCGCACCATATCGGGCATTCATAAAGTTTTTGCTTTGTGAATGCTCGATTTTTTATTTGCATCATCACGAAAAAAAACGGCTGCGTGAGCGAATCCGCAGCTGTTTTATCTAAATCAGGTTTTGTTTTACAGTTTTTATTTTACTTCCACCCGCCGCAGAAATCCTTGTTCAGCTCAATGTAGCTGTCCGTAAGATGAACCGCAAGCGAATACGATTCGATAAGCGGATGAAGCATCAAAGCCGACACGGCGAGGTCGCGTTCTCTCAAGAGAATTGCTTTTGCGGCGTTGCGCTCATATATTTTCATACGTCTTATAAGTTCACGCGTATCTTCGTCGTCGACCGTAAAGCGGTGCGGGAAAACGCCGTCGGGGGTCACGTCGCAGGTCGCTTCGATTATGTCGGTATCCTCCAGAAAGCTCAATGCGCCGTTGTTGGGCACACACATTATCATCTTGCCGGGTTTGCCGCTTGCGGCTATGCGCATGTACTTCAGCGCGACACCGGCATATCCGCCCGCGTCCTTTGAGAACGGATTGAAATGCCATTCGGTATTGCGCGAAATGCCCGTTTCGCTTGCCATATAAGAATTTTCGCGCATGCCGTAATACTTGTCGAAAATTTTAAGACAGCCGTCAAAATCGTTGACGATATCCTTATCCGCAAGTTCCGCCGTCATTGCCTTGTTGATGCGCGCTATCTGTTCGCCGCGCGTTTCCGATGCGCCGTTTATGTTTTCAAATGCCTTTTCACGACTGTAGTAATAATACAGGTATTCGTTGGGAATAAACTGTTTCCTCTGCAAATACGCTTTGTCGAAATAGCGCATATCTGTACGTTCGTACGCAACATCGGACTCGATAAGACTCGGCAGGATATTTTTTCCGTTTGCCGTAATCGACTCGAAAAACGAAAGGTGGTTCAACCCGAACAATTCCCCGGAAACGCTGTCGGACGGTACGCTCAAAAGCTCGGCAAACGTACCGAGCATGCTCGTGGGCGCGTCGCATATGCCGAAAGTGTTGTCGTTTCCCGCGTCGCGCATCGCCTGCGAAACAAGACCGGCGGGATTTGTAAAGTTAAAAATTTTAACATCCGGTTTCGCATATTTCTTTGCATAAACGCAGTAATCGAGCAGCACGGGAATGCTGCGCATTGCGAAGCTAAAGCCCGCCGCGCCCGTGGTTTCCTGTCCGATAACGCCCGCGGACAGAGCGATACGCTCATCCCTGACACGCATATCGTCGCCGCCGGCGCGTACAGTCGTTATAATGTAGTCGGCGCCGATGAACGCTTCGACAACGTTCGTCGTGCATGAAAATTTCATTTTCGGACACAGCAGCTTTACTATTTTTGCAGCCATTCCGCCGTAGATACGGAGCTTTTCCTCGTCTATGTCCATAAAAACGAGCTTGTCTATGCCAAGCTCCTCGGCAGCCTGCGCAATGCTCTTTGCAAGAAACATCGAACGCACTCCGCCTCCGCCTATTACCGTAAGTTTCACTTTTAATCCCCCATTACCTTATTCAAATCGGTTATTACTACATACAAATGTAAGTATAGCAATTATCCGCCGCTTTTGCAACACAAAACAGTAAAAACACTAAAAATACATTTGAAACAAGCCGATCGAGCCGCCAGGTGAAAATTATATCTTTTGTATTTATGCAATAAATATGCATTTTATATTACTCTCGAAAGCACTGCGCCTGCGGTAAGATTTCGTCTTTTTAAACATACGGGCACTTAAAATATGGCATTTTCGCCGTTTGTGAAGCTGTTTTTTCGTCAAAATGCCCGTTTACCGTCTGATGAGGACGGTGTATATGTGCAATACTCCAAAATGAAAAAATATTCAAAAAACACTTGATTTTATGCATCAAGGGGTATATAATGCACTCAACAAAAACAAACACGAAAGGAAAACACACATCATGAAAAAGGCACTCAAAGTTATTTCGGTAATACTTGCACTTGCAATGGTCGCCTGCTGCTTCGCATCATGCGGCTCGACAAAAACGGACAGCACCACCGCTGCGAATGAATCCGGCGCATCGGACGAAACGAAGGAAGTTGTCAAACTCGTAAAAATTTCTCTTACCGATGAAGAATACGGCTTCGCGGTCGGCAAAGACAATGCAGAGCTTCTTTCTTCCCTCAATGAGTACATCGCGGCGATAAAGAGCGACGGTACACTCAACACCATTATGTCAAAGTATTTTGAAGGCGGCAATCCCACAGGCGTTGCCGCTGCGGAACTCGACAAGAGCAAGGACCAGCTCGTTGTTGCAACCAATGCGGAATTTGCTCCTTTTGAGTACAAGGACGGCGACACTTTCTACGGCGTTGACCTTGAAATAATGGATGGCTTCGCTAAGAAGCTCGGCAAAGAGCTTGTAATCAAGGACATCGATTTCAACTCAGTTCTTAACGAGGTTGAATCCGGCAACGCCGACATAGCCGCATCGGGTCTTACCGTAAACGAAGAAAGACTTAAGCAGGTCAACTTCTCCGGCACATACTACACCGCTTCGCAGTACATCATCGCTCTTGCTTCGGATACGACATTTGACGCATGCACCACACGTGAAGAGGTTGAAACGATTCTGAACGGCTTTGACAGCAGCAAGGCAATCGGTTTCCAGACGGGTACAACCGCACAGTTCTATGTTGAGGGCGACGAAGGCTGGGGATTCCCCGGACTTAAAGTTCAGGCAAAGGGTTACGATTCCGGCGCACTCGCAGTTCAGGATATGATAAACGGCAACATTCAGTACGTTATCATTGACGAGGCTCCCGCAACGGTATTCGTAAACAACTACAACAACGCAAAGTAATCGGCAGTAAAACAAACGGGCTGCCGCATTCAAGGGTGAATGCGGCAACCCAATCTTTATATAAACTGCCCGAAAGGAATCGGATATGAACATTGACTGGTCTGTAAAACTCCAAGGCTTTTGGACAAGATTCGCAGACAAGGGCGGCTATAAGGACGTCGTCACGGGACTTAAAAACACCGGCATTATAGCGGTCGGCGGTCTTGTTATCGGCATTGTGATAGGCACTCTTATTGCGATAATAAAGGTTATTCCGAAAACGAACAAATTTCTTTCGTTTCTCGACAAGCTCGCAACGCTTTATGTCGGCTTTTTCAGGGGCACACCGATGGTCGTTCAGCTTTTGCTCGGATACTACGTGCTTCTGCCGATGATGGGCATAAACATGGACTCACTGGTAGCAGCGCTGATAATCTTCGGCTTGAATTCGGGCGCATATGTTTCGGAAATAATGCGTTCGGGCATTCTCTCGGTCGATCCCGGTCAGATGGAAGCGGGACGCGCTCTCGGCATGGGTTACGGCAGAACAATGATGAGAATAATAGTTCCGCAGGCGGTCAAGAACATTCTTCCGACAATCGGCAACGAATTTATCTCTCTTATCAAAGAAACATCAGTCGTTTCGTTCGTGGGCGCGGTTGACCTTTACAAGGCTTTCCGCTCCATTGCAAACGCTAACTACGAATTTATGGTGCCGTACCTCGCAATGGCTCTTATCTACATCGTGATAGTTCTTATTATCACGCTTCTCATAAAAATCATGGAAAAGAGGCTCAGGGCAAGTGATAAGCGTTAAAAATATTTTCAAAAATTTCGGCGACTTGCAGGTGCTCAAAGGAGTCTCCTGTGAAATAGAAAAAGGCGAAAAGATAGTAATTATCGGGCCGTCCGGCAGCGGCAAGAGCACGTTTTTGCGCTGCATGAACCTGCTCGAAAATCCAACCTACGGCGAAGTGTGGATTGACAATGACCTTGTAACACCTGTCGACCCGTATCTCCATTTTGATGTCATAGAAGCCTCAAACACCTTCAAAAAAATGTATGAAGAAAAAAAGGCTGTGGGTATTTCAGTGTCGGACAGCGACCTGAAGCACGATATCATAATGGAAATAAAGGCAAAGGATCTTCTGAAAAAGCACGAGGGCAAAGAGTATAACGCCCTCATGAAAAAGATTTACAACGACAACAAGATTGACATCAACCTTGCCCGTCAGCGCATCGGAATGGTGTTCCAGCAGTTTAATCTGTTCAACAATCTGACGATTCTCGACAACATCACTCTCGCGCCTATGAAGCTCAAGAAGATGTCAAAAGCGGACGCCGAAGAAAAAGCGTACAAGCTGCTTGACAGAATAGGACTTCGCGACAAGGCGGGCAGCTACCCGCAGCAGCTTTCTGGCGGTCAGAAACAGCGTATCGCGATAGTCCGCGCTCTGGCGATGGACCCCGAAATCATGCTTTTCGACGAGCCGACATCCGCACTTGACCCCGAAATGGTCGGTGAGGTTCTCGACGTTATGAAAGAGCTTGCCGACAGCGGCATGACGATGGTTGTGGTCACGCATGAGATGGGTTTTGCGCGTGAGGTTGCAACGAGAATTCTGTTCATGGATGACGGAGTAATCCTTGAGGAAGCTCCCCCGAAAGAGTTTTTCGCAAATCCCAAATCACAGAGAACGCAGGACTTTTTGTCGAAAGTTCTGTAAAGATGTCCTTTGCATCGTAAATTCAACAATATCGAAAAACGACTGTTGCCGTTTATGCGGCGCAGCCGTTTTTTTTGCGGTGTATTTGATTTTCGAAAATTCCGTTTTTATGTCATGATGTACATCAGCGCGGTTATGAGTTCGCCGTCGGCATTTTCGTTTTTCAAAAGCATGCAGAGGGAGAGAAGAAAAATCCGCTCGGTGTCGTCACGCGAAAGACTGTCGAAAAAATGCAGCGGTGAACGTTCCGCGTTTTTGCCGTATACGTTTGTCCGTACCGCACCGCTGCCGACTGTCGATGTTCGGTTGCCGACATTCGGCGGTTCATAAACAAAGTGCGGTTTGCCAGCTGCGATGTCGTTTTTCGTCTTATCCGAATGCGTTTCAGCGGCGCGTTCGGGAAATTCCACCGGCATTTTTATATTTTTCGGAGTCGGTGCGTCACGAACGGGCATAAAACGCGAATTGCCGCTTATTGCATTGCCGTTCGGTGCATTGCCGACAACCGTCCCCGATGAATTGAGCGACGCGACAAAGGAACGCGAACGTCTGTCCATCTCGTTCACACGCTGTTCGGCAGCTGCCTGCATGCGTTTCATTTCATCATAATTCATCTCGTTCACGCTCCGTTCCCCCTCATAGCACCGAGAACTTTCATCATTTTGAGCATTTTTGCCGCCTCATCGGCTTTCTTCTGTCGCCCCTCGCTCAAAAGCGGTTTAAGCGACATCAGAAAATCGCTTCGTGCATCCTTTTGCGACATCATCGATGAAATGCGCGCGGCGTTGTCCAGAACCTGAGTATCGATTCCGGACAAATCAAACTGCCCGTTTTCAGCGGACGTTTTATCCGAAGCGGCTGCGCCGCCGTCATTTCCGCCGAAAAATCTGCTTGCCGTTTCTTTCAGTTTTGACAAGTCATCCGCGCTTAAATTTTGAAGTATCGAGCCGATATCCATTTTCCCGCCCTCTTATTTGCCCAGTTTTTTTATTATGTTCTGCGCCCTCTGCGAGGACAGCAAACGCTGCAGCGCATCGGGGTCGCTCAACACGTTTTCAACGCGCTTTTTCTGATCTGCGGTGAGCGAACCGACTGTTTCGTTCCTGATTTTCTGCTCCAGCGCGGGATCGCCTTCCGCGTTTTTTGCTTTCTTTAACATATCATCAAAATTTAATTGTTGCATTTTGTTCCTCCGTAATGTATCATAAATGTATCATACGTTTTATAATATGCAACGGAGGTAAAAATGATAACATGAAGCTCTTGATTGTTTCGGATTCACACGGCAGCACGGTATTTCTTGAAAAGGCTCTTCAGTGCGAACGCAGTGCAGATATCATTGTGCATCTCGGCGACGGCGCGGGCGATTTGGATATGATGAGAGAGTTTACACAGGGCAAACTCGTATATCAATGCAGCGGCAACATGGATTTTTATTGCCATAATTTAAGCGAACGTTGCATTTTTCCGGTCGAAAACGTGA
Organism: bacterium; assembly: GCA_963657065.1. Classification (GTDB taxonomy): domain Bacteria; phylum Bacillota; class Clostridia; order Oscillospirales; family Acutalibacteraceae; genus RUG806. The sequence goes on from CAVKLD010000024.1 coordinate 6,102, forward strand.
CGGTGTTTGCATGCCATGGGCACAAATATGGCGTAAAAAGCGGACTTACCGGACTGATGTTTGCCGCAAGGGAAAAAAATGCGCGTGTATGCCTTTTCGGTCACACTCACTCCCCTTTCGCCGAGGACAAAAACGGACTTCTTCTGCTGAATCCCGGCTCGGTTCACGGCGGCAGTTACGCCGTTGTCAATATTACGGGCAGTGACGTTTCGTACGTTTTAAAAAACGTATAAAAACAAAAAACCGGTTTTTTGTAATAAGATTTCAAAGAAAATATTCGCAGAAAAAAACGCAAACCCGACCGTCAAAGGTCAAGTGTGCGTTTTTATTTATCCGGCGTCATTTGCCGCGGAGCGGGATTTGATTCAATCCTGCTCCTGCGGCTGCTCCGAACAGATTTATTTAATTTCGGAAAGTGCAACGGGACGGTGCTCCGCAACGGATTTCTTTGCGGCAAGACCTATCTTTACACTCTGCATGCCGGCGTGAATGCCGACGGGAACGTCCGTGTTGTTCTCGCATGCGTTTACAAACTGGCGCATTTCCTCAGAGAAGGATTCCATGTATCTCTCAAGGAAGAAGAACAGCGGCTTCTCGCCCGTTACGCCGTTTTCATCGGCAATAACAGCGGTGGAAAGCGTATCGTTTGCGGTTGCAACCATGCCCTTTGAGCCGAAAAGCTCTGCGCGCTGGTCATAGCCGTAGGCTGCGCGTCTGGAGTTGTCAATAACGGCAAGAGCGCCGTTTGCCATCTTCATCGTGATGATGGCGGTATCGACATCGCCCTGCTCGCCGATAGCGGGATCAACGAGAACCGCGGAATTGACATACAGTTCCTCAACGTCGCTGTTTGTGAGGAAACATGCCATGTCAAAATCATGAATGGTCATGTCAAGGAAGATACCGCCGGAAACTGCGATGTATTTGGGGTTCGGCGGTTCGGGATCGCGGGAGGTTATCTTAAGGATATGAGCCTCGCCGATTTTTCCTGCGTCGTATGCCTTACGAACTGCGGCGAAGTTGTGGTCGAAGCGGCGGTTGAAACCGACCTGGAACTTGATTTCGGGATGAGCCGCAAGAGCATCCGCAACAGCCTGAATCTTTGCAACCGAGTGGTCAACGGGCTTTTCGCAGAAAACGTGTTTGCCGGCGTTGATGGCTTCGATCGAGATTGAAGAATGGGTATCGGTGGATGAGCAGACAAGCACGGCATCGATATCCTTATCCTCGAGAATCTTCTTGTAATCGGTGTAAATGTCCTTAACGCCGAAGCTCTCGATGAAAGCCTTCGTTTCGTCGTTCATGAAAGGATCTGCAACAGCCTTTACGGTTGCGTTTTTGACGTGATAAGAAATGGATTCAAGGTGCACCTTGCCTATTCTGCCTGCGCCGATAATACCAATTGTAAGCATTTATTTTTCTCCTTAATCAATTTTAATCAATTTATTTCAGATAGTGCCGTCCCAGGTGGAAACCTCGGTCTTTTTCTTTTCTTCCTCGTCGAACCAACGTGTGGTCACGCACTTCGACTCGGTGAAGAAGCGGTAAGCGTCCTTGCCGAGGCAGTGGAGATCGCCGAAGAAAGAGTTTTTGTGACCTGCGAACGGGAAGAATCCGATCGGTACGGGGATGCCGACGTTAACGCCGACCATGCCGCCGTCGGTATGACGAACAAACTCACGCGCAAAGTATCCGTTCTGAGTGAAGATAACCGAACCGTTTGCGTAGGGGTTTGCGTTCATCTTTGCAAGCCCATCATTGAAATCCTTGCAGCGTTTGATGCAAAGAACGGGACCGAAAACTTCATCTCTGCCGATAGTCATGTCTTCGGTAACGTTGTCGAATACCGTCGGACCGACATAGTAGCCGTTCTCGTAGCCTTCAACCTTGCAATTTCTGCCGTCGAGAACAAGCGTTGCGCCCTCGGCAACACCCTTGTCGATATCGGCAAGGACTTCCTTGTAGTGTTTCTCATATGTGATGGGTCCGAGCTTTGAAGTCTTGTCATAAGCGGGACCGACTTTAATTGCAGACGCTTGTTTTTTGAGCTCGGCAACGAATTTATCTGCGATTTCATCCTCTACGACGCAGCAGGCAAGAGCCATGCAGCGCTGACCGGCACAACCGAAAGCGGAGTTGATAACGCCCGCAACGGTTCTCTCAATGGGAGTGTCGGACATAACAAGCGCGTGGTTCTTCGCCTGACACAGGCACTGAACACGCTTACCGGAACGCGCAGCCTTTTCATAAATGAGCTTGCCGACGGGAGTAGAACCTACGAAAGTAATACCCTTGACATCGGGATGATCGAGGATGACGTCAATTTCGTGACGCGAGCATGTTACGACGTTGACAACGCCGTCGGGAATACCGGCTTCTTTGTAAAGTTCGGCGATTCTGAGAGCGGTTCTCGGAGTGAGAGAAGCGGCTTTAAGAACTATAGTATTGCCCGTTGCGACGCAAACGGGAACCATCCAGCCGAACGGAATCATTGCGGGGAAGTTTACGGGAACGATACCGGCAAAAACGCCCATGGATTCACGGTATTTAACCGTGTCGTATCCTCTTGAAGCGTCCATGATGCTCTCGCCCATCATAAGCGACGGAACCTGTGTTGCAAGCTCGGTGCCCTCTTTTGCCTTGAGCACGTCGCCTTCAGCCTCCGCCCAAACCTTGCCGTTCTCCTCGGCAACAAGATAGGTAAGCTCCTCCATGTGCTCGATGAGAAGATCTCTCACCTTGTAGAGAATCTGCGCACGCTTGATGGCGGGAGTCGAGCTCCATCCGGGATAAGCAGCTTTCGCAGCGGCGATAGCTTCGTTTACTTCGTCTGCGGTGCAGTTGGGCGCGTAACCCGTGATTTCACCCGTTGAGGGGTTGTGAAGGTCGTAGTATTTGTCGGTTTTCGACTCAACATACTGACCGTTTACAAAATATTTGAGTTTTTCAGCCATTATACAGTGTCTCCTTTGCGATAATTACAGACCGGCTTTGTCTGCGATGTATTTACGAGCCTTAAGGGCGTATTCAAACGGATTTGCAACCGCAGGATCCTGCTCGGCTTCGACGAGAACATATCCCTCGTAACCCGTTTCGGCAAGAACGTCGAAAATAGGTGCGAAGTCAATCGCGCCGTCGCCGGGAACGGTAAACGTGCCCAGACGGACGCCCTGAAGGAAGCTCAAATGCTCATCCTTGACTTTCTGAACCTTATCGGGACGGATATCCTTAAGGTGAACGTGCTTGATGCGTTTGGCGTACTTCTTGAGAACGGACATGTAGTCCTCGCCGCAATAGGCAAGGTGCCCCGAGTCAAACAGCAGGCTGAAAAGTTCGGGATCGGTATTCGCCATCATTCTGTCTATTTCGGCTTCAGTCTGCACCACGGTGCCCATGTGATGATGAAGAGTCAGCGCGATGCCCATGTCCTTTGCCACTTTGCCGAGCTTGTTAAGACCGTCGCAGAACACTTTCCACTCGTCATCGTTCATGACATACTTCGCTTCGAAAACGGGTTTGTCCGTTCCCTGTATCGAATAACTCTGTTCGGAAATGCCGACAACCTTTGCGCCCATCTCCTTAAGGAAAGTAATGTGCTTTATGAAATCGGCTTCAACCTCTTCGTAAGGCTTCGTGATAAGGAACGACGAAAACCATGCGTTGCAAATCTGCATGCCGCGAAGGTCAAGCGCCTTTTTGAGAACGGCGGTATCCTTGGGGTATTTGTTGCCTACCTCACAGCCGGTGAAACCGGCAAGAGCCATTTCGGAAATGCACTGTTCGAAAGTGTTTTCCGCGCCGAGATCGGGCATGTCGTCATTTGTCCACGCGATGGGAGCAATGCCGAGTTTTACTTTGTTTTTGTCGAGCATTTTAATATTTCCTCGCTTTGCTTAAATTTTCTGCTTTTGATTTATATGCATTACGCACGGATTCCTTTGCGGATGTAGACGCAATACCTACGTTCCACCACGCGCCGTAACCGTCCGTCATGGTCTTGGGTAAAACCTTTATGTCAAGCAGCGTCGAAACAGTCTGCTTTTTCGCATCTTCGAGAGCGAACTTCAAATCGTCGAGGCTTCTTACTTTATATGTCTTGCAGCCGTAACCTGCGGCGCATGCGGCGAAGTCGATATTCAGAAGGCTGCCGAGCAGGTTGCCGTTTTCATCTCTGTGACGGAACTCCGTTGCAAGGTTGCCGATGCCGTTGCCCATTTCAAGGTTGTTGATGCAGCCGAAGCCGGAGTTGTCGAACAGCAGGACGTTAATTTTCGCGCCTTCCTGAAGCGACGTAACAAGCTCGGAATGAAGCATGAGGTAGCTGCCGTCGCCGCAGAAAGCATACACTTCCCTGTCGGGAGCGGCGAGTTTTGAGCCGAGTGCACCAGCAATTTCATAACCCATGCACGAATAGCCGTATTCCATATTATATGTATAACGCGCATCGGTAGTCCACATTCTCTGCATGCAGCCGGGAAGCGAACCTGCAGCCGCGACGGCGATTGCATCGGGCGCGATATGAGCGCGGATGTACGCAAGAACCTGCGTTTGAGTAAGAGTCGAACCGTACATCTCGATAAATTCGGGGATGGTCTTCTCTTCACGCGCCTTTATGAGAGGTTCGAAGCCTTCGCCGTACGAATAGTCGGCAAGACGATTCATTTCGTCGTCCCACGCGGATTTTGCGTTCTTTATTTCGTCGGCATAAGCCGTTTTGTACGATTTTGCTTCAAGCACCGAACCGAGAGCGGCAAGCGCGAGCTTCGCGTCGGCGACGCATTTTGCTGCGTCGAGCTTGTAAGCGTCGAAGCGGTCGGTGTTTATTGTGACGAACTTCACGCCGTCATGTTGGAACAGCGACTTTGAAGCGGTGGTGAAATCCGAAAAACGCGTACCAACGCCGATAACGACGTCGGCGTCCTTTGCTATGGTATTGGCTGCAAGGTTGCCCGTAACGCCCACGCCGCCGAGATTGAGCGGATGCGATGAGAGCACGGCGCTCTTGCCCGACTGAGTTTCGGCGAACGGAATATTGAACTCCTCGCAGAACTCCTCGACCGATGCGCCCGCTTCGGAATATCTCACGCCGCCGCCGGCGATGAGAAGCGGCTTTTTCGCATTTGAAATTATCTCCGCGATATCGGAAATTTCGTCAAGCGACGGAACGATACGCGTTATTTTGTGAACTCTCTTTTTGAAAAATTCATCGGGGAAATCGTAGCTTTCGCCCTCGACATCCTGACACAGCGAAATGCACACCGCACCCGCATTTGCGGTATCGGTGAGAGCGCGCATGGCGTTGAGCATGGCGGACATGAGGTGTTCGGGACGGGCGACTCTGTCCCAGTATCTGCAAACGGGTTTATAAGCGTCGTTTGTGGTTACCGAAAGCGAATAGGACTGCTCGAACTGCTGCAAAACGGGATCGGGCTGACGCGAAGAAAACGTGTCGGCGGGGAAGAGCAGCAAGGGAACGTTATTGACGGTCGCCGTGGCTGCCGCAGTTATCATATTGGCGGCGCCGGGACCTATGGAAGATGAGCACGCGATTATTTTGCGGCGGTTGTTCTGCTTTGCAAACGATGCGGCGGCATGTGCCATGCCCTGCTCGTTTTTGCCCTGAAAAACTTTAAGTCCGCCGGGATTTTCGTCGAGAGCCTGTCCGAGTCCGCACACGATTCCGTGTCCGAAAATCGTAAAAATTCCTTCGACGAATTTTGTTTCCGTGCCGTCGAACGATACATACTGGTTGTCAAGGAACTTGACGAGAGCCTGTGCAGTCGTCATTATTGCCATTTTGTTCTCCTCCTTATTTTGCGGTTGTTATCCACTGGTGCTCGTCACCGACTATACGGGTGGTCTTGTACCACGGGTCGCCGTCGATGTGACGTATCATCCAGACATAATACATTTCGTAGCAGGGTGCTGCCGCCTGCTCGTGATCTTTGCCGGGTTCGATGCAGCAGTAAGCGCCGTCCGTGCTCTTGAAGACATCGTCGCCGAGATAGCATGCGCCGAATCCCTGCGGTTTGTCGAAACGGTAGTAATAAACTTCCGGCTGCGGATGATGATGCGGCGGATAGCTCGACCATCTGCCGGGTTTCGTGAACACCTCGCCCAGGACGAGATTTGAAAGCGGCGCGTTGTCGTAGTCAAACATCGTGGAAACCACGCGGTGACCCGTGCCGTCCCACTGACCCTTGCCGAACTCCTGATAAAGGCAGTTTTCCGGCGTATAGAATTCCGAGGAAAACTCCTTCTCGTTGTCAGTCTGCTCGACGATGATTTCCGCGTCGGCTTCGCACTCAACGGTCAGTTCGGTGTTTTTGCACACGTGAACCGCATAAGGCTTTTTCTCGAACGGGTCGCGTCTTTCGCATGTTTCACTGCGGTTGTCAAACTTGAACGTGACCTTGCCGCCGAGAAGCAGCACAGCCGTTTCGCAGACGCTGTCGCTGATGCAAAGGCTCTCACCCGCGGAAAGACGCTTTACATATATATTCATGTGCATGTCGGCATTTTTGCCGTTTAATTCGCAAAGGACTTTTTTGCCGTTTGCGTCAAATTCGGGACGTTCAAACATAATACGTTCTCCTTACACTCTTGCGACCATTTCGCCGTATTCTTTCTTCTCGGCTGCGATAAATTCCTCGACCTGCTTAACGTTCGGCATGTCCTGAGAGCACGCGTGCGAAGCAACGAGCATTGCAGCGGAAGCAGAGCCGAATTCAAGGCAGTCGATTATCTCTTTGCCCTCGAAGAGGCTGAACAGGAACGCGGACGTGTAGCCGTCGCCGCCGCCGAAAGACTTAAGCAGCTTTACGGGGAAAGGCTTTATGGAGAAATCCTGTCCGTCGTTCGTGTAAGCCGTCGAACCCTGTTTGCCGTGGGTGACGATAACGATTTTTGCGCCTTTGTCCTGCCAGTATTTTGCGCTCGCCTTGTCTGTGCCGTCAAGGCCTACAAGTTTTTCCGCGAAGTCATACTCCTCGCGTGAGCCTATTATCATATCCGCCTGCTCGGCGACAAGGGAGTAATAAACGGCTATCTCGTCGTCGTTTTTCCAGTTGTACGCACGGTAGTCGAGCACGAAAATAACGGGTATATTGTTTTTCTTGGCAAGAAGCGTAGCCTTGAGAGCGGCTTCTCTTGAGGGACTTTCGGCAAGGGCAACGCCGGAGATGAGCACCGCCGCGCCTTCCTTGATGTACTCCTCGTCGATGTCGGCGCATTCGAGTTTAAGATCGGCGGCTTCGTTTCTGTACATAACGATGCTGCTTTCCGTTTCGCTCTTTATCTCGGTAAAGGTAAGACCCGTCTTTTCGCCGTTCTTGCAGCGTACGATGCGTGATGTATCGATGCCCTCTTTGTTGAAGAAATCGGTTACGAACGTGCCGAACTGATCGTCGGACACTCTCGCGAAGAAGCCGCACTTCTTGCCGAGGCGCGCAAGACCGACGGCGATGTTTGCGGGAGAACCGCCGAGATAACGCTTGAAAGTGGTGCTCTCGTTGAGCGGGCAGTAGTAGTCGACGGGATTGAAGTCAACAGCTACTCTGCCGACAAGAATAAGGTCGTACTTTTTGCTTTTGTCAAATTCGATGTATTTCATTTGCTTTTTCTCCTTTTTCCGGGGCAATAAATTTTACGGAAAAAATTATATACTGTTTTTGCGATTTATTCAACCGAAATTTTGAAAAACCGCTAACTTTTTTTGTTTGAAATCGATAAAAATATTTCTATTTGCCGCATAATTTTGCTATAAGCCATATCGCGCCGTAAAGCAAGGGCTGATGCGCAATATAAATTATCAGACTGTATTTGCCGAGTTGTCCGAAAAACGGCACTCGCACGGCGGCGGCACGTTTGATTTTTTTGTTGGATTTTGCCATGACCGAGAAAAAATATCCGGCAAAACATATGAACATCCACGGAAACAGCGGGAAATAATCACCCGACGAGAAGCCGTCAAACGGAAATCCGAAAAAAGCCGTGAGACAGTTTTTGTAAAGTGCCGGCGGCATGTAAAACAAGACATGGGAATATGTGCCGACATAGGCGTAATTCATTCTGAAAAAGAACAGGAAAAGCAGCAGATTCACCGCAAAAAACGTCTTCGGCGGCAGCCGCGACAAGATGCCGTCAAGCGCGGCGAGCAGCAGTCCCGATACGCTCATGAACGTCAGTATTCCGAACAGCACCGCCGCATCGGGCGCGACGGCGAACGTCACGACATCCACGACCAGACCGCCGGCAAAAAGGACAAGAAAACGCCGCAGCCGGTGGTGGGAAAATCGGAAACAGACGCCGGAGATGAACACAAACAGCGACGCGCCGATATCCCTTATAAGCAGAAGCGGCACGAACGAAACGAATTTGACAACATCGAATCCGAACAGCTCCGCCACGTCGAAAAGGGCATGGTATATTACCATACCCGCAACGCACAGTCCCCTTACGGCATCTATAAGGGGATAACGCAATTCATTTTGTTTTTCAACCCGTTTTCCGGTCATTCGTCGTCAGTGCCGCCGTCGGTATCGTCGTCAGCGTCATCGTCAGCGTCATCGTCAGCGTCAGCATCATCGTCAGCATCATCGTCATCGTCCGCATCGTCAATCACATCTTCAAGGAAATCGAGGATGTCGCCGTATACCTTTTCGCGTTCGTCTTCGTTGAGTATGGCGTGGCGCAGTCCGGGATAGAGATACACCTCAGGCTCGAGTCCGTTTGCCGTGAGAGCGTCGGCAAAATCCATAACGCCTTTGCCGAATAGTCCGATAGGATCTTTCGCGCCGGAAATTATCAGCACAGGAAAATCCGCCGGCAACGCCGAGAGAACCTGCGGAGAGCACGCACGAACGGCAAGATTGTACATCACGGTATTCATACCGGAGCTGCACGGTGCGCCGCACAGCGGATCGGCTTTATAGCGTTCGATATTCTCCGTACTGCGCGAAAGCCATGACAGGTCGTCGTTCTCCTTAAGCATCAGCTTTGTTATCTTGCCGAACACGTCGACGTTCCCCGCGCTTTCCGGGAGTTTTCCGAGAACGGTTTTTACGGCGTCCTCAAACGCGATTATTTCCGACGGAAAATGAGCCGTTCCGCAGAACACCGCGCCCGCAAGGTCCGAAGAGAAAGACGCCGCGTACACACGCGCAAGCAGGCTGCCCATCGAGTGACCGAGCATGACAACGGGCAGACGGGGAAAACGTTTGTGCATGATGCGGTAAAGCGTATTCATGTCGCGCAGCATCGTAATATGTCCGTCGGGGGGACATTTGCCGAGTTCGTCGGGAGATAAAACCGATTTGCCGTGCCCGATATGGTCATTGCCGAACACGACAAAACCGTTGCCGGCGAGAAAACGCGCAAATTCGTCGTATCTGCCGATGTGCTCCGACACGCCGTGCGCAATCTGAACCGCGCCGACGGGTTCTACTTTGTCATTTGTCCAGATAAGTGCGCGAATCATGTTCTCGCCGTTATCGGATTTGTAGTATGCTTCTTTTTTTGTTATCGCCATAATATCACGCCTTTTCAGTTGTTCCAGATATAGACTCGCGTTTCGTAGGGACGCAGAGTAAAGCCGTTGTTAACAACGCCGCACGGCGAGTAGTTATTCACCGCAAGCTCCGCTTCGGCAAGCTGAAGTTCGGCAGGCGACGTAAAGCCGACCGCCTTCTCACTGTATGAGCACACGACAAGCAGCGTTTTTGTGCCGAGCCGACGGATAAACGCATATATCTCGCCGCTGTTTTTATAGATTTCCTCGTACGTTCCGTAAATCACGACGTCGTTTTCCTTGCGGAATTTGAGAAGTTTTCTGTAGAAATTGAGAATGGAATCGGGGTCTTTTTCAGCCGCTTCGACGTTTATTTCGGTGTAATTCGGATTCACGAAAAACCACGGTTTGTCGGCGGAGGTAAAGCCGGCATTTTTGTCCGCGCTCCATTGAACCGGCGAACGCGCATTGTCGCGCGACGCGTATTTGACAAGTTCCATGGCTTTCTTTTTGCCGAGTATCGCCTTCGCAACACCGTAGTTGTTCACGGTGGAAACATCAACATAATCCTCGATATTATCAAGGTCAAGGTTCGTCATGCCTATCTCCTGCCCCTGATATACAAACGGAGTGCCGGACTGAAACAGATACGACACCGCGATGGATTTTGCGCTCTCAACACGGTATTTGAGCGATCCGTAGCGGTTAATCACGCGCGGCTGGTCGTGATTCTCCATGTAAAGCGCGTTCCAAGCCTTTCCGTAAAGTTCGTTTTGCCAGCGTGAAAAGGCGCTTTTGAGGCGTTTGAGGCTGAATTTCGTCTTGAACCAGCTGTACGCGATGCAGTCCGCTCCCATATGGTCAAAATTGAACATCATGTTGAGCTGCTGATTTTCGCCCTCCGTGATGTGTTCAAGCGCACGCTTCGTCGTCATCATGGGGGCTTCGCCGACGGTCACGCAGTCGTATTTCGAGTAAACGTCCCTTGCAAACTCGGTGAGATATTCGTCGAGATGCGGACCGTGAATGTAATTTTCGATACCGCACGCAACCGGAAAATAATACGGGCTTGAGGGAAGCCCCTCGCGCTTCGAGATAAACGTAATGACATCCTCTCTGAATCCGTCAACGCCCATGTCAAGCCAGAAACGCATTATGTCCTTTACCTCTTCGCGCACTTTCGGGTTGTCCATGTTCAAATCCGGCTGCTCGACGGCGAAAAGGTGAAGATAGTACTCGCCGTTTTCCCCGCAGTATTCCCATGCGGGTCCCGCAAACGTGCTCGTCCAGTTATTCGGACGGATTTTACCGTTTTTGCCTTTGCCTTTGCGCCAGAAATAGTAGTCGTAGTATGGACTTTTTTTGCCGTTTTTCACGCAATCGAGAAACCACTCGTGCTTATCGGACGTGTGGTTCACGACGAGATCCATTATGACGCGCAGTCCCCTGTCGTGCGCACCGTCAAGCACCGCCTTGAAATCCTCCATAGTGCCGTACTCCGGTTGAATGGCGCGGTAATCGGCAATGTCGTAACCGTAGTCTTTCTGAGGGGATTTGTACAGCGGCGAGAACCATATCGCATCGACGCCTAAACTTTTTATGTAGTCGAGTTTTGACAATACGCCCTTGAGGTCGCCGATGCCGTCGCCGTCGCCGTCGCAAAAGCTGCGCGGCCAGACCTGATAGACCGACATTTCCTTGTACCAGCTTCTTTTTATCTCCTGTTCGACAGGTGTCATTTTCGTTGCCTCCTGCTGTTTATTCGGGTGTAAACTTCCGTTCGGAGCGGAAGTTTGTTTCGATTCGGATTAAAGGTCGTCGGCAAATTCGCCGATATTCTCGTATGCCGCGGCGGCTTTTATTTTTGATGCGGCGTACATCTCGTGCGTCGTGACACCCGTGTACACAAGCACGGAACGCAATCCGTTTTCGCTGCCTATCGCTATATCCGTTTCAAGACGGTCGCCGACGAAAGCTATCTCTTCTTTCCTGCATCCGATAAGATTTGTGACGTAGTCGACCGTAAACGCATACGGTTTGCCCATAATGAGGTCGGGCTGCCTTCCCGTCGATGCTTTTATGAGCGCCATGAACGCGCCGACATCGGGCATGAAACCGTTCGCAAGCGGACAGTTCACGTCGGGATGAGTGGCGATATACTCCGCGCCGTTCGCAATAAAATTTGCAGCCTTGTCAAGTTTTTCGTAGGTAAGCTCCGTATCGAAACCGACGACGACAATATCGGGCTGCGTTTCAACAAGCGGGATGCCCGCCTCGCGAAAATCCTTCGTAAGATTGCGGTTGCCGACGAGATAGACGCTCTTCCCCGCTCTGTTCCGTTTAAGAAAGTCAGCCGTCACGTGAGAAGAAATGATAACGCTGCCCTTTTCGGCGGGATAGCCGAGCCGGTGAAGCCGCGCAAGGCACTCGTCCTCGTCATGAGAAGAATTGTTTGTGAAGAAGAAAAATCTCTTTCCTTTTTTCTTTACCGCGTCCGCAAAACGAAGCGCACCCGGCAAAAGTCCGTCGCCGAGGTAAAATGTGCCGTCCATATCGACGATATAGCACTTCACATCGGCAAAAAGCGTTGAATTGTCCATAATGCCCTCTGTCAGAAATGTAGATGTTTTTATGATAAAGTAAAACTAAACGAAATGCAATAGCAAAAAACTTATAAAGAAAATTTTTTTCAATACTTGATTTTCACGCCGCTGTGTGCTATCATACGGTAAACGCGATGATCGGGAGAGTAAGACGGCTTAAACATCGCAGAGAGGGCGCGCGCCGGCTGCAAGCGCACCCGTTGATTTTCCGTCCGAAGTTCACCCGTGAGCGGTTCGCCGAACGTTTGCACCGTTTTTTTTCGCGACGCAAGTCAAGTAAGCGGCAACGGCTCATCCCCGTTACAGGATAACCGAGAGTTTGCCGAAAGGCAAAAACAAGGGTGGTACCGCGGAGTTTGTTTCCTTCGTCCCTTTCGGACGGAGGATTTTTTTCTTTCTTTTATTTGTTTCCCGAAAAAAAGAAGGAAAGCAAAAGAACAAACACGGATAACATATTCGGAATTTCTCCGTATACGCGCTCCCGCGCTCCGCACTATTCATTAAATTATTCCCGAAAGGAAGTTACGTCATGAAATCACAGCTTGAAGCGATTCGTGCCCGCGCGGCGGAAGAACTCGATAAAGCCGCAGAAATACGTTCGCTTGACGATTTGCGCGTGAAGTACCTCGGCAAAAAAGGCGAGCTTACCGCAATACTCAAGCAGATGGGCAAATTGAGTCCGGAAGAACGCCCCGTAATGGGTCAGTTTGCAAACGAAGTAAGAGCCGTAATAGAAAAGGCGGTCGACGAAAAAATGGCGGCTCTGAAAAAGAGAGCGAAAGAGGAGCGTCTTGGTGCGGAAACCATTGACGTCACAATGCCCGGAAAGGCGCAGCCGGAGGGGCACCGTCACCCGCTGAACATCGTTCTTGACGAGGTCAAGGATATTTTTATCGGGATGGGATTCAAAGTCGCCGACGGTCCCGAGGTAGAGCTTGACTACTACAATTTCGAAGCGCTCAATATTCCCGAGGGGCATCCCGCACGCGACACGCAGGACACTTTCTACATTACCGACAAGATTCTGCTGAGAACGCAGACTTCCGGCTGTCAGATAAGATACATGGAAAATCACAAGCCGCCCATCCGCATGATTGCGCCGGGCAGAGTTTACCGCTCCGACACAATGGATGCCACTCACTCACCCGTCTTTCACCAGATAGAAGGACTCGTAGTCGATAAGGGCATCACAATGGCGGATCTCAAGGGCAATCTTTTGCAGCTTGCAAAAAAACTCTACGGTGAGGACACGCAGATAAGACTCCGTCCGCATCACTTCCCGTTCACCGAACCGTCGTGCGAAATAGACGTTTCGTGTTTCCGCTGCGGCGGCAAGGGCTGCCCGATGTGCAAGGGCGAAGGCTGGATAGAAATACTCGGCGCGGGCATGGTGCACCCCAAGGTGCTTGAACGCGGCGGCATCGACCCGGAGGAATATTCCGGCTTTGCATTCGGCGTGGGTGTCGAACGTCTTGCGATGTTCCGCTTCTCGGTCGACGACATGCGGCTTTACTACGAAAACGACACAAGATTTCTGGAACAGTTTTAAGGAGGGCGTATAAAATGGATCTTTCAAGAAGATGGTTGCTTGACTATGTCGACGTTAACGACATCGACGAAAAAACCTTTGCCGACGATATGACGCTCTCCGGTTCGAAAGTCGAGAGCTGGTCAACCGAGGGCGAGGAGCTTAAAAACATCGTGGTCGGACAGGTGCTTTCACTCGAAAAGCACCCCGATTCCGATCACATGTGGATTTGTTGTGTCGAAGTCGGTGCGGACGCTCCGCTTCAGATTGTAACGGGCGCGCAAAACCTGAAAGTCGGCGACTTCGTCCCGGCTGCGCTGCACAATTCCGTCGTGCACGGCGGACATAAGATAACGAAGGGCAAGCTGCGCGGTGTGGAGAGCTGCGGCATGCTCTGTTCGCTCGGCGAACTGGGACTTACCGCGCACGACTTCCCCTATGCAGTCGAAGACGGCATTTTCGTGCTCGGCGACGACTGCGACCGTACGCCCGGCACGGACATCAAAGAGGCTATAGGGCTCAACGACACCGTGACGGAATTTGAAATAACTCCGAACCGTCCCGACTGTCTGTCGGTTGTCGGACTTGCGAGAGAAGCGGCGGTCACATTCGGAAGAAAACTCACCGTACCGTCGAACGAGTACAAAACCGCAGGCGGCGACGTCAGAGAGCTTTTGCACTCCGTAACCATAGACGCACCCGACAAGTGTTTTCGCTATGCGGGAGCCGTTGTCAAAAACGTGCGCGTCAAACCCTCGCCGAAGTGGATAAGAGAGCGTTTGAGAGCATCGGGCGTGCGTCCGATAAACAACATCGTTGACATCACGAATTTCGTAATGCTCGAATACGGTCAGCCGATGCATGCTTTTGACCTGCGCTATCTCGACGACGGCAAGGTAATCGTAAGAAACGCCGCGGAGGGCGAAAGCATCACGACACTTGACGGCATCGAAAGAAAACTTTCTCCAGAAATGCTCGTAATCGCCGACGCGAACAAACCGGTTGCCGTTGCCGGCGTAATGGGCGGCGAATATTCGGGAATCATGGACGACACAAATACAATCGTATTTGAATCGGCGTGTTTCTACGGGCCGAGCATCAGAAAAACGGCAAAAAAACTCGGCATGCGCACCGAGGCTTCGGGCAGATTCGAGAAAGGACTCGACCCCGACGGATGCCTTGCTTCGCTCAACCGCGCACTGCAGCTTGTCGAGGAACTCGACGCGGGTGATATAGTCGACGGCATTGTCGACATGTATCCCAATCCGAAAAAGCAAACCGTCATCGACTTCTGCCCCGACTGGGTGAACAACTTCATCGGTATAAACGTAAGTCCCGACGAACAGAAAAAAATACTCACCGACCTTGAATTTGAAGTAAACGACGGCAAAATATACGTTCCGTCGTTCAGAAGCGACGTCGAACATAAAGCCGACATTTCCGAGGAAATAGCGCGCTTCTACGGTTTTGACAAGATATCCGTGCATGAACTGCAGGGAACCGCCGACGGAGGACTCAACGAATTCCAGAAATTCGAAAATCTCATCGTGTCAAAGTGCATCGCGCTCGGACTCTCGGAAATAGTCACCTACTCTTTCATCAGTCCGAAAGCGTACGACAAAATCGCGCTGCCGGCGGATTCTCCGCTGCGCAAATGCGTCGTGATTTCAAATCCGCTCGGCGAAGACACCGGCGTTATGCGCACGAGCATGATTCCGAGCATGATGGATACTCTTTCGAGAAACTACAACAACCGCAATCTGTCGGCTTATCTGTTTGAAAACGGCAAGGTTTACATCCCCAAAAGCGCGGACGAACTGCCTGATGAGAACAGAACGCTCTCGATAGGCATGTACGGCGAAAAAATCGATTTCTTCACGCTCAAGGGCAAGGTCGAAGCGATTTTCGATGCGGCGGGAATCGTCGGATACGACGTAGAACCCGTAACGGACGATCCGACATTCCACCCCGGCAGGACAGCACGCTTCACGGTCGGCGACGAAGAAGTCGCTTTGCTGGGTGAAATTCATCCCGATGTTGCGGAAAATTATTCAATAGACGCAAAAATTTACGTTGCGACAATATCCGTTGACAAGCTGTTTGCAAATCGTCACACAAAGAGAGTTTACAAACCCAGCCCCCGTTTCCCCGCTCTCACACGTGACCTTGCAGTGGTATGCGACAGAATCACTCCCGTACTGCTGCTCGAAAAGATTATCACAAAGGCAATCGGAAAAACGCTCGAGCATATCAGTCTGTTCGACGTTTATCAGGGCGAACAGATTGAAAAAGGCAAAAAGAGCGTTGCTTTCAGTCTGCGTCTGAGAGCAGCCGACAGAACCATGACGGACACCGAAGCGGATGATGCGATGAAAAAAGCCGTCGCCGCTCTCGAAGCCGTAGGCGCACAGCTGAGAAAGTAATCAAGACGGCAAAGTAATCGAAGACGGCAACGGTACGATTGACAGTTCGGATTGACAGTTTAACAGAGTAACGGTGAAGCCGGAGAAAAAGCGAATGCTGCAATCCGACTTCACTTTTTTCAATATTGGTGTATTATTCAGACTTTTGACTGCAATTTCAGCATTAAAAAGGCTTGCACTTTTCAGACAAAACGTGTATAATTACTTGTAAGCATATTCTATATCGACGGAGGTGTTTTCGATGAGCGAAAAAACAAAGGAAATCAAGCTCGCAAATCAAGATGAAGCGGAAGTAAAAAAGATAATTCTGACGGTTTTTGATGCGCTCAAGGAAAAAGGGTACAATCCGACCAGTCAGATAGTCGGTTATATTCTCTCCGACGATCCCACGTACATAACGACCCACAACAACGCACGTAACCTTATCCGCCGCATCGACCGATTCGAGCTTCTTCAAATTCTGCTGCGGGATTACATCGCGTCAGGCGAAACGGGCAGATAACAGGCAAAGAAAGGAATACATTTTATGGCGAAGAAGGAAGATTTTCTCACATACAAGGGTTATCCCCTTGTCAGAAACGGCAAAACAATATATTACGGCAACAGCTACGACAAATTCATAATCATGATGCAGATAGCGTCATTCAAAGAGTCGGGTGACACACAGGTGCCCGACAAGATTCTTATCCAGCTGCTTAACACCGACCCTGATGTCAGTCCCCGCGCACGCATAGTAAAAAAGAGCGAAAAAAAGGGACTTTATGCAGCGATGGACATTGCCGTCGTTTGGCTGCAGAGAGCGAATGCAGGGAAATAAGGCAGGCAAACAGCGAACAGTAAGACAGCGCGAAATATCGCCGTCGGCAAAAATCGTTTCCGTTTCCGTCCGAAAGTTTTGCAAAGCGGCTGTTTTGCTTAACTTTCGGATTTTTATTTAAAAAATTTTTGGTGCGGCTGATTCGCCGCGTTTTCAAAAGAAATCCGACATCAATTATATTCGCGTGCGCAGCTGCGTCCGCGTACTTTATTTTGAGTTTATTTTTAAATTTTATTTTTACCGGGTGTACTTAAACCGGCGGTTTATATCGGAGGTAATAATATTATGAACAAAGCAGAACTTGTTTTTAAGGCAATAGACGTTTTCGGCGAACTTCCGCAAAATGCGGTTCATTATCCGGGGATAGTGCGTTTCCCCGATATCGCATATTCGGACGAAGACAAAAAATTCAACGTCGGCGATCTCTATTTCAAACGCACCTCGCTGCACGACGGCACGCTTCACCCGGTGCTGCTGTACATTCACGGCGGCGGTTTCATAAAGGGCGATAAGGATTACCGGGTTACAAATTCCGAATTTTTCGCGTACCACGGTTATTTCGTATTCAACATTGACTACAGAATGCCGCCCGACGTTCCGATAACCGACAACTTCGCGGACATTATAAGGGCAATAAACTACATCGGCGAACTTGCGAAAGAATACAACATCGATGTAAACAAGATAGCGGTTTCCGGCGATTCTTCCGGCGGATACCAGACCGCGATGCTTGCGGCAAGCTCGTTCAACGACGATGTGCGCAAAGCTCTCGGACTGCCGGAAATAAAGTACAGACCCGCCGCACTTGCGCTGATGTGCGGGCTTTATGATTTGCAGCAGCTTTTGAACGGTCCGAGCCTTTTCGGCGTCATTCCCGAAACAGCAAGTTTGATTTTGGGGTTCAAGGTCAAAAAGGACATGTCGAACCTGAGCGACTACGAATACATTGATTTCACGTCGCCCGTTCGTCTTGTAAACGATAAGTGGTGTCCCACTTTCATGACGTGGGCGGAGGAAGACATAATCTGCGTCGGGCAGGGTCCGACGATGGCAGCCGCACTCAACGACAACGGCATAAAGAACGAAATATTCGCCGTCAAAGGACTTATTCGCAACCACTGTTACCACCTGATGCTGAACATGCCCACCGCCAAGGAATGCATGAACAGATGCGTCGGTTTCCTAAACAAAGTCCTTGACAACAACGACCCCGAGGAAGTGCCCGTAAGCGAAGGCGGCGCGGAAGTCGAAAAAACCAATAACGTTACGCCGACCAAACGGACAAAGAGAATAGTTACCGTACAGGATATCTCCTGCGTCGGCAAGTGTTCGCTCACCGTCGCGCTGCCGATAATTTCCGCGTGCGGCGTCGAAACGGCGGTAGTACCCACGGCGGTTTTGTCAACACACACCGCGTTTAAGGATTTCACTTTCCGCGACCTCACGAGCGAGATAACGCCCATCACCGAACACTGGAAAAAAGAAAACTTCAGGTTCGATGCAATATACACCGGCTATCTCGGTTCTTTCGAGCAGCTTCATCTTATGAGCAAATTCTTCGATGATTTCGGCACGGAAGACAATATTGTGTTCGTCGACCCCGTCATGGCGGACAACGGCAAACTGTACCCCGGCTTCACACAGGAATTTGCGGATGAAATGGCAAAACTCTGCGGCAAAGCCGACGTGATAGTACCGAATCTCACCGAAGCGTGTTTCATGCTTCACAAAGAGTACATTCCCGAAGGCTATGACGAGGACTATATCAAGGGCATACTCAGGGAGCTTGCCGCGCTCGGAGCGAAAAACACGGTTCTTACGGGCGTAAGTTTCGAAAAGGGCAAACTCGGCGTCATGGGATATATCAGCGAAGAGGACAGATTTTTCAGCTATTACACGAGCCGCATAAACGTGAATTTCCACGGCACGGGCGATGTATTCGCAAGTGCGTGCGTAGGTGCGCTCATGCGCGGACTCACACTCGAAAACTCACTCAAAACCGCGGCGAATTACACGGTGGACTCAATCAGGAAAACGGTTGCCGAACCGAACCACAACACCTACGGCGTTAACTTCGAGCAGTCGATACCGCTGCTTCTGAAAGAACTCGAAAACAACGCATAACGCGGCAAATGCCGCCAAAGAACACCGGAGAGTACAAAAGGAATGCCAAAGGACGATGACAGGCGGGCTTTAACGGTCTGAAAAATTAAATGCAAATACCGGCTCATTTTTTATCCGAGCCGGTGTTTTTTTACGTTTTACGGTTGAAAACAATCATGATACGTGTTACAATAATTAAGCTGATGGGTGTCGAATCCATGCCGCCCGTCAGCGTCCCTTTTCGGCACTTTTCGCCCTTTTCGTCTTGACC
>CAVKLD010000025.1:0-25084 GCA_963657065.1 bacterium
ATATATACATCTTCCCCCCTTTATCCCCCCGCGGGGGAAAAATCGAAAGACGAAGAGTTGAGAAGGCTGCCCGATGTTAAAAACTTTTCGGGAGAGTTTACAGCCTGCCGCGGCTGCGGCGGCGGCACAATGACCGATTTGCTTTTTGGATTACCTTTCTGCGGAAAAAGCGATACGTGTTTGAAGAAGCTGCCGACATCGAATGATTCTCGCGGCGCTATTCCTCCGTCGTGAAACATTCGCCGCTGCGAATACCAAAAGGGCGTTCGACTGTCGGCAGCCTAAGCTGACGGGCGGCGGGGTTTAACTCCCGTCAGCTTACTGAATATGCGTGTGTTTTTTCGGGGACATTTTTTTGACGGAAAACAAAAAAACGCCCCGCACCCGCAAAACGAGCGGTATGGGACGTTTAAGCTGACGGGCGGCGGGGTTTAACTCCCGTCAGATTAACATTGGCCCGCCGGAAGGGATTCGAACCCCCGATCTTCAGAATCGGAATCTGCTGCGTTATCCAACTGCGCCACCGACGGAGATAAAAAAGAGCTGTACAATTGAAAAGCACTCGCCGAAACAAGTGCTCTTTTGGTGCCGGAAGCGGGGGTCGAACCCGCACGGTATCGCTACCACCGGATTTTGAGTCCGGCACGTCTGCCAATTCCATCATTCCGGCACATGACTGAAAGCGTTTGACGAGCGTCAAACACGATTCTCAAACAGTATACATTATCCGATTGAAAAATGCAATACTTTTTTTCGGTTTTTTCACGGCATTACGGGTTGCTTTTGCGTCCCAAATGCTTCGCGGCAAAAAAATTTTGAAGAAAAATGCGCGAAGATAAAAAAAACACTTGCCAAAACCGAACGGATATACTATACTATATAGAGCCGAGGGGTGTTGCATCGTCGGCAGACAATGAGAATAATTCAAAAACAGCGAATTTTGTTTCTGTCATGCGGCGTGTTGGTCCTGTGCGACGGAGCGCCGCGAACCATGTCAGGCGGGGAACCGAGCAGCATTAAGCGGTCTGCCCGTGCGACACAGTCCGCCTGCACGCCGTGTGACAGAGGCAAAATTTTTTTGCGCGAGGGGTAGTCAATGTACAGAGTTCTTTATCGCAAGTGGCGGCCGAAAGATTTCAGCGGCGTTGTCGGTCAGCCGCAGGTTACGGATACACTTTTGTCGCAGCTGCGGGAAAACCGCACCGCGCATGCATATCTTTTTACCGGTTCGAGGGGAACCGGCAAGACTACCTGCGCAAAGATATTCGCAAAAGCTCTCAATTGCCTTCATCCGGTTAACGGCGACCCGTGCGGCGAATGCGAGATGTGCAGGGGCATTGACGGCGGCACGGTTCTCGACATCGTCGAGATTGACGCCGCTTCAAACAGAGGTATAGACGACATCCGCATGCTTCGCGACGAAGCGAATTTTACTCCGTCGCAAGCGAAGTACCGCGTGTATATTATCGATGAGGTTCACATGCTCACAATAGAAGCGTTCAACGCTCTTTTGAAAACTCTCGAAGAACCTCCCGAACACGTGAAATTTATCCTTGCCACGACCGAGGTGCACAAGCTCCCGTCAACCATTTTGTCGCGCTGTCAGCGTTTCGATTTCAGAAGAATTAACCCCGAAACCATAGCCGACAGGCTCGTGTATATTGCGGAACATGAAAATGCGGTGATAGATCGCGATGCCGCGCTCTTAATTGCGCGAATCGCCGACGGCGGCATGCGCGACGCGCTCTCGCTGCTCGACCGTGCGATAAGCGTTTCGGAGCACGTTACAAGCGAAACGGTTGCGTCTTCGGCCGGTCTGATGGGAAAGGACGCCGTGTTCGAGCTTGCCGAGGCTCTTGCCGAAAAAGATATTTCACGCTGTCTGTCGCTCCTCAACGATTTGCACAACGCCTCCTGCGATACAGAAAGACTCATAAATGAGATTATTAACCAGTTCAGAAACTATCTTGTTATAAAAACGGTGAAAAATCCGGCGGATCTTATAGTCTGCACCGATGAAGAATTAAAACGCGTCGAACATATCGCCGGACTTTTTACAAAAGAGCAGATACTTCACGTTCTCGCGGTTCTCTCCGCGGCAGCCGAAGCCGTAAAACGCACACAGAACAGGCGGATTGAAGCCGAAACGGCGTTTATTCGTCTTTGCACGCCTGAAGCGGATACCGATACCGAAGCGCTTCTTGCCCGGATTTCCGCGCTTGAAAAAGAGCTTGCGGAGATAAAAGCCGGCGGCGTTGCGGTAAAGCGGATTCCGGTCTTCGATGCGGGTGAAGTTACGCGGAAAGAGAAAGACGTACATGTTCGCGCAGCTGCGCCGACCGAAACGAAACAGCCATCCGCAGACGACGATGCGCCGCCGTTCGACGATGCGCCGCCGTTTGATGATGCGCCGCCGTTCGACGATGCGCCGCCGTTTGACGGCGGTCAAGTCGAAGAAAAAGCGTCCGGCGGGTCGGATTTTGCCGGATTCGGAGCGGAAAACAAGACGCAATCCGGCTTTGCCGACAAGTTCGCAGACGCGGACAGTGAGGACGACGAGTCGTTTGATTTTGACGCGTTTATGTCCAAATATGCGCATGACAGTGACGACGATGCGGACGGCGAAAATTCCGAAGAAAAAACGGAAGTTCTCGCGCCGCCCGACGAAGCCACAAAGAGCAGGCCGGGAATCGTGGAAGAGAAAATCTGGGTGCGGGTGATTCTTGCCGCAGAGCAGGGGTTTAAGCCGCTTATCGGGCAGTTCACAAATTCGTGCGCGTTTATCAGAGGCGCGACTGTCTACGTTCGTCCCGCGAATCCGAATATAAAACATTTTGTCCCCGAAAATGTGCTCGCGCGGAATTTTGCGCCGGCGATTAAAAGCATTCTCGGAAAAGAATACAACGTAAAATACGACAACGATTAAAACGATTAAACAGTCTTGGAGGAAAAACCAAAATGAAAGCAAGAATACCCAATCAGAACCGCGCTTCGAAGAATGAAATGGTTCAGCGCATTCAGAAAATGCAGGAGGATATGGAAAAAGCCCAGTCGGAGGTGGAAAATGCCGAGTTTACCGCATCTGCCGGCGGCGGCGCGGTTGAAGTCAGAGTCAGCGGAAGACACGAAGTGCTCGGTATTACGATTAAACCCGAAGTCGTTGACCCGGAAGATGTAGAGATGCTTGAAGATCTTCTTAAAGCGTCGCTCAATGAAGCCATCCGCAAGTCGAGCGACACAATGGATCGCGAAATAAGCAACGTTACCGGCGGAATGAACATTCCGGGGTTGTCCGGATTCGGTCTGTAAGATATGGAATATTCCGCGCTTTCGCTTCAAAAGTTAGTGGAGCAATTCAGACGCATGCCCGGTATCGGAGCGAAAACCGCGCAGCGTATGGCGTTTTATATTCTCGGTCTGCCGCTCGACGAAGCGAAAGAATTTGCGGATACGGTGCTGCAGGCGGCTGAGAAAATTCATCGCTGCCCGAAGTGCTGCAACCTTACCGACAGGGAGCTTTGCCCCGTGTGCAGCGATCCGAAACGCAATAACGGAGTGATATGCGTTGTCGAGAACGTCGAGTCGCTTATGGCGATCGAAAACACGAACGAGTACAAAGGCGCGTATCACGTTCTTCACGGCGTTATTTCTCCGCTTGACGATATAGGTCCCGACGATATCACGGTTAAGGAACTTCTCGGCCGTGTCCGTTCGGACGATATCACGGAAGTCATTATGGCGACCGGTTCCGATGTTGAGGGCGAACTTACGGCGATGTATGTTTCGAAACTTTTGAAACCTCTCGGAATAAAGGTTACGCGGCTTGCCTACGGTCTTCCCGTCGGCAGTGATTTGCAGTATGCCGACTCCGTGACGCTGTCGCGTGCGATAGAGGGCAGACGGCAGTTATAATGACGTGTGAGCCGTACAGAAATTTATCCTTTGTGAAAGGAATGTGAGATAAATGAAACACGCTATAACATTTGATATCGGCACTACGGGCGTAAAAACCTGTGTGTTCGCGATTTCCGATACGATAAAACTGCTCGGCAGTGCGTCAAAAGGATATTCGCTTTATGTTCTGCCGAACGGCGGCGCGGAGCAGGACCCCGACGAGTGGTGGGACGCAATGTGCGTCACCGCGAAAGAAGCCGTCCGGAAATCGGGTATCGCGCCCGAACAGATAGACGGCATTTCGTTTTGTTCGCAGATGCAGGGACTTGTCCTCGTGGACAAAAACCTCGTTCCCGTCCGCAGAGCGTTCAGCTACATGGATCAACGCGCACGCGAAGAACTGAAAAAAGGCATTGCCCACGGCGTTCAGGTCGCGGGTGCGAATCTCCCCATTCTGCTTAAATCGCTTATGATAACGGGGGCTGCCGCCATTTCTGTCAAGGACCCCGTCTGGAAATACAACTGGGTCAAAAACAACGAGCCGGAGAATTTCAAAAAAATCTATAAATGGCTCGACGTCAAAGACTATCTTATCGCCCGCATGACGGGCAGGGCAACCATGACGGAGGACTCCGCTTTCGGTGCGCTGCTCTACGATTTGCGCGACGGTCACAAGTGCTGGAGCGCGTCGCTTTGCAAGACTCTCGGCGTTGATGTCGGACACATGCCGGAAATTATCAAATCCACCGACGTCGTGGGCGGACTGCGCGAAAAAGAGGCTGCCGAACTCGGACTCAAACCCGGCACAGCTGTTTTCGGCGGCGGCGGCGACGCGTCGCTTATAGGCGTCGGCGCGGGTGCGGTGAACGTCGGCGACACTCACGTGTATACAGGCACGTCCGGCTGGGTATCCACCGTTGTGGATAAGAGCATGGTCGACGCGGCATCGGGTATTGCCGCCGTAATAGGCGCAGACCCCGGAAAATTCAACTATTTCGGCGAACTCGAAACGGCGGGCAAGTGCCTTGAATGGGTCAAAGACCACCTGGCTCTCGACGAAATAGGAATATATCTCAAAAAAGAAAACGTTGCGGACAGCTTCGAAACGGAATACACGAGCCTTTACGACTACATGACCGAGGTCATCGACGGCGTTCCCGCAGGTTCGGGCGGCGTTATCTTCACGCCGTGGCTGCACGGAAACCGCTGCCCGTTCGAAGATCCCAATTCAAGAGCGATGTTCTTCAATATCAGCCTTGAAACGGGCAAGAGCGAACTTATCAGAAGCGTTATCGAGGGCGTTTGCTATCATCTGCGCTGGTTTGCGGAAACCGAGGAGAAGAAACTCAAAACTTCCGATCCCGTTCGTTTCGTGGGCGGCGGCGCACTGTCGTACGCCACTTGTCAGATACTTGCCGACGTGATGAACAAACGCGTCGAAACGGTCGACAAACCGCAGAACGTCGGCGCTGTCGGCGCAGCGGTCGTCGTTGCCGTGGGACTCGGCGAGATAAACTCGATAAGCGAGGCGAAAAAGCTCATCCCCGCTGTTAAAACATACGTGCCGAATCCCGCGAACAGAGCAGTTTACGACAAAATGTATGACGTATTCAAAAAACTCTACAAATCAAACAAACAGAATTTCGCCGCGCTCAACGGCTGATACGAAAGGATAAACCGAAATGCTCGAACAGAAAACAATGATGGATATGCTTTGGAACGGTATTGCACCCGTCCTTGAAAAGTGCGGCTTTACTCCCGAGCGGCAGGAGGGTGCAAGCAAAAAAGAAAGCGCGGTATACGTGCGCGGTGATTCGTCCGTCATGGATTTCGTCGGCGCGGACAGCAGATTGCGCTACGTCTTCAACGACAACAGGATTCATTTTCTTGTTGCGCCTCTCGACGCCGTATCGACCGACGACTCCGCATTCAAACGCGATACCACATATCTTATGATGCTCGACGAGTATGACGAAAACGACGTTAAATCGCTTGTAAACGAGATAACCGATTACTTATCCGAAACATATCTGCGCAGTGATTCGAAATCATCGAAAAAAGCTCCGGCGACGGTCAGCCGCGCCGCTGCGAAGAGCGGCGCACTGAGTTATGACCCCGTTACGCTCGCAACGAAGATTGCGGGAGTTTTTCCCGAACTTAAACCGAAAATCAACGAGAATATAGCGGAGTACGGCGAGTTTTTGTGCGAGGACTTTTTTGTCAACTACGGCGCTCCGCGTGTGATGGAAGTCATAAAGCAGAACGACGCTCAAAAAATGAAAAGGCTCTTTAACATTCTCGGCGAAGTGTACGAGGACGGCACGAACGAAGTGCAGAGTCTTATTTGCGTAACAGTGCTCGGACCTATCGAAGATGACCCCGAACTTATCCAGCGCGTGATGCCGTATCTTACGGATACTATGCTCGAACCTGTTTTGAGCGTGTCGGAGCGTCTTAAAAAGAGCAAGTCGGCAAAACTCCGCCTTGAAAATCCGCCGGCATACAAACCCAAAAAGCAGAAATCCCCCGGCTTTTTAAGTCAGCTTATGGGCGGCGGCGCGGGATTGCAGCAGTAACCGCCGACGCGAATTTTGCAAATTGATATAACAGCGACCGTGTTTTTTCGGATACGGTTGCTTTTTTCGTACATGCGCGGTTTTCGGTTTCCGACGGGCTGTTTTTTACGAATAAATCAGACAGCGTGCGAAAAAACCGTCATAAACGCGACGAGCAGAATCACGCCCGGAATGCCGCCGACGGTGCACAGCGTTATGCCGAACGGCGTGACCGGCAGGTCAATATTCAGCAAACGGAAGACGTGATACGCGGCGATAAGCGCGAAAAAACCGTACAGGGCGGAAAGAATGCCGAAGCCGAAGTTTTTGTTCTTCAGCAGATGCAAAAGTATGATAATTATGCCGAATGCGAATATTCCCGTGAAAAATGTCATCTGTTCATCTCCTGCCTTTGTTTTATGCTATGAATCCGGCGGGGCGAATATTCATTTTTTTACAGACACGTTTCGTTTTATTTTTCAATGCAAAAGCTATAATATATTACGGGAGGTGTCGAATATGAAAAATTATATGAAAGCGTACGAACAGTATTGCTGTGTGCTGAAAAGAAACATTGTGCTCGAAGAAACGGTTTTTTGCAACGGAACACGCACGCTGCAATGTACGCATTTCGGCGAGTGCCGCCGCAGCGGCGGCTGCAAAAACGCACTTATCGAGCCGCGGCTGAATACTGCCGCTCCGCGTGCGGATTGCGGCGCGGTTATTGACTGAACGGTGAAAATTCGCTATAATATGCGGTAGTAAATAATACGGAAGTAAATAATACGGAGCGCGATATTATGGATATAACACTGTTAAGACCGACAATTAAAGAAACTCTGTGGGGCGGGCGCAAGCTCATTGAAGACTTCGGCATGCAGACCGACTGCGACAATGCAGCCGAAGCATGGCTGCTGTCGTGTCACAAGGACGGACCGTCATACGCCGTCGGCGGCGAATACGACGGAATGACGCTCGATGAAATCATAAAAAAAGAGGGAGCATCGGTGCTCGGCACTCATAATGCGGACGCAAACGGTTTTCCCGTTCTGATAAAGATAATAGACGCATGCGACAAGCTGAGCGTCCAGGTGCATCCCGGCGACGAATACGCATGCCGGGTGGAAAATGAGAACGGTAAGACCGAGGCGTGGTTCGT
The DNA here is from genome assembly GCA_963657065.1 of bacterium. Classification (GTDB taxonomy): domain Bacteria; phylum Bacillota; class Clostridia; order Oscillospirales; family Acutalibacteraceae; genus RUG806. The sequence goes on from CAVKLD010000025.1 coordinate 7,609, forward strand.
GCTGAGTGCGGACGACGGAGCCGAGCTTATCTACGGCGTCAACAAGGACATGACGCGTGAGCGGTTTGCCGCAAGTATCGAGGACGGGACTCTGATGGAGAATGTAAACAGAGTCAAAGTGCATCCCGGCGACGTGGTATTTATCCCGTCGGGAATGCTTCATGCCATCGGTGCCGGGATACTTCTTGCCGAAGTGCAGCAAAGTTCCAACACGACGTACCGTGTTTTTGATTACGACCGCCGTGACAAAAACGGAAAAAAACGGGAGCTGCACGTGCAGAAGGCTGCCGACGTTGTTACGCTTACAAAGGCCGATGCCGATTTTTCGCCCGAGGGCGCGGAAGAACACCTGCGCGGCGCGGTGAAGCGTCTGCTGACGCACTGTAAATATTTTTCGATGACGGAACTTAAAATCGACGGGGAATTTGAGGACTCTGCGGACGAAACGTCCTTTGTGTCGCTTATTGTGCTTGACGGCAGCGGCGAAGTGTCCGCAAACGGAAAGACATATCCCGTTAGAAAAGGTTCAAGCGTGTTTATTCCCGCGTCTTTCGGCAAATATACGCTAAGCGGGAAATTTACCGCGCTTGAAACAAGAACGTGATTGCGTTTTCGGTAAAGGGCGGTATCGGTTCGATTCCCGTCAGCAGAAAAATAATGATGTGAATTTGTAAAGAGGGCAGAAAATGGCACTGTTAAGCGTGCAGAATGTCACCGTGTCGTTCGGCGAGCGGGATGTTTTGCGAAACATCAGTTTTGATATGGCGAAAGGCGACCGCGTGGGACTTATCGGTTCGAACGGCTGCGGCAAGACCACGCTGTTTAATGCGATAATGGGCAAAATCGAGGTGACGGACGGTGCGGTTGTCCGTGCCGGCGGCACTGTTATCGGGTGTGTGGAGCAGCACGCCTGCTCCGACAGTTCGCACACGGTGTACGAGGAGCTGCTCACCGTGTTTGATTTTCTTGCGCAAACCGAAAAAGAGCTTGAAGAAATCCACCGCAAGGTCGAGATAACCGACGGCGGCGTACCGGAATATATAGAAAAACAGAGCGAGCTTACGGAGTTTTACCAGGCGCACGGCGGACTCACGTACAAGGCGCGTGCGCATTCCTGCCTTAAGGGACTCGGCTTTTCCGCCGAAGAGGAAAATCTGCCCGTTTCGGCTCTTTCGGGCGGTCAGCGTACGAAGCTGAGTCTTGGCAAACTCCTTTTGAGCGAACCCGATATTATGCTGCTCGACGAGCCGACGAACCACCTCGACACGGTGAGCGTTGAGTGGCTCGAGGATTTTCTGACGAAGTTTAACGGCAGTCTTATCGTCATTTCGCACGACCGTTATTTCCTTGACAGGGTCACTTCGCGCACGATGGAAATAACCGTCGGCATACTGTATGCCGGCAAGGGTTCTTATACGGAGTACATGAAGCAGAAATCCCTGCGGCTCGAAAGCGACAAGCGCGAATACGAAAAAGGCATGCTCGAAATAAAGCGCATCGAAAAGATAATAGAGCAGCAAAAAACTTTCGGCATGGAGCGCAATTACATAACGATTGCGTCAAAAGAGAAGCAGATAGAACGTATCCGTGCGTCACTTCCCGAACTGCCGCCGAAAGAGCGGTCGTACAAACTGCGCTTTACCGATGTTTCGAGGAGCGGCGACGATGTTCTTTTCGCGGAAAATCTGAAAAAATCGTACGGCGGTAACACGCTTTTCGAAAATGTGAATTTTCGCATGACGAGAGGGGAGCGCGTTTTTCTCATAGGTCCGAACGGCTGCGGCAAGTCTACGATGCTCTCCGTAATTATGCATAAAATTACGCCGGACGGCGGCATCTGCCGTTTCGGCGTTGGTGTAAAACTCGGATTTTTCGAACAGACGCAGAGAGAATTGATGTCCGACAAAACAATGCTTTGTGAAATATATGACCGCTTTCCGACGTTGTCGATACCTGAAATCCGCGGATATCTCGGCGCGTTCATGTTCCGAAACGACGAAACGGATAAGCGCATGCGCGATTTATCGGGCGGCGAGAGGGCGCGTGTCGCGCTGCTCATTCTCATTTTGAAAAAACCAAATTTTCTCATCCTCGACGAGCCGACGAACCACCTTGATGTCGCGTCGCGCGAGGTGCTGGAGGACGCGCTGAGCGAATTCGAAGGTACGCTCCTGTGCGTGTCGCACGACAGATATTTCGTCAACCGTCTGGCGACGCGTATTTTGAGTTTTGACGGTGCTGCGGTCAATACGCTCGACGGCAACTACGACGACTACGTAAACGTTGTAAAATCACGTCCGCAGACGTCCGGCGGTCAGGTTCGTACGGAGAAAAAACCGAATGAATACGTCCTGCGCAAGGAGCGCGAGCGCGATGAACGCAAAAAGGCATCGCGTTTGAAAAAAATAGAAACGCTGCTCGAAGATTTGAATGCACGTGCGGCGGAGCTTGCCGAGCTGCTCCGGTCGCCGTCGGTGTCTTCCGATTACGAAAAAATAATGGCTGTGACAAACGAAATGAACGACCTGGACGCTCAACGGGATGCGTTGGAAAACGAATGGCTCGAACTCAACGGGTGATTTACAAACCCGACTTACAAAAAAACGCCGACCATACGATGAACATTTCGATTGAAAAATTACATATATTTTGCATAATGTGAATTTAATTTATGTAATGTTGGCAATATATGCACGCAACATAATATTTTTTGTATTTCGTCGGCAATTTACGCCGTGTAGGGGCGGTGCTCCCGCACCGCCCGCGCGGATATACATAAAATCGATTACAAAACGCGCGCCGACGCGCGGGCGCGGCAGGGGTTGGAATTTACGTCGTGTAAAGTGTTCCGTTAGTTTTACGCTTTATACCGGATTTACGACGAGCAGGAGGCTTGCGAGTGCGAGTTCTGCGGCGAAATATGTGAGTATATTAAACATTTTGAGCGGATGACTCTTTTTATATTTTTTGTTGAACATGAGTATCGCTATGGAAAAATCGCTCATTACGAACAGCGACGCGCCGGCAATCGCGAGAACCGCCGCGGCGGCGGAGCGGGGAACGCCGGCTTTTACCATGCTTACGCCCATTACGCATGCCTTGCAGAGCATTGTCGTTATCACGGTTGAATACATTATTATCGGTACGTTAAGTATGCCTTTTATTTTTGTTCCGATAAGCCGCGAGAAAATGATGAAGAAAACATCGAAGAGCACGACGGCGGCAATTTCCGGCACGGAGAAAAAGCTCCTGTCGGGCGCGTAAAATCGGATTGCGCTCAGATACGCTGCGATGAAAAAGAAGTGCGCGGTCAAAAATCCGGTAAAACCGACGGCGGTAAATATTTTATGCTGCCACAGATGTATGAAAAGGTCGCCGAACCATGAAAAGAGCAGCGCAAAATACAGCAGACGGGCAAATTGCGAGTTGTTTCCGGTGATTTTTACCGCAAGGGCGCCTATTGCCATATAGCCGGTCGCGGCGAACATTTTAAGCGTGAGTGAACGGTAACACGCGCCGTCATACTGTGCACGGACGAAGAAAAATCCGCATATCATGACGGCGGCGCAGATGATAGCATACACAATTGCAGTGAACATTTTTCCATTTCTCCTTTCGGTGTGCGTCTAAATTTTAGCATACAAAAGTTACATTAACAAGCCTGTTTTTTACAACTTAAACCGTATTTTAAACTAACCGTACTAAAATGCGTACAAACGGCGGTTGGCTGTTTACGCGGAGTTTATTCCACGGTTTTATTTTTACCATGTACCGTCGAAAAATTTGTATTTTCACCGCAGCCGTACTATTTACATTACGGCGAAAATATGGTATACTGGTACAATCTTCAAAAACGGAGTGTATATATATGACATTGAAAGAGAAAGCGGTCAAAGAGATTGCGTCAGCCGCAATGGACAGTATTTTTAAGTATATCGACCGCAACCCCGAAGACGGTTTTGTGAAGATTCTTGATTTCAGCGAGAAGATTTTCGGCGGCAAAATGTTCCCTGCCGAGAACTTTAAAAAAATGAAAGCGGGAGCATCCGACCCCGACAACATCTATACGCAGCTTGCGAAAAATATTCTGCGTGACACCGATCGCGGACTGCTCAAACACATGCTCATGTCGCTCGGAATCGACGCGGGTTATTTCGGTACGAAGGCGGTAAGAGCGAACCGTGAAAAATATGACTGCAACATTCCGTGGGTGATTCTGTTCGACCCCACAAGCGCGTGCAATCTCAAATGCAAAGGCTGCTGGGCTGCGGAATACGGTCACCGGCAGAGTCTGACGTACGACGAGATGAAGTCGATAGTAACGCAGGGCAGGGAACTCGGAACTCATTTTTATATGCTTACCGGCGGCGAACCGCTCATAAGAAAAGACGATATAATCAAACTCTGCGGAGAATTTCCCGACTGCGCTTTCATGTCGTACACCAACGGCACGCTTATCGACGACGGCTTTTGCGAGGAAGTGAAGCGCGTGGGCAATCTCGTGTTCGCGCTGAGCATCGAGGGCACGGAAGAGAGCAACGACTTCAGACGCGGCGAAGGCGCGTACAGGGATACCGTGAACGCAATGTCGCTTCTCAAAAAGCACCGCTGCCTTTTCGGCATTTCGGTCTGCTACACGCGCAAAAACGTTGATTACGTCACAAGCGACGATTTTATAAATCTCATGATTGATTACGGCGTAAAGTATGCGTGGTACTTTAACTATATGCCTGTCGGTCACACCGCCGACAAGGAACTTATCCCCACTTCCGCACAGAGAAAAATGATGTATTTCTGGCTTCGCAAAATGCGAAATTCCGCGACGGGCAAGCCGCTTATGGTGATTGATTTCCAGGACGACGGCGAATATGTCGGCGGCTGTATCGCGGGCGGCAGAAACTATTTCCATATCAACTCGGCGGGTGATATCGAACCGTGTGTATTTATTCACTATTCAGACGCGAATATACGCACGCATACGCTTTTACAGGCTCTTAAAAATCCGCTTTTTACGGCATACAGAAAAGGTCAGCCGTTTAACGACAACCATTTGCGTCCGTGTCCGATGCTTGAAAATCCCGATAAGCTGAGGGAGATAATTCATGAAACGGGTGCAAAATCCACCAACCTTATAAACGAAGAATCGGTCGATACTCTCTGCGGCAGATGCGATGATTTCGCATTTGAATGGGCGGGTGTTGCCGATGAAATTTGGAATTCGACAAAACATCCGAAAACTCACACGCAGTACTACCGCGACGGCGGAAAGGCGAAACGGCAGTAAAGCTGCTGACGCGGCAAAGCGAAACGGCTGCACAACGCCGGTAAAACGGCAGTAAAACGCCGCTGAAACGAAACGTCGGTAAACTGCGCGTGTAAAAATTACGGGAGGCGGTACCGTGTCAAAGAAGATAATTTCCGTGCTGCTTGCGGCGGCATTGTCCGTGTGCCTGTTCGGCGCGTGCAATGGAAACCGCACCGATGACAACACAACCTCGGAAACGGTTGTTTACACTGCGCCCGAAACGATTCCGACAACATCGGAACCGCCGACGATGCCCGAAACAACACTCCCGCAGCAGACAGAGCCGTCGACCGTTGCGAGCGGCGGCAGACTTACTGTCGGCAGTGAATACCGAACCGTGGCAATGACGCGTGAAGACGTCATCAAGGTGTACACCGCCGCGATGAACAACGTCAAACTCCGCTGTCCGGGATTTACAAAAAAAGAAACGCAGACCGTCGAGGACGTCAAGGCGGGCGACGGTGCGCTGCAGCTTGCAAACCGCATACTCAATCTTGTGTCGACCGAGCTTATTTCCTCGTCGGGCAACGACTCCGAAACCGTGACGGTTCAGGCGGGCGACGACAGAGCGGTCAGACGTTCGTTTCCTCTCTACGGCAAGGACGCCGGCTGTGAACTTACCGATACGAGTATTGTTACGTCGGCTGTCTGCTACGTGAGCGACACCGACTACAAAGTTGTTCTCACCGTCGCCGACCACACCGACCCCGACCCCGAAACGAGCGAGTTTTCAAAAATCCTCACGCCGATTGCAACGCAGTCGATTTCGGACGGAATCGAAGAATATCTTGTCGTGCTCGACATGACGAGCTACAAGTTTGAAATGAACTACACAAACAACGAGATAGAATGTCATTTTGACAAGACAAACGGACGCATGATTTCTCTTACTCAAAAGATGGTTGTTAACGTTGATATCGATTTGAATCTCGACCTTATTTTCTTTAAGACAAAAAACATTGCGGCGTCCGGCACTGTGATAAGCAGAGTCGAATACGGTGATTTTGTCTGGGTGCAGTAACTTTAAGGCTGACGTTAACCTGAATTTCTTGAGCGGTGCGGCTTTTGCGGCTGCGCCGTCTTTTTCTTTGCGGATATGGAAAAATCCGACGGGATATGATACAATGACGGAGTATTACGGTTTTAAAAGAAAAGAATCCGACTTTTTGAAGCGTTGAAGCGTTATACAAGGGGGGAGAAGATATGCCGAATGACTCGTACGGCGCGGACGGACGTTTTGCCGCATTTTATGAACGGCATTACAAATCGGTATACCGGCTGTGCTTTACTTACATGAAAAATCAGGCGGACGCGGAGGATTGCACCGAGGATGTGTTCGTAAAGGTGCTGACGGGCGGTTTTGTTTTCAATGACGAACTTCACGAAAAAAAGTGGCTGACGGTTACGGCTGTCAATCTCTGCAAGGATTATTTGAAGCGTTCGAGCCGCAGGAAAACGACACCCATTGACGAAACGCCCGAAATTCCCGACGAAAACGCCGAGTCGGTCGACGAAACGCTTGAAGTCGTGAAAAATTTGCCCGAAAAGTACAAGGATGTCATTTACTTATATTACTACATGGATTACAAGACGGATGAGATAGCGGAAATGCTGAAAAAACCGCCGTCTACAGTCCGCAATCGTTTGCGTGATGCGAGGGAACTGCTTCGCCGTCGGTTGGGAGGTTTTGAATCGTGAACGGGAAAGATATAAAAAAAGCCATCGACACCGTCGAGCCGGAAGTCGGTGCAAAAGAGCGGATGTACGAAAATATAATGAATAAAGCAGCTGCCGTTTCAGCCGAAAAAGAAGATGCGCCGAAAAAGAAAACGGCTCGTTTTTACCGCCGCGTCCTGTCCGCCGCAGCGTGCGTCTGCGTTATCGCCCTCGGACTTGCGTGGTTTTTCGGCAGCGGTGTGCAGCAGCCGACCGAATCCGGCGTTCTCGGCGGCAATCCGTTTGTAGAGGTCGAAAATGCGGATGCGTTCAAGGCGTTCTCCGTCACGCTTGACGCGCCCGACGGAGCGCAGGATGTTTCATATGCGGTCATTGACGGCAGGATAGCCGAGGTAAGATTTACGCTGGACGGCAAGAGTTATCTTGCGAGGGCATCCGACAGTGAGGGTGATTTCTCAGGATTGAACGGCAGTGAAAGCGAAGCCGAAACCGTCGACGCCAAGACAAACGCGGTGCTTGTGAGCGTGGCGGGTACGGACGGCGTTATCCGCAAAATCAGCTGGACGAACGGAAAGATAAACTACTGCCTCTTCGGTACGGACGGCGCGGAAAAAGACGAGGTCACTGCGGCGTACAGAGCCTTGAAAAAATAATTTTTGATGTCGGGAGAAATTTTTTTGAATTTTTCCCGACATTTTTCCTTACATGGTCGTTGTATATACGGAAGCGCAAAAAAGGCGGCGCAGCGTACGAGCACTGCCGAACGCTTCCGCAACAACACATTAAGGAGTTATTTCCAATGAAAGCAAAAAAAATCGCGCTTATACTTTTGTCACTTTCAATAGCCTTCGGTGCTGCCGCGTGCGGCAGCGATGCCGGAAACAACACGACCGCCGACAGCGGAAGTTCAACGACAGCAGCCGATAAAGGCAATTCAACGACAGCAGACGACAGCGGCAATTCGACGACAGCCGCCGATAAAAGCAATTCGTCAGTCGCTGTCACTGCCGCGGAGATAGAACAGAAAATCGCCGATGCGGTCGGCAAGGACAATTACCTTTGCGATATCGATATCGAGAAAGATTATCTGCAAAATGTCTACCGCCTTGACCTCACTCAGGTTGAAAGTTACGTCGCAAAGCAAAATTCTATCGCCAGCGTAAACCCCGATACTGTGATAGTTCTCAAGGTTAAGGACGGCTACGCGGAGTCCGCCGTCAACGCGTTAAACGAGGGATACGCTCAGATTGTTGATTATATCCGCCAGTATCCGTTCGGCACTGCCAAAGTTTTGAATGCGCGGCTGTACCGCAACGGCAATTACATCGTTTATATTATTTCCGGCGCGTCGTATGACGGCGAGGATTCCGAAGCCGAAGCCAAACTTGCGGCGGAAGAGTATGCCAAGATTGACGAAGCGGTTAAGAGCGTGTTCGGCACGGTGCCGGCAAACCTTGCCGTTGTCCCCGAGGATGACGGCAACAGCGGCGGGCTGATAGTTGACGATGACGACAATGCCGGCAACGATGATATTCCGATAATAGGTGGCTGAAAATGGTTTTCTCGGGTCTGACATTCCTCCTGTTATTTTTGCCCTGCGTTTTCATTGTGTATTTCATGGTTCCCCGAAAATTGAAAAATGCGGTTCTTTTTGTGTTTAGCCTTTTGTTTTATGCGTGGGGTGAACCGATATATGTCGGACTGATGATTTTCTCCACCGTCCTTGACTATTGCTGCGGTCTGACGGTGGAGAAATATCGGGGAACGCCGAAGGCGAAAATCGGACTGCTTGTTTCCGTTATTGTAAATCTGAGTCTGCTGTGTCTGTTTAAATACACGGATTTTTTCATAGGCACGATAAACGGTATTTTCGGCTGCGCCATTCCGCTTTTGAATCTTCCGCTGCCTATCGGCATTTCCTTTTATACTTTTCAGACAATGAGTTATACGATTGATGTCTACCGCGGCGACGCAAAAGTGCAGAGAAACATTATTTCGTTCGGTGCGTACGTGTCGCTGTTCCCGCAGCTTATAGCGGGTCCTATTGTTCGCTATCAGACGGTAGCCGAGCAGATGGACAGCCGCACGCATTCGTTCGATATGTTTTCCGACGGCGTAAAACGGTTCGTCTGCGGACTCGGTAAAAAAGTGCTGCTTGCCAATAATATAGGACTTTTGTGGAGTACAATTTCCGAATCGGGAAGTTTAACGGTTGTTTCCGCATGGCTCGGGATAATCGCATTTGCATTTCAGATATATTTTGATTTTTCGGGATACTCGGATATGGCTATCGGACTCGGGAAAATGTTCGGATTTGAATTTCTCGAAAACTTCGATTACCCGTACTGCGCGTCGAGCATAACGGATTTTTGGCGTCGGTGGCATATTTCGATGGGGACGTGGTTCAGGGACTACGTCTACATTCCCCTCGGCGGCAACCGGAAAGGTTTTGCCGTTCAGCTTCGAAACATTGCCGTCGTGTGGCTGCTCACGGGATTCTGGCACGGTGCAAGCTGGAATTATGTTTTGTGGGGCGTGTTCTACGGCGTTATCCTGATTGTCGAAAAGCTCTTTTTGCTCGACAAACTCAAAAAAGCTCCCGCGTTTGTCGGACACGTCTACGCGCTGCTGTGCGTTGCCGTCGGATGGGTTTTGTTCGCTTTTGAAAATTTGAGCGACGGCATCGTTTATCTCAAGGCTATGTTCGGCGGAGCTGCTTTTTGCGACGGTGCGTCCGCGTACAATCTGTTGTCGTATCTGCCGCTGCTTGCGCTGTGCGCCGTTGCGTCCGTGCCTCTCGGCTCGAAACTGTACCGCAGACTGAACGAAAAATGCACAGCCGGAATCATGACCGCCGCCGATACGCTGGGCATTGCCGCCGTTGCGGGACTTTCAACGGCTTACCTTATCAGCGGCTCATATAATCCGTTTTTGTATTTTCGTTTCTGAGGAGGGACATCCGAATGCGCAGTAAAATAATTACCGTATTTTTTTGTATGCTTTTGGCTGCCGCAACTTTGTCGGGATTTATCGTGCCGGATAAGTATTATTCCGAAAGCGAAAAACGCACGCTTACGCAGAAAAAAGATATTTCCGTTTCCGATTTTACGAGCGGTAAAATGGGGACTGTCATCGAAAAATATCTTGCCGACCAGTTCCCTCTGCGTGACGGTTGGATTACGGTGAAAACGCTTGCGGAGCGGCTCGGCGGCAAAACCGAAATTTCCGATGTCTATTTTGCAAAAAACGGTTATCTTATCGATGCATTTGCAAGCTGCGGCAAAAAACAATTCACGGCGAATATCGACAGCCTTGCAAAGCTGTCGGACACGCTGAAAACATACGGCGTGCCGATGCAGGTTATGCTGGTTCCCACCGCCGCGCATATTCTTTCGGACAGTCTGCCCGCATACGCGCCGAACATCGACCAGAAAGCGTTGGCGGAGCTTGCGCGTGAAATGGGACTTGACACCGTGAATGTTTTTGACATTCTTGCCGAACACAGCGGCGAATACATATATTATAAAACCGATCACCATTTTACAAGTCTTGGCGCGTACTATTGCTATGCGGCGTGGATGCAGGCGCAGGGAAAGACGGTTGAACCTCTTTCCGCATGGCAAAGTCAAATACTGTGCGATGATTTTCGCGGCACGACATACAATAAGGTCAACTATCCGTTCGCGCCTTACGATACCGTTACCGCCTACTATAAAACGACAGCGCACAAGGTGAGTTACAACGGCGGCAATTACGTGACGGACAGCATATACGAGCGCAAATACCTGAGCGGGAAAGACCAATATGCCGTTTTTCTCAATTCGAATCAAACCGAAACGGTTGTTTTCGGAGAGGGCGAGGGCAAACTGCTTATTTTGAAGGATTCCTACGCGAATTGTTTCGCGCAGTTTGTGATTGACGACTACGCCGAAACCCATCTTATAGACATGCGTTTCTTCAGAAGCTCCGTTGCGGACTATATCGAGGAAAACGGAATCACGCAGGTGCTGGTGCTCTATAATATTCCCAATTTTGCGCAGGATACGTCAATTTCGCTGGCGGGTCAGTAAAATCGGCGGACAAAATCAATAGCGTCTGCGTGAAATTTTTTTGAACGGTTGTTTTTCATTTGGTATACAAAAAAACCCGGGGGCGAAAATTCGTCCCCGAGCTTTTATTTGATTTTTGAACCGACTGCGGATACCGTCGCGATAAGCGTACCTGCGGAATCGGTTATTTGCGTTTCGCAGAAACATACGCGGCTGCCGTTCTTTGTACGGCGGCAGACTGCCGTCAGTTCGTCCGTTTTCGCGCCGCTCAAGAAATTTATATTGCTCGAAACCGTTACCGCCTTGCTCTCCGGCGAGTTGCACGCGACGGCGAAAGCGAAATCCGCAAGGGTGAAAAGAGCGCCGCCCATAACTCCGCCGTGTACGGCGCGGTGTTTGTCCGTTACGGTCATTGATACCCTTGAATATCCGTATGTTGCTTCATCAATTACAATTCCCGCCGTTTCGGTCGCGAATCGGTCTTTTTTGAAAAATTCAGTTGCTTCTTCTCTTGTCATTTGTATTCCTCCGTTTATCAAATCATGCGTTTTTGTTTTCTTCACATGTTGCCGGAAAGCACCATTGCGCGTTTGATGCCGTACATTATTATGGCGTTTAGCATCATTGCGATGTTTCGCGCGGATTCTCGGTTTTCCTTGTTGAGCCATGTCCACAGCACGCTCGTTATCCCCGCGCTGAAAAACTGCGTGCAGTAGGCGTAAATCTCATCTTTTGACTCGCGGTCGAGAAATCTGTTTATCTCTTTCGCAAGCGTTTCACCTATGTTGAAATTGCCGTTCGCGCCGAGTATCACTATGAACAGGTCACGGTTGTTTTCGCAATACGTGAGTAAGTCCGTGAGCAGCTGCACGAACTTGTCCTTTTTCAGCCGCGATACGTTTATTATTTTCCAGATGTTGCCGCTTATCTCCTTGACGATATCGTCGAAAAGGTCATACTGCGAACCGTAGTGGTGATAAAACGTACTGCGGTTGATGTCGGCTTTTTCGCATATCGCTTTTATGCTTATTTCATGGAGCGGTTTTTCTTTCATAAGCTCGATAAGCGAATCCCGCAAAATCATTTTTGTTACTCTGACGCGGCGGTCTACATTTTTCTCCGGCATTTTTTTTCTCTCCTTTGCAACACTTTTTAAGAAACTGTTTGTTATTTGTTCACAAACTGTTAATTTGTAGCTTGCTTTTCGTTCAAACCTATTATATAATAAGTTACGAAAAAAAGCAACACCGTGTATAAAACTTATCAGCATGACGCGTACCTGTCACGGTGTTACTTGTAAAACAACGTGTTTTTCCGTGACGAAGAAGCCGAACGCCGTTATATTTTATTGTTCGGCGTCGGTCGTGCGGATGAAGCGCAGCAGGGGGACTGAAAATATGAACATAAAACCCGTTCCGTGGGATAACGATGTCCTTACGGTAAGACAGCTTCTCGATTGGACGGAAAAAGAATACGGAGAAAAAACGTGCATCAAGTTTTTCCGCGACGGTGAGATAAAGGTCAAAACCTACCGCGATATGTGCCGCGATTCGTATTCAATGGCGAGGTATATCCGTTCGCTTAACCCCGAAAGGATGCACATTGCACTTATTGCGAAAACAAACTATGAGTACATCTCGTGCTTCAACGGCATATTTGTCGCCAACGACGTCGCCGTGCCGATGGCGTACGACGCTTCTCCGGAGGAAACTGCAGCGCTGGTAAACGACGCGGACGTTGAGATGGTATTCTTCGACGAAAGCTACGCGCACAATGAGGACGCGCTGAAAAAACTTTGCCCGAAAGTCAAACACTACATAAATCTTTCCGACCCCGGTTTTTTCGAGAATATATACGAAAATTACAATTCCGAGAGCAAAAACGCGTATCTGTCCGATGTTGATATCGACCCCGATGACTGCACCGTCATAATTTACACTTCGGGCACAACCGGCATGAGAAAGGGCGCGATGCTCTCGTCGCGTGCGGTTATCTCGAACGTCTACTACAAAGAGATGTCGTTCGATTCGAGCAAAGTGACGCTAAACGTCCTGCCTATGTACCATATATTCTGCTTTTCGTGCGACTATCTCAAAAATCTTAAAGACGGCGTGACCATTTGCCTTAACGGCGACATAAAGAATATCAACGAAAATCTGCTGCGCTTTAATCCGCATTTTATGCGCATGGTTCCGATGATAATCGAAAGCCTGCTGAGAAAGACGCGCATCATACGCAAAAACAACCCGAATCTTACTCCCCGCGAGGCAGCCGAGCAGGTTTTCGGCAAAAATCTCACGAACATTATCGCTGCCGGCGCACCGCTCAGCGGTCAGGTGTCGCAGGAGTTTGAGGACATGGGTATAACAGTCCGTCAGGGTTACGGCATGACGGAAACGGGACCGCGTATTTCCGTTCCCGACGGCAAAACGTGCGGCGCTTCGGGCGGCAGAGTCATAAGCACATGCAGAGTCAGAATCAAAGACGGCGAGATTCAAGTAAAGAGTCCGTCGCTGTTCATGGGTTACTACAAACGCCCCGAGGAAAGCGAAAAGGTTTTTACCGATGACGGATGGTTCCGTACGGGCGACATGGGCAGACTCACCGACGATAACGAACTGTTCATCACGGGACGCCTTAAAAACATCATTATCCTTTCAAACGGCGAAAACGTAAGCCCCGAAGAGCTTGAAAAGAAATTCGCCGACGAACCGATGGTCAAGGAGATAGTTGTCTGCGGCGACGGCAATTCGATAGTCGCCGAAGTTTATCCGGATTTTGACCACGCCGCAAGAATCGGCGTTTCGGATATCCAAAAGTACATGGACGAGGCAATCGAGCGCGTGAATGCGTCCGGCAGTGCTTCGCACATGATAGACCGTGCCGTCATTCGTGACGAGCCGTTCCCGCGCACATCCACCGGCAAAATCGTACGCACAAAGAAAACAGCCTAAAAAATTATTCGGAGGAGAATACATGGAACCTGTAAAAACACAACTCTCAAACGGTCAGATAGTGGACGCGTATCCGCTTACACAAGCGCAGAAATTCATGTTTTGGGCATTCAACACCTACGGTAAGGTGCCCGCGACGCTCAACATCGGAACGGGCGAATACTGGAAAGGCGATTTTGATTCCAAATTGATGAAAGAAGCTATTGCCGAAGGCATCGAAAGAAGCGATTGTTTCCGCATACGCCTTATCCCCGACCAGCAGTACGGCACGCTGCAGTACATCGTTCCTAAGACGGAGTCCGTTATTGAGGAAGTCGACCATACGGGAATGACGTATGACGAGTCTTACGAGATAATCAAAAGCTGGTCGACCGTCGGCAGCAGCTTTTTCGAAAGCCCTCTCAACACGATAAAAATCATGCATCTCCCCGACGGACTCAACGGCATTTACGTCAAATTGAATCACCTTACTTACGACGGCTACGCCACAAAGGTATTTCTTGCGGATATCATGGGAATATATCTTAACAAAAAATGCGGAATGCCGTACCCGAAGCCGATGATGTCCTACATCGACATGATACAGAAAGAGTTTGATTATCTCGATTCCGACAGGTGCAAAGAGGACGAGGATTTCTGGAAAAATTATTTCTTCACCGAAACGGAGCCGATTTTCAACGACTATCTTAAGGATAACCGCCTTACGAAAGAGCGCATCGAGTACAACCAGCCCGACAGACGCTTCGCGCAGTGCTTCACGCAAAATACCGAGTCGCGTCAGCTTATCTACAATGTTTCGGAAGAAGATACAAACACGGTTCTCGAATCGTGCAAAAAGAACGATATCTCCGTGGTCGGAGCGCTTATGTTCGGCTTGAGAACGGCTCTCTCGGCGTTTAATTCAAATCAGGAAGACGTCAGCTTCAAGCTGATGCTTGCGCGGCGTTCCACGCTGCTTGAGAAAAAGGGCGGCGGCAACAGATGGCACATGTACTCTATCCGCTCGATAGTCGACAGCGACAAAACATATAAAGAAGCCACCGAAATAATCGAAGCGTCGAGAGATATCGTCTACCGCCACTGCAATTACGACGTTCTCAAATGGATTTATCTTAAATATTCCGTGAAAAACGCTTCGCTCGGTCAGACTTACGACAGTCTTACGTTCTCCTATCACGCACCTATCGAGTTGCCGTATGAAAACGAGGAAGTAAAACGTTCCTCGATAGGCATATGGTACAACAACAATTTCTCGATGCAAAATCTGTACCTTACAATAAAACACAGATGCTCGGATAACGGTTTTGATGTCATATGGGAATATAAACTTGACGAAAAAGGCGCAGCCGAGGATATAGCCCTGCTGCACGAAAAAATGATGACGGCTATGCTCATGGGAGCAAAGAATCCGGACATAAAAGTCAAGGATATTCTGGACGCGATAAAGCTTTAAAGGAGAAACGGATAATGGATAAACTGATTGACAAAATTCTTGAATATGTCGAACCTGACTGTGAGATTACGGGCGCATCGCTTCTCAAAACCGACTGCGGACTGTCATCTTTTGATATGGCGTGCCTTGTTGAGGATCTTTGTCGGACAAACAATGTCGACATGGACAACATAAACATCCGTCAGCTTCGCACTGTCGCAGACCTTGCGAAAGCGATTGGTGCAAAGTAATCCGGAGGGTTTTTAGATGCTTATCAGAGAGTATTATGATGAATTTCCGCCGCAAAGCACATTGAAAGAGCTTGTTTACTCGGGCGCGCAGAGAGGCGGCGACAACCGCCAGTTTATCTGGGAAGACAGCGACGAAAACCAGTATGAGCGTTCCTTTGCGGAAGTGTACGGCGAGGAGAATAAGCTCGGCGCGTTTTTGCAGCTTCACGGGATAGGGAAGAACTGCAAGGTGTCCATTCTCAGCGAAAATTCGTACGAATGGCACGTTATCTACTATACGCTTGCCGTCGACGGCTGCATTATCCTGCCGACCGACCCGCGTCTTCCCGCCGATGAAATAGCGGGGCAGTATGCCGAGAGCGAGTGCGAAGCCGTGTTTTACAGCGAGGAAAACGCCGAAAAAGTTGAAAAACTCAAAAAAACCGGCGGCGTTGTCGTTAAACAGTGGTTTCCGATTAAAGACTACGCGAAATTTCTCTCCGAAGGCGAAAATGCCGATGAGAAATATCTTAAAGCGTATCACGACGTTCCCGTCGTTCCCGAGGACCTTGCCTGCATTTGCTACACCTCCGGTACAACGGGAAAAACAAAGGGCGTAATGCTTACGCATAAGTCGATAATGACTGACCTTAACGCGTCCTGCCGTACCATTACGGGTGAAAACGCGATAGGCTTTTTGCCTCTCAACCACACATATGCGTGGGCGTCCGGGCTTTTCGCAAGCCTTGTTCGCCTGAAGTGGGGATATATATGTACAAATCTCCGCCACGTCTACAATGACATAAAAAAATATAAGCCGTACCAGTTTGCCGCTGTGCCGCTTATTGTCGAAATGGTGTATAATTCCATCATTTCGAAAGCAAAACGCAACGGCAGTTACGAAAAACTGATGAACGGTATTCAGACGAGCCGCAACTTCATGTTGAGCGGAATCGATATGCGGCGCGAGATGTTTTCCGAAATCCACGAGAGCCTCGGCGGCAACCTGCACTATATCATCTGTTCCGGCGCGTATCTCAACCCCGAGATTGAGGAATTTATGCACGACATAGGCATACCGATAATTACGGGTTACGGACTTACGGAGTGTTCGCCGTGCGTTGCCGTCACAAGAATGTACAACTACCGTATGGGCAGCGTCGGACTTCCTATCGAATGCTGTGAAGTGATTGTGCATGACCCCGACGAGAACGGTATCGGCGAGTTGTACGTCAAAGGCGACAATCTGATGTCCGGTTACTACAAAGACCCCGTTTCCACCGCCGAAGCGTTTGACGGCGAGTGGCTCAAAACGGGCGACTACGGATATATCGACAAGGACGGCTACATTTTCTTCACGGGACGCAAGAAAAACCTTATAATCCTTGCGAACGGCAAAAATGTTTCTCCCGAAGAGATAGAAATCCATCTTCAAAAAATCGAATACGTCAAGGAAGTAATTTGCTACGGCGATAACGGCAGGATAGTCGGTGAGTTTTACCTCGATGAGGAAGAATATCCCGACGCACGCGAGCGTCTGAAAGCGGACGTTGCCGAAGTCAACAAAACGCTTGCGGATTATAAACAGGTTGCGGTAATCAGAATACGCGACGAGGAATTTCCGAAAACGACTTCAATGAAGATAATCAGAAACAAAAACCAAAAATAAACGCCGCAGCCGAAAACGGCTCCGACGGCAAAGAAATCCCCGCGGCGCAGACGTTTCCGTATGCGCACGGGGACTGTTTTTTTGCTTAGTTACCGCATCCGCAGCCGCATCCGTTGTTGCAGCCGTTGTTGCAGCCGTTGTTGCAGCCGTTGTTAAAGCC
>CAVKLD010000026.1:0-25020 GCA_963657065.1 bacterium
ACAGCTGTTAATTTTCGAGCAATTTTCGTTTTTTGAGGTGCTTCTCTTGCTGACGGGGGTCAAGACGAAAAGGGCGAAAAGTGCCGAAAAGGGACGCTGACGGGCGGCGGGGTTTAACTCCCGTCAGCTTATAATTTGCACCCGAATCGGCAAATAAACCGTTTTCGGGTCTTTTTTTTGACAAAAATCGACATCTTCTATTAAAAAAATATGAAAAATACATTTACAAATTATTTACAATATGGTTTAATATACATAAACATGCCCCGAAAATTTTTAAGGAGTGTATTTTATGCCGGGAACAAACGAATATGTCAAACGTTTCGGAAAATTTTCTTTCGCCGAGCGGCCGTTCGGCGATGCCGACAACATCGCTCTTTGCGAGGTATTCTACATGCCGTTTGAGCGCATAGTATCGGATTCTTTCGATGACGAGCCGCTCATGTTTGCGGACGTGTACAACAGTCTTTTTGAACTAAACGGACACAAGCACAAACCCGTGGGACTTGTAATAAACCGCAAAGTAAGTGAGAAGCTGATGAACATGGCGGTGCAGCCGCGCTTTGCCGAAATGAAAGTGCTTGCATGCAAACACGTATACAACGAATACCCCGCCGTGCAATTTTGCGCAGCAACGTTTATCCTGCCCGACGGGACAAACGTAATAATCTTCAGAGGAACCGACGACACAATCGCGGGATGGAACGAAGATCTCGACATCTACACGAAAAAAGTCATACCGTCGTATAAATATTCGGTGGAATATCTGGAAGAAGCCGCCGAAAAACTCACCGGCAACATAATCGTATGCGGACACTCAAAGGGCGGAAACGTTGCTCTTTACGCCGCGCTCAACTGTTCGCCCTCCGTTGCGGATAAAATCGCATTATTGTACAACAACGACGGACCGGGATTTCACGATTTGCGTCCGTTTGCGACTCCGGCGTATCATGCGCTGCTGCCGCGCTACCGTCATTTTATCCCGCAGTCGTCCTTCATCGGAATGCTTCTTGCGCATGATAACAATTATAAAGTAGTGAAAAGCAACCGCCTCATGGGACTGCTGCAGCATGACCTTGCGTCATGGCAAATAGCGAGCGGCGAGCCGGTGATGACGAAACTGTCGCTGTTAGGCAAACTCAACGACAAAGGACTTGCCGACATTATTTTGCGCGTCACGGATGAACAGAGCGAGCTTGTAAACGCGATAACCGCCGCTCTTATCGGTTCCTCAGGCGAGAAAGATCTCACAGGGCTCGTGAAAAACGCAAACACGTCGTTTCGCGGAATAAACGCCGCATGGCGTGCGCTTGACTCCGACACGCGGAAAAAATTCTTCGCGATTTTCAAGGGCTCGGCGGCTCTCATAGCCGGCGCGGCGCGTGAAGTGCAAAAGGATTTCGTTTCACAGACAAAAACGCTGATAATGCAAAAAAGAAAAGCAAAAGTGTAAAATATCGCAAACATATATCAAACAAAACGGCACTGCGTTCAAGAAAAGCGCAATGCCGTTTTTTATGTTATTTATCTTTGCGTTATATATTTTTGAATATTTACGCCGCAAAATAACACTATTTAGCAACAGTAAGACCGTCGAGCGGTTCATTGTACGCACCGATAAACTCATCAAGAAATATATTCGCCTCACGGCATTCGAGTTTTTTTATCGCTTCGAGTGTTGAATCGTAAGCCGCATCGAATTCGGTATTGCCGGCGCGTTTCTCTTCCATGCACTTTATCAGCGCACTTATTTTGTCTGCGGCTTTCAACAGCTTACGGAGTTCGGCATCCGTCGACTCCGAACAGATAAGTCCGCGATACTCTTCCCTCAAATCGTCGGGAAGCGCGTTTAGAAGCGATTTCTCCGTATTTTTTTCAATCTCGCCGAAAGCGCGTCGAATATCGGGGTTATAGTACTTCACGGGCGTTGGCATATCTCCGGTGATTATTTCCGGCATATCATGGTAAACACCCATGACGCACACGCGGTCGGCATCATAGTTTTTGCCGAGGCGAACGTTCCCGATAACGGCGAGGGCATGAGCGATTGCCGCCGTTTCGAGAGAGTGATGGCTCAGCGTTTCCTTCTCCGTACTGCGCATAAGCGACCAGCGGCATATGTACTTCATTCTTGAAAACAAAGCAAAAAAACTACTCATTTTTACTTATTCCTTTCACATACGGTCAAGCCGGAGATTTGTGTAAGATATCTAAATGTGTCGTATATTTTTGTGGATTAGGACAAAAAAAATCTTACAGGGTTGCTTTTGACCCTGTTTTATATTATATTATACGAGTTAGGGTTTGCCATTGCAAGCCGTTACCTAAAATTTTTACGGCGGTGATTAAAGAAAATGAATTGTCCCAAATGCGGAACTCCGATAAAGTGGTACGACCTTGCGCCGAACTGCAAAAAATGCGGAGTTCACATAATGTACTACACGCAGGAAAAATCACTTGCAACCGACGCAAAAAGAACCGAGCTCGAGTTTGCGCACGCACGCGCCTTTGTTGCCAGACTTAAGGCCGCGTTCATTTCCGGCGCGGCTCCGATTGCCCGCATGGTGTTCGGTGTGCTGTGTGTTGCCGCACTTGCAATACCGCTCGGCACAATGACTGTCAGAATGCCGTTTTTCGAGTCAAAGATTACACTCGGCGCAATCGGAATATACAAGCTCATTTCCGACGGAATACTCGGCATCGCGGCTGATTTTGCGACATCGGGAATAGGCGGCAGCGTTTCAACGCTGACGATTGCGGGACTGGCATGTTTTGTGCTGTGCGCTCTTTGCATTCTCGCGCTGTTTTTTGCGTGGATACTGTCATTCACAAATCTCAAAAAAACGGCAAAAGCTCAGTGCATCATAATTTCGCTCGCGGTCGTTTTTGCCGCCGCATCGGAGACGCTGATTTTCGCGGCATCAAAAACCGCCGGAGATACGGGTGTCGTTTCCGTGTCGCCGTGTATATGGGGCGTCCTCGGCATCATCGCCGTATTCATCGCGTTTCTGATTCCGGATGCAAAAATCATGCGCAATCCTCCGGAAATAAAAGTAAACGACATCGACAAACAGCGCATCGAGATATACGACAAAGTCAAAGCGGGCAAACTCTCGCTGGACGATCTGCCGATTCCCATTCTTGAAACCGACGAGGAGCGGCTGAAACGAGAAAACGCCATGGCGGGTGCTCCCGTAAAAAAGAAAAAATCGAAAAAGAAAGGTGACGACGAATGAACGAAGAAAAAAATGCGGCAAAAAAAACGCACGGTCTGTCCGTAAAGTCATCGGTCATTCTGGTTGTTGCACTGCCGATTCTTGTTATTGTTTTATGCTCGTTTGCAGTTTCTGTTTCGGTTCACAGAATGGAATCCGAACCGACAACGGAGCTTACGACGGAAGCCGTGCAATATGTCATCGAAGAACCCTCCGAAGACAATGCGGCATTGTCCGAAGTAAATGAACTTTTGGACAACATCATGAAATCCGACGATGTAAAAATCGATTACTCGCCGTCCGTATCGGCTTCACTCAAAAGCTCTTCGCTGCCCGAAAAGGAAAACAGACTCGTAACTTACGCGGTCGAAAAAACAGGTTCGACGCTCAGCGGAGAATACTACGACGGTTCGCTTCACTCAACCCCGTACGGCGGCACACCCGCGCCGGCGGACGGAATATACCCCGCCGATAACGGTACGGTTGAATTCGAAAAAACCGACGACAGCAAATTTATCTACAAATACACTCCCGCAAAGACAGCCGGAGGCATATTTGCGGAGGAAGACGAAAAAATGATTGCCGGCATAACCGAAAAGTACGGCGAATTTCTGTCGATACCGACAAGCTCAATCAAAACGGAAACTTCATCGAACGAGGTCACTCTGAAAGCGAATCCCGAAACGGGAAAGGCG
This sequence comes from bacterium, assembly GCA_963657065.1. Taxonomy (GTDB): domain Bacteria; phylum Bacillota; class Clostridia; order Oscillospirales; family Acutalibacteraceae; genus RUG806. The sequence continues at coordinate 3,911 of CAVKLD010000026.1, forward strand.
GAAGAAATAACCGTTTCGCGCATTTACACCATTTCGTTCGACGGCAGCGATACGATTCCGTCATTCACGGCGGAAATAAACGCATCGGCAAAATTCACGGTCACGTTCGCGGGCGTTTCGATAGAGCAAAAAATTATTTCGCTCCACGAAAACGGCTACGAAGACCTGAAAATAACGGCAAATGTCGACGAAAACGCCGCGCAGGATGAATTTTCGCTTGTTTTCACTTCGTCCGACCCGTCGGTTTGCACGGTAAACGAGAACGGCACGGTCGAGGCGGTTAAGATAAGCGACAGCCCCGTAACGGTAACGGCAACACTGACCTATCTCGGCAAAACGTATACGGATACGTGCACCGTAATAGTGGCGGAGGACGGCAACAAGCTGCTGTCATCAGCCGGCTCGATGAACATTATGCTGAACGGAAAGGAGGTCGGATAACATGTCAGACGGAATCGAAAACAAAAGCACCGAAGTTCAAACGGAACAGAAAGTAAATATCTACGAAAACTTCAACTACGTAGGCGTTAAGGAAACGGCTGCATACATACTCAACGACGTTTCGAACACGTTTAATATCAACTCGTTTTCCGACCGCTTCATCTGGGACGTTGTCAAAATAGATTTCACCGTTTCGGCAATAGTCAACATTTTTACATCGGCATGGGACATAATCAACGACCTGCTTCTTGCAACCGTCGTTGACAACACGCGTACGCGTCTTGGAAAGTTCCGCCCGTATCTTCTCGGAATGCAGATTCCGCTTACGCTGCTCGGCGCGGTATACTGGCTCATCCCGCTCTTTTTCCCCGGCTCGAGCACAACGTACATACCAAAGCTCATATTTTATTTTGCTTTTTCAATCATCAATGAAACCGCAAGCACAGCAAACTCACTCGCAAAAGGCGGCTACATGTCAACGATAACACCGAACCCGAACGAACGGGTACGGCTAATCACGCTTGCGGAGCTTCTGTCGGGATACCTCGGAGAAGACATGCCGCGATATATTTTCGGCTTCGTTTACGACCTTATCACGACGGAAAGGATTCAGATGAAATTGAGCACGGCATTCGCTTCGTTCGGCGTAGTTACCACGCTCATTTCCTGCACGCTCACGTTCTGGTTCTTCATCATATCGAAAGAACGCGTCCCGCAGTCCATCGAGCGACCCAGCGTACGCGAAGGATTACGCGCGATTTTCACAAACTACCCCGTACTTCTCATGTGCATGTCCGACTTCCTCGGCGGCTTTGCGGTAAGCACAAGCGAATCGAACTACTTCATCGACGTTTTCGGTTCGCAGGCAATGGTAAACACTCTGATAACTCTTGTAGGCATTCCCTCCGCTCCCAACGGCAGTATCTCGTATGCTTTCGTCGCTCCCCTGAGAAAACGTTTTTCGTCAAAGGCGATCTGGGTCGGTGCGGACATCTACGGCGATATACTGAGCACGGCGTTCTTTGTCACCGGCATCATAAACCGCAACTACACGCGCCTCACGCCCATGCTTATCGCGCTCGGCGTACGCGAGTATTTCTCCAAATGGACTTTCGGTATCAACAAGGTCATAAACGCCGACCTCTGGAACGAAGCCATGGACTATTGCGAATGGAAAAACGGATACAGAATGGAAGCGACCACATCGGTTGCAAAGAGCCTTGTTTTGAAGATTCAAAGTTCGCTCATGAATTCCGTCAAGAGCATCATACTCAAAAAAATCGGCTACGTTCAGGGACTTAAGATAGGTACGCAGGATACCCGCACGAAATTCTGGTTGTTTGCGCTTGCAAGCATCGTCCCGACGATAACCGGCGCACTCGGAATTATTCCGAAATTCCTCTGGCCGATATCCAGAGAGAAACGTGCGAAGATGTACAAGGACCTTGCGGAGCGGCGCAACGAAACGGTCATAGCCGGCTCGAAAGAAAACGCCTGATAAAAATAAAAACGGAGCGAAACTTACCGTATGATAATATCCATAATAAACGGCTGGGATGAGGGACATTTCAAATCCGTCGCCGCAAAGGGACTCAAAGGCATCGAATTTTGCATAAACGGCTACTGCGATTCCGCAGAAGTGCTTGCGAAAAAAGAGGACATAAAAAAATACTCCGAAAAATACGGAGTAAAAGTTGTGTCCGTCGGCAGGTGGGGCATGCAGCGTCTTGATGAAAACGGCGAAATAATCCCGGAAGCTCTCGCGCACGACAAAAACCTCATAGATCTGGCATCTTTCACAGGATGTCCCGTTTACAACGTCGGGGCAAACCGATGCGAAAAACTCTCCTGCTACGACAACTGCACGGCGGCAATAAAGTACTTCGGCACTCTCATAGACTACGCCTCGGATAAGAACGTAAAAATCGCCGTTTACAACTGCGATTGGGAAAACTTTGTGTACGAAGAAAAAGCGTGGTCGGTCGTCCTCGGTGCTCTTCCGGAGCTTGGCATCAAATATGACGCTTCGCACTGCGTGCACAGGGGCGGCGACTACCTATACGAACTCTACCGCTGGGGCAAACGCATTTATCATGTCCACATAAAAGGCACGCTTTCCGTGAACGGCTGCTGCGTGGACAATCCGCCCGCAGGGCTCGACCAGATTCACTGGGGCGAAGTGATGGATCTGCTCTACTGCGCAAACTACAACGGCGCACTTTCCATCGAGCCGCATTCCACCGAGTGGGAAGGCAAAAAAGGTCAGTGGGGAATTGATTTCACGATAAAGTACATTTCCCGCTTCGTCATGCCGGAAGATTACGAGTGCGAGGAAAGCGTCTACTCACCGTGACGCGGTGACAACGCGGTGAATCTTTCAAACGGATAATTTCGACAAACAACAAAATAACAATATACCCGACCGCCTTAACGATCGGGTATCATTTTTTATATGCGAATAAAATCGACGCAGCGAACGTGTCCGTCAAAAACGCATCATCGCGTCAGCCGGACTGTTTGCGGCAGCATCGACGAAAATAAACGTCAAGCCGATGTACACCGCAAGCGCAAACGCGGCAACGGTGAAAAAGCCGACAAACACCGCACGTATACATTTTCTGCCGCGTAGGCATACTGCCGAAACAACAATCCCCGCAATTGCAACAACAAAGAAAATCACCGCTGACATCAAAGTCATAAAATCACCCGACCCTCATCAATAAAAATAAGTTTTGGACACAGCAACAAAAAAAACGCAGAGAACAACGCAAAAGTCCGACCATTACGGCCGGACTTTCACTTTGGCTGGGGAGGCGGGATTCGAACCCACGCATACAGCAGTCAAAGTGCTGTGTCTTACCGCTTGACGACTCCCCAATTGCTAAGCGCTAAGCTGACGGGAGTCGAACCCATGCCGTCCGTCAGCTTAAGGTTATCTAATGAAAAAAGCCGCAAAATACCCCGACCTTGCGACTTAAATGGGGTGGATAAACGGATTCGAACCGTTGGCCTCCAGGGCCACAACCTGGCGCTCTAACCAACTGAGCTATATCCACCGTACAAACACGCCGACCTACGCGGCACGTTTGGTATTATAAAGCATTTTGCGCCGCTTGTCAAGGTGTTTTTTCTGTTTTTTTAAACAGATCGGCGAAAGTCGAAACCGCGCCGCCCGACAACGCCGATTTTCGGCGGTTTACGCCTTTCGGTTCATCTTGTTTTTGACGTATTTGCGAAGTTTTTAACGCAGCATGGACGGAAATCAGCCTGTCAAAACCGACACGGGTTCAACTTCCGTCAGCTTACGTTTTGTTACCATTCGCTTTGTTACCGTACGCTTTTGTTTCGTTCCTGCGCCCGGTTTTGCCTTGATTTTCGCCGATTCGTCCGTGCTTACCAACCGAAAATCAACGGATTGAGCACTTTCCACTTTCCATCGTATTTTATAAGCGTCAGGTCGTTGTGCCCACTCGTGCCGTTTACATCGCCGTCAATGACGTAGTTCACGCGGATTTTCATTAGCTCGCCCGAAATAAGAGAAACATCCGTTTTTTGCTCCGCAAAATCGGAACTTGTAACAGCCGACAACAGCAGAGCCGCGTCGTCATCGCTTAATTCGATTTCTTCGCACTTTCCTATCGTCACACTGTACCCCTCGCCGTAGTAACTGTCGAAACGCTCCTTTGTAATTTCATCGAGAGCCTTATATGCGCTGCCGTAGCTTGTGACGGTTCGCCCGTAGCTTGAGGACAGGAAATTAAAATACGCTTTTTTGTTACCGTCATGGTATTTTTCAACGCTGATTTCCCACTGGTCACGCATGGTGACGATACATTTTTTATCGGCTTTCTCAACCTTGCCGTAGTAATAACTTTTCAGGTAGTCCGACGCGACATTTTCGGGACGGGCTGACGCCGCAATCGAACCGATCGTAACCGTTACGGCGATTATAATGGCAAAAATGCCAGCTATAACGGCTGCCGCCTTTATCGGAAATTTTTTCTTTGCCGGTTCGGATGACTTCTTTGCGCGCGCTCCGTCGTCAAGCGTGTCTTCGCCGCCGAGCCTGACACGCACTCCGCAATTTGAACAAAAAACGGCATTGTCTTCGAGAGATGCACCGCATTCGGGACAAAACATATCAAATCACTCCCTTTTTTCGAATTCAACAAAAAGCCGACAAAAAAAATTGAACCTATGCCAACCGTCGGCTCAGGGGATTCCCGCAACAAGATTATATACCGCCCGACGTAAATTGTCAATTAACATTGCAAATCCAACGGAAAAGTGATAGAATATCTTTGACTCAAAATCGGCGTTCTGATATTATTTCGTAAAATACCGGTTTACGGCAGGCGCAAAGAACACCGCATAATTGCCGTTCGAATAATTGCCGATTTTTTATCATACTGTTTACCAGACATTTTAGGAGTTGATAAACAGTATGACAAATCTGCCCGAAGAAAGAGCTGTTTTACTCGGCGAATACATAGTATGCCACGGCGCAACTGTACGCGATGCGGCGCACGTGTTCGGAATATCGAAATCAACGGTACACACCGACGTTTCAAAAAAGCTGAAAAACGCCGACCGTGAATTATGGAAAAAAGTGCGTGCGGTGCTCGATATCAACAAGGCGCAGCGGCATATTCGCGGCGGAATGGCAACAAAAGAAAAATATCTGCGCCAAAAAGAAAACAATAACGGAGAAACAAAAGATGTTCGGGAAAAAAAAGAAAAAAAAGAAAATTCCGCTTGAACGGTTTGAATCACTATCGGCGAACGGCACGCCGATAGAAGCAATCAATTTTGCACTCACACGCAACAAAGACGGCTCGCCGCGTCTTGAAGTGCGCACGCCCGATGTTTGCGAAGCTCTGCACTTCGAATGCGTCAATTTTGAGCTGAAAACCACGCTCAAGCGCGTAACCGTATCGGCAAAGTTCAAAGAAGCTATAAGCGAAAAGCATTTCAAGTTATATGTTTTCGATGTCGAGGATTACAACCAGTATTACATTTGATTCCAATTAAAAATTGATGTACCGCAAAATTTTCGGTCGGTGAACCCGTTGGGTGCTCCGACTGTTCTTTTTTTGACCGTTTTTGACGCAATTATCTCACAATGTGTTTACAAAGCATGGTCATTTTAACTAAAACGGCAGTCTTTATTTTGTGTAGTATTATGACAACATACAAATGTTGAAATTTTTCCGATTTAATATTGACTATCAGTCATTTTTGAGTTACAATACCTCACAGAAAATGACCGGTGGTCATTTTAAGTTGAACAAGGAGCTGAGCGAATGAGCGTTGACGACAAGAAACTTGCAAAACGACTAAAAATGATCGATGCGGCGTACACTCTTTTTCTTGAAAAAGGCGTTAACATAACGGCAATCGACGAAGTGGTGAAAGCCGCGGGGGTTGCGAAAGGGACATTTTATCTGTACTTTAAAGATAAGTATGACCTGCTCGACCAGATAGTCCTCTCAAAAAGCGAAGGCGTAATAAGGGGTGCAATCGGCGAACTGCAGCAGAAACGCGAATCGGTGCAGATGAGCATTGCGGAACAGATAATATTTTTTACCGACCGCATAATAGAGTATATGGAGAGAAACAAAGAACTGGCCGCGCTTATTCACAAAAACCTCTCGGCATGTTTTGACGTTTTCCTCTCCGATGAGCATTCGGCGATAAAAGATGACATAAGTCTTGTGACGGATCTTCTTGTTCAAACGGGACTTTCGACGCGTGACGCGTATATACATTTATATCTGTTCACGGGAATGATAAGCTCGGCATGCTTCGACGCGATAGTCAGGGGCAAGCCGTTTGCCGTAGAGGAACTGAAACCGCAAATACATTCAATGATATACAAATTAGCCAAAGGAGACGAGGCAGAATGACAAAAATACTTGCTCGTTGGATATCAAATCATCCGAAAACCGTTGTGCTGATAGCGACGCTTCTTTTGATACCGTCGATATTCGGCTACATCAAGACTACGATAAACTATGATATCCTGACCTACTTACCCGAAAATCTCGACTCCGTCAAAGGCGAGCGCATACTTGACGAAACTTTCAACGACGCCGCGATGGCACTGCTTATAGTCAAGGACGGCACGCCGCTCGACGCGCAGTCACTTAAAAACACCGTTTCGAAAATCAACGGCGTTCAGCAGGTTCTGTGGGTGGATTCCATTGCGGACATAACAATACCGAAAGAAATGCTCCCCGATGTGTTAAACTCCGTTTTCTATTCCGCGGACGGCACATCCACGATGATGATGGTGCAGTTTACGGAAAGCGGTTCTTCGTCATCGACGATGAACGCTCTGCGCGAGATACGAAAAGCCATGACAGCAAACTGCTACATGAGCGGTCTGTCGGCGATAACGCTCGACACTAAGGATCTTGCGGACGCTCAGGCGCCTATATACATCGCCATTGCCGTCGCGCTTGCGCTGATAGTGCTTATGTGCACGATGCGGTCGTATCTGCTGCCGGTAATCGTTCTCGTGTCGCTCGGATACGCGATAGTGTACAACATGGGCACGAACATAATATTCGGCAGCATATCATACATCACGCAGTGCATCGCCGCAATATTGCAGTTAGGCGTAACGATGGACTTCTCCGTTTTCCTTATCGACCGCTTTGAGGAAGAAAAACCGAAACACGCAAATAACGCCCAGGCAATGGAGAGCGCGATACAGTACACATTCGTTTCGCTTTTAGGCTCTTCGCTGACTACGGTATTCGGATTCCTTGCACTGTGCTTCATGCAGTTCACTCTCGGCAAGGATATCGGACTTGTCATGGCAAAGGGCGTTTTCCTCGGACTTTTCACCGTCGTAACGGTACTGCCCGCGTTCGTGCTTCAATTCGACGGCGCGATACACAAGACAATGCACAAGAGTATTGTTCCGCCGTTCGGCAAAGTCAACGGATTTTTACTGAAACACAAAAAAGCCGTCGCGGTGATATTCGTACTCTTGTTCATTCCGGCTGTGATATGCCAGGGCAAAATGTCGGTATACTATGACATGACGCAGTCACTGCCGCAGGACATGAGTTCGGTGGAATCTCTTGCAAAACTCAAAGAAGAGTTCAACATGGCAACGACTCACTTCGTCATTTTCGACGAAAACATGTCCTCTGAATCTGTTAACTCCATGACGAAAGAAATTCAGCAGATAGACGGCATCACCACAGTACTTTCGCTCGACTCGATAGTCGGCAGCGGCATACCGAAAGACATTTTACCGGATGAAGTCAAAAAAATCTGTGCAAACTCCGGTTATCAGCTGATGATGATAAACTCCGAGTATTCAACGGCAACGGACGAACTGAACGAACAGGTTGACACGCTGAAATCCGTCGTTGCGAAATACACGCCGAGCGCATATATCACGGGCGAAGGCGTACTCACAAAGGACCTTATCGACGTAACGAACGACGACTTCGTGCTGACCGATATTCTTTCGACGGCATCCATATTCATTCTTATCGCGATATGCTTCAAGTCGATATCGATACCCGCGATACTCGTCGCGTCCATTGAGCTTGCAATTATGTTCAACAAATCATGTTCGTTCTTCTTCGGAAGCGTTGAACCGTTCATTGCGCCCACGATAATAGGCTGCGTGCAGCTCGGCGCAACGGTCGACTACTCGCTGCTTATGGCGACCCGATTCAAAGAGGAACTGGGGCGCGGACGTCCGAAAGACGAGGCAATCAAAATCACGGCGGACGAATCCGCACGTTCAATATGTCAAAGCGCGGCAGTGTTCTTCGTTGCAACGTTCGGCGTGTATCTCACATGCGACATTTCAATCGTCAAGAGCATCTGCATGATGCTTGCAAGAGGTTCGCTCATAAGTGCGCTGGTTATCATATGCTGCCTGCCTTCGGTTTTGTATCTGCTTGAAGGACTCATCAACAAAACAAGTATCGGCTGGCGAAAAAAAACCGCCGACGCCACAGACGGCGCAGACGACGCACACGGCGCCGAGCCCGCTCCGATTGCGGACGAACAGACAGCAGAAAATCTCACCGGGAACTCATCCGACGGAAATCGGTTCTCAGACTCTCCCGCAGAGAATACGGCATCAAACGGAAAGGAATGACTGTTATGAACAAAAAGACTGTAAAAATCATAAGCGGCGCGCTTGCGCTCTCACTCATCATCCCGTTCGCGGGATGCAAAAGCAGCGGTTCGGACAACGAAACGACATCCGCCGTCGACGAAACGACAACTGCGGAGCAGCATGTCTATGATGGGTTCGCGACGAACGTGACAAAATCCGAAACGGTATATGTCAACATGGACGCCAACGGCAACCGTCTGAGCACCGTTGTATCCGACAAACTTCACTCCGACCTTTCACAGGTTAAACTCATGGACAAGAGCGACCTGTCGGAAATAGTAAACGTAAAAGGCACGGAACAGCCGATAATCAACGGCACGGACATCGAATGGAACATTGAAACGAACGACCTCTTTTACAGAGGTTACTCCGACAAGGATCTGCCCGCGCAAATCGGCATCAAATACTTCCTCGACGGCAGCGAGATATCCGCCGATGAACTTAAGGGCAAAACCGGCATGCTGAAAATCGAAATTAACATGACAAACACCCTTTACGAAGAGAAGGAAGTAAACGGTGTCATGCACAAAATTTACAATCCCATGCTCATGTTCGGCGGGGTCATACTTCCCGAGGACAAATTTGCAAATATCACTTCCGAAAACGGCAGATTCATAAGCGACGGTTCAAAGACAATCGTATTTTTCGCGGGAATGCCAGGCGTCAGCGACACTCTCGGCATTGGGAGCGACAAACTCAAAAACCTCGGCATAGGCGCACTCGCCGACGTTGACATGAGCGGCAAATATGTCATCGAAGCGGAAGTAACCGACTGCACTCTCGGAAATATGTACTTCGCCGCAATGCCTCTTTCCGGAATCGTGGAAACATTCAGACTGTCCGATGATATAAACTCTCTTACCGACATGCTCGAAAATCTCACGGAGCTTGCTGATTCGCTCGGACAAATCGACATGCAGAAAATCATTGATGCACTATCGGCGGACAGCAACAACCTTAATCAGCTAACCGATGTTCTCTCGGACGCATCGTCGCTGTATAAAAACAACAAGGCTCTTATCGAAACACTCAAAACGTATGCGACATCCGACAACATCCAGCTTATCAAGACTGTAACAAGCGACATCGAAAGCATCGACATCGACACGATAACGCAGGTCTTAAACGACGAGAATCTCAAAAAGCTGCTCGACGACCTCGAGAACACGGATTTAAAAAAATACGAAGAACTGCTCAAAAATCCGCTGTTCAAAGCGTTTTTCAGCGACCTTTCATCTCTCGCGGCGGACGCGCAGGCTCTGATGCCGTCGATAGAAAAACTTTCCGGCGCATTCAAGGATACGGATTTCAACAAACTTGTCACCGACATTCAGTCGCTCATGACGGTCGTCAACAATCTCTCGGAAAAACTGTCAACCGATGAAAATCAAGCCGCACTGAATAAACTGCCCGAAACAATCGAGGAGTTGCAGAACATCGTTTCTGTTGCGGAGCAGAACGCCGACCTCATTAACACGCTCACCGAATTTGCCGCAAGCGACGACCTCAAAAAAATCACGGAGATTTTGGAAAGCTCGCAAACCGACAATCTGAAAACCGCCGTCGAAAAGCTGACCGATTCGGACATCAATGCAGCGGATACAGTGGCGCTGTTCAAGGAAATGATAGATTTCGGCGCATCGAACACAATTTTCACCCAGGCTGCCGAGAATACCGAAACAAGCCTGATGTTCATCTTCAAAACTGCGGCTATCGAGTAACGCTCAAGCTAAAAAGTGCAATTTAATCCCGTCTTCACACACAGCGCGAAAACGGGATTTTTTTGTTTTCCGGCGGACTTTTTCGGTGATAACCGTCAATATATACATGCTCTTTGGTATTTTTATTGTAAATGTTCTTGATTTTCGTCCGTTAATATGTTAGCATAGCATATAACATATGACCGTTCGGCGAAGTTTATCCGAACCGGGTGTTTGAAAGAGTATAACAAGGAGTTGACACTTTTGGGAAAGTATATCGTTAAGCGTGTCGCATTGGGAATTTTAAGTATATTTATAGTCGCGACAATCACGTTTTGTTTGATGAGTCTTGTTCCGGGCGGTCCTTTTGTCGCGGAAAAATCAATCAGCAAGGCGGCGCAGGAGGCTCTTGCCGCGAAATACGGTCTTGACAAGCCTTTTTTGCAGCGTTACCTGACTTACATGGGCGACTTGCTCAAGGGCGACATGGGACTGAGTCTGAAACAACGCGGGCGAACCGTTTCCGATATCATTTTCTCGAAGCTCCCCGTTTCGATGCGTCTTGCCGGCGTCGCCGTTGCGGTGTCGCTGCTCGTGGGTATCCCTCTCGGGTGTCTGTCCGCGTATAACCGCGGCAAGTTCGCCGACAACTTCATCATCGTGCTTGCCACGTGCGGCATTGCGATACCGAGCTTCATCACCAGCGTTATTCTGCTTTATACTTTCGGCAGCAAACTGCAAATTCTGCCGACAATAGGGTTAAACACGCTGTCGTCGTACATAATGCCTGTAACGGCACTGTCCGTATACCCGACGGCATACATCACCCGTCTTATGCGTTCGAGCCTTCTCGACGTAATGGGGCAGGACTACATAAGAACCGCCCGTGCAAAGGGTCTGGGCAACTTCAAAATACTTTTCAAACACGCGATAAGAAACGCGATACTCCCCGTCATAACGTATGTCGGTCCGATGCTTGCAAGCCTTATGACAGGCTCGTTCGTGGTTGAAAAGATATTCACCATTCCCGGTCTTGGACGCGAATTTGTTTCGTCCATCACAAACCGCGACTACACGATGATAATGGGCACGACCATTTTGCTTGCCACGTTCATCATTATCGCAAACGTCATTGTTGACATTCTTTATAAGATAATCGACCCGCGCATAAAACTTAAGTAAGGAGAAGGAGAGAAAGAGATGAAAAAGCCTATATTAGGTCTGCACCTAAACCCAGATGACTTTCTTCCCGCAACTCCCGACGAAAAAGAAAGCCTTGTGATAATGCGCAAAAGCGTCAACTTCTGGGCGGACGGCATGCGCAGGCTCAAGAAAAACAAGATTGCGATGGTCAGTCTGGTTTTCGTTATTTTCATAATGATATTCGCGTACGTTCTCCCTGCATTCTGGCCGTATTCGTACGAGCAGCAGATACAGGGCAGCGAAAACCTCGCGCCGTTTGAGTACGGTCAGGCGGAACTTGCGGCAAAAGAAGCGGGCGAAAGCGTATTCCCGCACATCTGCGGCACGGATAAACTCGGACGCGATTTCGCGGTGCGTCTTATGATGGGCACAAGAATAAGCCTTACCGTCGGACTCGTCTGCGCGGCTCTTGTTCTTCTCGTCGGCGCGACGTTCGGCGCGGTTGCCGGTTTTGCCGGCGGCTGGGTTGACAACCTCATGATGCGTTTTACCGATATTCTGTACACAATCCCCGACATACTTCTGATTATAATTCTCGCGACGGTTCTCCGCGAACGGCTCAAGATTCTTGCTGAAAAACCCGGCTTTATGTGGATGCAGACGGTAGGTCCTAACCTGTTGGCGATCTTCATCGTGTTTATCCTCATCTACTGGGTCAGCATGGCGCGTATCACGCGTTCGCAGGTGCTCGTGCTTAAAGAAAGCGACTATGTTATGGCTGCGAAGGCACTCGGTGCGAACGGCTCGCGCATAATCAAAAAGCACCTTCTCACGAACTGCATCGGCACGCTTATCGTTACCACGACGCTGCAGATTCCGTCGGCGATATTCACCGAAAGCTACCTGAGTTTCCTCGGACTCGGCGTTGCGGCTCCCATGCCGTCGCTCGGTTCTCTCGCAACCGACGCGGTAAAGGGCATGAATACGTATCCGCATCTGCTGTTTTTGCCGGCTGTTATCATCAGCGTTACCATTCTTGCGTTCAACCTCCTCGGCGACGGTCTTCGTGACGCATTCGACCCCAAGCTGAAGAACTGATAAGGAGGGAATCAAAGTGAGTGAAAAACTTCTCGAAATAAATGACGAACGACTTTCGTTCTTCACCCCTGCAGGCGAAGTAAAAGCTCTCAACGGCGTGTCCCTGTCCATGGAAGAGGGCGAGGTGCTCGGCATAGTCGGCGAATCCGGTTCGGGCAAGTCCGTCACGGCATACTCAATCATGGGGCTTACCGCATACCCCGGCAAACTCGTCGGCGGCACAATACGTTTCAACGGTCATCAGATAGACAAAATGACCGAAAAGGAATTCAGAAAGATACGCGGCAACGAAGTGTCGATAATTTTCCAGGACCCGATGACAAGCCTTAACCCCGTCTACACAATCGGCAATCAAATTGAAGAAGCGATACTTCTGCACACAAACAAGACAAAAGCGGAGGCAAAAGCACGCGCAAAAGAACTTTTGGAACTCGTCGGCATCAACGAACCCGAAAAGCGTTTGAAACAGTACCCGCACGAGCATTCGGGCGGCATGCGCCAGCGCGTCATGATAGCGATTGCGCTTGCCTGCGAACCGAAACTGCTTATCGCCGACGAACCCACAACTGCTCTCGACGTTACGATTCAGGCGCAGATACTCGAACTGATGCAGGAACTGCGCAAAAAGCTCGGAATGAGCATAATAATGATAACTCATGACCTTGGCGTTGTCGCAAGTATGTGCGAAAAAATCGCCGTCATGTACGCCGGTCACATTGTTGAATACGGCACAGCCGACGAGATATTCTACTCGCCAAAGCACGAATACACGAAGGGACTTATCAAATCAATTCCCAAACTTAACGCGGAAGACAAGGAACGCCTTATCCCGATTGAGGGACAGCCGGTTGACCTTCTCAATCCTCCCGCAGGATGCCCGTTTGCGCCGCGCTGCGCATCGTGTATGAAAATATGTCTGAGGGAAATGCCGCCGCAAACACATCTGAGCGACACCCACTACAGTCATTGCTGGCTGCTGCAAAAAGAAGATTTCGAAAAGGGAGGCGGCGAAGGATGAGCGACACGAAAAAGCTCGTTGAAATAGAGCATCTTCAGCAGTACTTCCCCGCAGGCGGCAGAGGTAAGCACAAACGCTTTGTTCAAGCCGTGGACGATGTTTCGTTTTTCATAAACAAGGGCGAAACGCTCGGTCTGGTAGGCGAATCGGGCTGCGGCAAAACCACCGTCGGACGCACCATTTTACGTCTGTACGAGCCGACCGACGGCAGAATCATCTATGACGGCGAACCGATTTTCGACAAAGAGAAAAACATTGTCGTGAACATGCTCCCCTACCGCAGAAAAATGCAGATGGTCTTTCAGGATCCGTACGCCAGTCTTGACCCGCGAATGACTATCGGTGATATCGTGGGTGAACCCATTGACATTCACAACCTCGCGAAAAGTAAAAACGACCGCCGCGACAGGATAATTTCCCTGCTTGAAAAGGTGGGGCTCAACTCCGAGCACGCGAACCGTTACCCGCACGAGTTTTCGGGCGGACAGCGTCAGAGAGTCGGCATTGCGCGCGCACTTGCCGTCGATCCGGAATTTATCGTGTGCGACGAACCCGTTTCGGCTCTTGACGTTTCCATTCAGGCACAGGTCGTCAACATGTTCGAAGATTTGCAAAAGGATCTCGGACTTACATATCTGTTCATTGCGCACGATTTGAGCGTCGTAAAACACATTTCAAACAGGATAGGCGTTATGTACCTCGGCAAACTTGTCGAGCTTGCCGACAGCTGGGAGCTTATCGCGCACAACGTGCACCCCTACACAAAGAGTCTTATATCGGCGATTCCCGAAGCCGACCCGAAAACGGCGCGCGCCGCCAAAAGAATTACGCTGCAGGGCGACGTGCCGAGTCCCCTCAATCCGCCGAGCGGCTGCCGTTTCCGCACCCGCTGCCCGCACGCAACGGAAAAATGTGCGCAGGAATGCCCCTCTCTTAAAGAGGTATCCGCGGGACACTGGGCGGCATGCCACTTACTGTAAGGCACCTTCGGCTGCATCTTGCGACGGCAGCTTCGGTCGAAGAACCGGTTTACCTATTTACGGTATTTGTTGCGTTTAACGCAATGGATATAAATTACCGATGCGGGCGTTGCCCGTAAATTTACAGAAAGGTAAGAAACGAACCATGAAAACAAGAAAAATCATCGCGCTTGTCCTCTCTATGACTCTTTCGCTTTCCATGCTCTTCGTCCTCGCGGGCTGTAATGGCGACGGCGGCAGCACCAACAATGATGCCACCACCGAAAAATCAACCTCCGCAGAAGGCGATAAAGAGCTTTTGGACGCGATTTCGGTCCAGATAGGCAGCAACCCCGAAACACTCGATCCCGCGCTCAACTCCGCAGTTGACGGCGGCAACATGCTCATCACACTCTATGAGACACTTCTCATAATCGACCAGGACAACAAAGTTCAGCCGGGTCAGGCTGAATCATACACAGTGAGCGACGACGGACTCACATGGACATTCACCATGCGTGACGGCCTCAAGTGGTCCGACGGCACTGAGCTTAACGCGAAAGACTTCGAGTATACTTTCAAGCGTGTCTGCGACGTTAACATCGCAGCTCCCTATGCAGAAACTGTCTGCGGCATGATTGAAGGCTACAGCGACGCTATCGGCAACCCCGACAAAGACGGCAAGACCACAACCGAGCCCGACACTGACAAGCTCAACGTCAAGGCAAGCGAGGATGGAAAGACTCTTACAATCAAACTTGCTTATCCCTGCTCGTATTTCGACAAGATCGTTGCTTTCGGCACTCTCAGCCCCGTTCAGAAGGCTACGGTAGAAGCCAACGGCGACTCATGGGCAACCGAGGCGACAACATATGTCTGCAACGGTCCTTACATGATTGAATCATGGACTCCCGGCGAGCGCATCGTTTGCAAGAAGAACCCCAACTACAACGGCGGTTGGGATACATCCAAGATCGTAACGAATCACCTCAACTTCCTTCTTATCGAAGATTCCGCCGCAGCGTATGCAGCTTATACGAACGGCACGGCTCTCATGATAAAGGAAGTTCCCACGGAAGAAATTCCCTCTTTCACAAAGGCTGAAGACGGTGGCGATTTCTATGTAGATTCCATCCTCGGCACATATTACCTCAGCATCAACCTTCAGAAAGAAATCTTCCAGAATAAGAACGTCCGCAAGGCTCTTTCTCTTGCCATCGACCGTGAGCAGGTTGCTAACGTCATCATGCAGGGCACATATTCTCCCGCATATGACTTCATCGGCCCCGGCATCGTAGACAATGAAGGTTACTTCGAGGACAACACGAAGAAAGCTAACGGCGGCAACTCTTTCATCAGCACCGACTATGCGGCAAACCTTGAAGAAGCGAAGAAAGCTCTCGCGGAAGCGGGTTATCCCAACGGCAAAGACTTCCCCACCATCACATATTCGACGAACGATTCCGGTTATCATGTAGCTGTTGCTGAGTATCTCCAGCAGGCATACAAGCAGCTCGGCATCACCATGAACATCGAAAAGGTTGAGTGGGCATCCTTCACTTCTCAGCGCCGCGCAGGTGAATATGAACTTGCACGTAACGGTTGGGTAATGGACTACAACGATGCATCCAACATGCTTGAGCTCTTTGTTTCCACCAACGGCAACAACGACGGCAAATACAACAACGAAGAATACGATGCAATTATCGAGAAGTCAAAGACTGCCGACAGCGCAGCTCACTTTGAGGCTCTTCATGCAGCCGAAAAACTCGCTCTCGAAGACTATGCATTCATTCCGCTGGCATACTACAACGACTTCTGGCTCCAGAGCGCAAAGCTCCAGGGCACATGGCACAGCCCCTA
Organism: bacterium; assembly: GCA_963657065.1. Taxonomy (GTDB): domain Bacteria; phylum Bacillota; class Clostridia; order Oscillospirales; family Acutalibacteraceae; genus RUG806. The sequence continues at coordinate 20,285 of CAVKLD010000026.1, forward strand.
TGGTTATTGGTACTTCCAGTACGCTTACGCATACGCAGACTGATATAACCTCAGGCTGACAAAGACGGTTTAGTTTAACAAGACCGCCGCACGGCTCGCACCCGTGCGGCGGTCATTTTTTTGCGTCGGAGAAAACAGAAATCTCCGCGCCGTCCTCTTTTATAATTGTCCGTTCTCCAACTAAAAACCAGTTAAAATCAAGCATTAAATACACTTAAAATCATTCTTGAAAAATGCCCAATTTTTCCCGCCGCGATTTTTTTATCATTGTTAGTTTTGACTATTGCCAATTTTCAAAATGTATGGTATTATGTTGCAAGCGACAGATTTCTGTCGTATGCGACGTATTCTAAAAAAAGGAGGTCTTTCTTTGTGAACGCAACAGGACATTTGGGTCCTCTTTTCAAAACGGTCGGCAACACGGTCGACAATATAATATCGCGGCAAGTACAAACATCGGGACTGACATCCGCGCAAATGTTCATTCTTCACTATCTCTCCCGTCAAACGCAGGAAGAGATATATCAAAAGGATGTCGAAGATGCGCTCGAACTGTGCCACGCCACCGTTGCCGGCATCATATCACGCCTTGAGAGCAAGGATTTTGTAAGGCTCGTTCCGAGTGAACACGACAAGCGGTGCAAGCAGCTTATCATAACGGAAAAAGCCAGAAAACTTGATGCCGAAACGGAACGCATAATAGACGAAACGGAGCAAAGGCTGCTGACGGGATTCACGAGTGAGGAAACCGAACAGCTGCGAAACTATCTAAACAGAATTTTGTTTAACCTCGGCATAGAAATGCCGAAAAAACCTATTTTAAAGGAGGACGCACAATGATAAAAAAACTTGCGGGCAGCGTGCGCGAATACAAAAAGGCGACTATAGCGACACCTTTTCTAATGGTGGGAGAGGTCAGCTGCGAATGCATAATACCGCTTATAACCGCAAAGCTCATTGACACGATAAACGCCGGGAGCGAGATAAGGGACATAGTAAAATACGGCGTCATGCTCGTCTTGATGGCATGCATTTCGCTGTTTTTCGGTGCAATGGCGGGAAAAACCTGCGCTGTGTCATCGGCAGGATTCGCAAAAAATCTCAGACAGGATCTGTTTTACGCGATTCAGGATTTTTCATTCTCGAACATCGACAAATTCAGCACTTCAAGCCTTGTCACGCGTCTGACCACGGACGTTATGAACGTGCAGAACGCCTTTATGATGCTGATAAGAACGGCGGTAAGAGCACCGCTGATGCTCATTTTCGCGACTGTCATGTCGGCGGTGCTCGGCAAACAGCTTGCGTGGGTGTTTGCCGGACTCGTTCCGTTTTTGACTCTCGGACTTATTCTCATTTCAAAAATCGCAATGCCGAAGTTCAAAGCCGTTTTTAAGAAATATGACAATCTTAACTCATCCGTACAGGAAAATATCAAGGGCATGCGCGTAGTCAAGAGTTTCGTAAGAGAGGATTACGAGGAAAAGAAATTCGGCAAGGCGTCAGACGAGCTTAAAAAGGACTTTACGTTCGTGGAACGCGTTATCGCACTTTCCTCTCCCCTTATGCAAGTAGCAATGTACGGCTCAATGCTGTTTATTTCTTTCTTCTGTGCAAAGATAGTCATTAGTTCCGTAGGAACGGTGCTTGACGTCGGCACACTTTCGAGCATGATAACGTATTCGATGCAGGTGCTCATGTCGCTTATGATGCTCACGATGATACTCGTGATGCTCACAATGGCGGCGGCGTCGGCAAAACGTATCGAAGAAGTGCTTGACGAAGCGAGCGACATCACGAATCCTGAAAACCCCGTGATGCAGGTAAGAAACGGCGACGTTGACTTTAACAATGTTTCTTTCAAATATTCCGCGGGCGCGGAAAGAGATTCGCTCTCGAACATCAATCTCCACATCAAATCCGGTCAGACCGTCGGCATCATCGGCGGCACGGGTTCGGGCAAGTCGAGCCTTATCCAGCTTATCTCGCGTCTGTACGACGCAACCGAAGGCTCGGTCACAGTGGGCGACGTCGATGTTAAAAAATACGACATCGAAACGCTTCGCGACGCTGTGTCGGTCGTTCTTCAGAAAAACGTCCTGTTCTCGGGCACGATAAAAGAAAATCTGCGCTGGGGCAATCCAGACGCAACCGACGAGGAAATCGAGCGCATTTGCAAACTGAGTCAGGCAGCCGAGTTCATCGAGCGTTTCCCCGAAAAATACGATACGTACATTGAACAGGGCGGCACGAACGTTTCGGGCGGTCAAAAACAGCGTCTGTGCATAGCGCGCGCACTGCTGAAAAAACCGCAGGTGCTTATTCTCGACGACTCCACTTCAGCCGTCGACACGCACACCGACGCGCTTATACGCAAGGCTTTCCGCGAAGAAATCCCCAACACGACAAAAATCATTATTGCGCAGCGCATTTCATCCGTTCAGGACGCGGATATGATAGTAGTTATGAACGACGGCACGATTGCGGCGCTGGGTACGCACGACGAACTTATCAAGACGTGCGACATCTACAAAGAAGTATATTATTCTCAAAACAAGGCGGGTGACGACGATGAATAAAAACGAAAGAACACCGGCAAAAGGCATGCCCCAAATGGGCGGCAAAGGTCCTATGGGACGCGGCGGCGCACCGCACGGCAAAGCGAAGCTCGACCCAAAATCACTCGGCAGACTCGTAAAACTGCTTGTGCACGACCACCCGGTGATGGTTCTGCTGATTATAGTCTGCATGGCACTGAACGCGATAATCGGAGTTATGCCGGCAGTATATATCAAAACGATAACTTCATATATCGTCGAAGGACTCGCGCTCGCAAAGGAAGTCGGCGGCGCGGCGGCGTGGGCGGAATATTCGCCGCTCGTGGGCAAAAGCCTTTTGATAATGACACTGCTGTTCGTTGCAGGCATAATCTGCGGCACGGCTAAAGAACAAATCGGCGCGGTACTCACGCAGAGCTTTCTCGATGACATGAGAAAACGCATGTTCAACAAAATGGAAGAGCTGCCGATAAAGTTCTTCGACACGAACACGCACGGCGACATCATGAGTCTTTACACAAACGATATCGACACGCTTCGTCAGCTTGTTTCGCAGGGACTTCCGAGTATTTTCTCGGCGATAGTGACACTCATTTTCCTTATCGCGGTAATGCTCTACTACAGTGTTTCGCTGATGGTGGTAGTGGTGCTCGGCGTTATCGCAATGTCAAAGGTAACAAAGAAGATAGGCGGCAACTCCGCTAAATTCTTCATGCGCCAGCAGGAAAGCGTCGGCAAGGTTGAAGGCTTCGTCGAAGAAATGATGAACGGACAGAAAGTCATTAAAGTTTTCTGCCATGAAGACGCGGTGAAACGCGATTTCGACGAAGTGAACACGGAACTGTACAAAAACTCCAAAGCCGCAAACACATTCGGCAACGTTTTCGGTCCCGTCATGAACAACATCGGCAATATCCTTTACGTGCTTGTCGCGTTTGTGGGCGGCGTGCTGATAACCCTCGGCGACACAGTGCCGAACATCTCAATTGAGAACATTGTAACGCAAGGCTCGATAACAGCGGTACTGTCCGTTTCGGTTGTTGCGTCGTTCCTCGGAATGTGCAAACAATTTACCGGACAGGTCAACCAGGCATCACAGCAGATAAACTCGGTCGCAATGGCAATGGCCGGCGCACAGCGTGTATTTGACCTTATCGACCAAACGCCCGAAACGGATGACGGATATGTTACGCTCGTAAACTGCCGCACCGACACGGACGGAAACGTTATCGAATGCCCCGAACACACGGGCATGTGGGCATGGAAACACCCCCATTCGGCTGACAACTCCGTTTCATACACTCCCCTTAAGGGCGACGTTGTATTTGACGATGTCGACTTTGAATACGAACCCGGCAAACCTGTTTTGCATAACATTTCGCTCTATGCAAAACCGGGTCAGAAAGTAGCATTCGTAGGCGCGACGGGCGCGGGCAAAACGACAATAACGAACCTCATCAACAGATTTTACGACATTGCCGACGGTAAAATAAGATACGACGGCATCAATATTAACAAAATCAAAAAAGACGATTTGCGTCACTCCCTCGGCATCGTTTTGCAGGACACAAACCTCTTCACAGGCACGGTAATGGACAACATTCGCTACGGCAAACTTAACGCGACGGACGAGGAATGCATCAAAGCGGCAAAACTCGCGAATGCACATGACTTCATAACGCGTCTGCCCGACGGCTACAACACCATGCTCACATCAAACGGCGCAAACCTCTCGCAGGGACAGCGTCAGCTTATCTCCATTGCACGTGCGGCAGTGGCTGACCCACCGGTAATGATACTCGATGAAGCAACTTCATCAATCGACACTCGCACGGAGCTTCTTGTCCAGCGCGGCATGGACGCTCTGATGAAGGGCAGAACAGTTTTCGTCATAGCGCACCGCCTTTCCACCGTCAGAAATTCCGACGCCATCATGGTGCTCGACCACGGACGCATCATAGAGCGCGGCAGTCACGACGAGCTTATCGAGAAGCGCGGAACGTATTACAAACTCTACACGGGCGCATTTGAGCTTGAGTAATTTTTCAAAACGCACGGTAAAATCGACTTAAGCTGACGGATTCGATTTCCCGTCAGCTTACACAAAAAATCAGGGCACAGCCGAAAGTCAACACCACATAAGGATGTTTTAATGTAATAGTCACGGTGCAACTTGAA
>CAVKLD010000027.1:0-23815 GCA_963657065.1 bacterium
TTATTTTAAAAACTATAATATAATGATATAATAGATTAAAAGTATCAAAGTGATTTACGGGAGGTGCACTTATGAGTGACATAAAAAACGTAACCGATGACAGACTTCTTGACGAGCTTTCCGCTCGTTTCGCCGAGAACAGCAGCATCCCGCAGGAATATTTCGAAAAATACAGAATAAAACGCGGTCTTCGCAACGCCGATAATACCGGCGTGATGGCGGGCATTACGCGTATTTGCACGGTGGAGGGTTACTATATCGACGACGGCGAAAAAGTGCCGAAAGAGGGTCACCTCAGATACAGAGGACTTGACCTCTATGATTTTGTGGACGGCTGCAAAAGGGACAAACGTTTCGGTTTTGAGGAAATAGTTTACTTGTTGTTATTCGGTGAGCTGCCGAATAAGGCTCAGCTTGACGAATTTCAGGCACTGCTTGCGGACAACCGTGATCTTCCGTTTGATTTTATCGAGGACGTCATAATGCGTGCCCCGTCGCCGAATATCATGAATAAAATGGGTTCGTCCGTCACGGCTCTGTACGCTTACGACTCGAACCCCGATGACATTTCGATTAAAAACGTGCTGCATCAGTCAATAAAACTTATTGCGATGCTCCCGTCGATAATGGTCTACGCCTACCAGGTGAAACGCCGCTATTTTTACAAAAAAAGCATGTATATCCACACGGTGAAACCCGAACTTTGCACAGCTGAGAATATTCTGCGTGCGATTCGCTCCGACAAGACTTTTACGGACAAAGAAGCGAAGCTGCTCGACTTGTGCCTTATGCTCCACGCCGACCACGGCGGCGGCAATAATTCCACGTTCACAACGCGCTGCGTCACTTCCACCGGCACCGATACGTATTCCGCGATCGCCGCGGGCATCGGTTCTCTTAAAGGATTCCGTCACGGCGGCGCGAACATTAAGGTCGGTGAGATGGTGAACGATATTTTTGAACACGTTTCCGATATTAACGATGAAGACGAAGTAAGCGCATATTTGCGCAAAATGGTGCGCCGCGAGGCGGGCGACGGTTCGGGACTCATATACGGCATGGGCCACGCGGTGTACACGCTTTCCGATCCCAGAGCCGTGATACTCAAGCGCAACGCCAAGGAACTTGCCGAGGAAAACGGACTGCTCGATGAGTGGAAACTGCTCGACGTTATCGAGCGTACCGCGCCTGTCGTGTTTGCTGAGGAAAAAGGCGTCTCAAAGTCAATTTGTGCAAACGTGGATTTGTACTCCGGACTTGTTTACCACACGCTCGGAATCCCCGAGGATCTCTACACACCTATGTTCGCGTGCGCGAGAGTTGCGGGTTGGTGTGCGCATCGCCTTGAAGAAATTGCGACGGTTGGCAGGATAATGCGCCCGGCATACAAGAGCCTGTCGAAGGATACGAAATACGTTGACCTGAAAGACAGATAAACCGACGGGCGGCATAGGTTCGATTCACGTCAGCTTAACAAAAAACGCAGACTGCAAGGACGGCGCGGACCTTCCGGGGTGTCCGAATCGACGGAAAACTGCGGCGATATGAACGGAGAAGTAAAAATGTCAACTGAAGAAAAAATGGAATTGAGTACCGAAAAGAAAAATACAAAAAAGAATGCATCCAACAGAGTTTTGATTACGCTGCTTTGCGGCGGATTGGCGGCGGTGCTGCTCGTGCTTCGCACGTATCAAATGCTCTCGCTCACCGATTTTGATACGGGATTTTTTGCCGATTCAAAAAACATAACCGTTTGGCCGATGTATATTGTCTTTGTGGCGTTTGTCGTCGTGTCGGCAGTATCCGTGCGGTTTTCGCGTTTCCCGCTGCGAACCGAACTGCCCGCAGAGCGCAATATCCTGCTCGGCGCGGCAAGCGCACTTTTGTTTATAAGCACCGCACGTGCGGCTGCGAACGGATTTTATGACATTTTGACAAATGCTGCCGACGTCGGAATGCTGCCTGTCGAGTATATCAAGTCGAACAGTGCATACTCGGAGCTGCTTTCTCCGTTGTTTGCGCTTTTCGCGGCGGCGGTGTTGGTATTTGATGCGGTTACGGCTTTTTCCGGGCATCCTATAACAAAAAAAATTCGTATAATGCATCTTTTTTTTCCGCTGTGGCTTTTTACCATTACCGTCAAGTATTTCGGTGTTACAGCCAATTATCTCAAAGAACCTCAGTTTATGATTCTGATATTTGCAACGGTATTCTTCATGCTGTTTATGTTTGAGTACGCCAGATACGTATCCGGCATCGGTTCGGAAAGTTCCGAAAAGCTGTTCGTTTCGTCCGGAATTATCAGCGTCGGACTGTTCGCAGCTCTCCTTATACCGGAGCTTCTCGCCAAAATCACCGTTGACGGTTACTCCGGCGTAGTCAACGCGGACTTCGCGTGGTGGCAGGCCGCCGCGCCCGTGTTCGTGCTCGCCGCGTTGTGTTCGCGGCTTGGCGGCGTCCGGCAGGATGCGCCGTCCGATGAGCAAGCCGCTGCCGACTGAAGATAACGCCCGACGGTTCATTTTTATACGACTGCGGCAGAGGATATTATGGATTGTACACTTTTTGCGGAAAATTTTCTCACTGCTTCAAAGCAGGTTATCATCTTATATATAATCGTCGCAATCGGTTTTGCATGCGACAAGCTCGGAATTTTTACGGAAAAAACGGCGCGTGCGTCGAACGATTTGCTGTTTTACGTCGTAACACCGTGTGTGATAATCGATTCTTTTTTCTCGACGGAGTTTACAAGCGAGTCTGCGAAATCGCTCCTTATTGCGGCTCTCGGCGGTGTAATAACTCACATTGTGGGTATAATTATTACAATTCCGTTATTTAGAAGCACCGCTGACCCGAATAATGCCGTTTTCAAATTTGCGAGCGTTTACGGCAATGTCGGCTATATGGCTCTGCCGCTTGCGCAGGCGGTGCTCGGCGAGGAGGGCGTGTTTTTCTGCTCCGTCGGTGTTGCTGTTTTCCAGCTTTTCTGCTTTACTCACGGCGTGTGGGTGATGAACAGGGGCGGCGAAAAAACGAGAACCGATTTTAAGAAGTTCATCATCAATCCCGGTGTCCTCGGCGTTGCGGTCGGTTTGCCGTTTTTCCTGCTGCGCGTGAACATGCCGGAAATTATTTCGAAACCCGTGTCGTTTATCGGGTCGATGAACACTCCGTTCGCTATGTTGATGCTTGGCACTTATATGGCAAACGCAGGACTGAAAACGGTGTTTAAAAACAAAAAGCAGTATCTTGCAGCATTCATAAAAGTTGTTATTCTACCTGCTGCGGTTATGTGCACTGTGAAATTCACGGGACTGATGAGCGGCGCACTTCTCACCGCGTGCGTAATTCAGGCATCCGCGCCGAGTGCGAACAATACTGTGATGTTTGCAGCAAAATACGGCAAAGATACCGGTGTTGCTTCAAAAACCGTCGCGTTTGTGAGTTTTGCGTCCGTTTTGACGATGCCGTTGATGATTGCATTTGCGGAAATGTGACGTGATATTTATCTTTTTGGGGAGCAGAAACGGAGGAGTTAAAGGTGGAGATTGATGAAATTTTCGGCGCGTTGCCGTATGGCTTTTCTTCTTTTGACGCCGTGCGTGAGAATCTCATTCCGTGCCGCGCTTTGTCACGTTTGCCGGAGAATGCGCAGACCGTCATTTCGATTTTGTTCCCGTACTGCCTCGGCGAAGAATATTACGAGGATTCCAATGTTTCACGGTATGCTGTCAGCGCGGATTATCACATTATAACGAAAAAAATAACGGACGAGCTGGTTCAAAATCTGCGCGAAAAGTATTCTGAGAACATTTTTGAAGCGTTTGTGGACAATTCGCCGCTGCCCGAGGTTCGCTGCGCCGTTTCCGCGGGACTCGGTTTCCTCGGCAAGAACAATCTGTTTATCAGCGAAAAATACGGTTCATGGGTTTTTCTCGGCGAGATAGTTACAGACAAATATTTCCCCCCGTACGACGGCGAGGTGAAAACGTGTCTTGGCTGCGGCAAATGCGTACGCGAGTGCCCCACGGGTGCGCTCGGCGGCGGCAAGGTGGATACCGAAAAGTGTCTGTCGTTTCTTTCGCAGAAAAAAGGCGAACTTGCGCCCGAAGTTGCCGCAAAAATGGCGGAACATAATTGCGTATGGGGTTGTGATATCTGTCAAAAAGTATGCCCCATGAACAAGGCGGCGGAAGTCACGCCGATTGCGGAATTTTTCGATACCGCTGAGCCGAACGTTGACAGCGGCGTAAACGTCGAGGGACGCGCTTTCGCGTGGCGCGGCAGCAAGGTTATCGAGCGAAACATCGAAGAAGTGAAAAATATAATTCGTAATTCGTAATTTATAGTTTACCATTATAATTTGTAACCTATAATCTGCGGCGTATGATTGCCGTTGCGGCGCATGATTGCCGTTGCGGCGCATGATTGCCGTTGCGGCGCATGCCGTTTATAAAACAAAAATCGGCGAAAAAATAAATTCCTACGAAAGGATTTGATATATTATGAAACTTGTTGTCGCAATTGTTAACAAAGAAGATTCTTCTGTGCTTGTTCAAAAATTAAACAAGGCAGGTTTTATGTCCACAAAGTTGTCGACTACCGGCGGCTTTCTTCGTGCGGGCAACATCACGCTTCTCATAGGCGCAGAGGACGCACGCGTGGATGAGATTATCGGCATAATTACCGACTGCTGCTCGAAGCACTCGCAGATTATCAACTCCGCAAGTGTTTTGAACGCTGAGCAGTATTTTGCGTCGCTGCCCGTCGAAGTGACTGTCGGCGGTGCGACTGTGTTCGTTGTTGATGTGGAAAAGTTCTTGAAAATATAACTCTTCAGGCAGAAATTGTATGATATTTTCAGATAAAGATATTCCCGAATCGACTCGCACGGCTGTCCGGACGTTGGCGGAACGCCGCCGGCTGCCGCAGAGCGTCATGCTTACCGGCGGCAGTGAGTCGTTGCGCGAAAAATGCGCAAAGGAGCTTGCGGCTGCCGCGATGTGCACGGCTAAAAGCGGCATACCGTGCGGAAAATGCGCTGATTGCCGAAAAGTTAAAGCGGGGGCTCACCCGGACATGATTCGCATTGTTCCCGACGGTAGCAGAAAAACGCTGTCAATTGAAAATGTACGCAACAACGTGCGCGATACATTGTGGATAGCTCCGAACGAAGCGGAGAACAAAATATACGTTTTTCCCGACGCGGATGACCTTTCATTGCAGGTGCAAAACGCGCTGCTAAAGTCCGTCGAGGAGCCGCCGGACTTTGTCATGTTCATCTTTCTTGCCGCACGCAGGGAGAGTTTTTTGCCGACGGTTATTTCGCGCACGACGGAGTTTGTTTTGGGCGAGGTGCGCGTTTCGTCCTCAAAGAGGACCGATGACGCCGCAAGTGATATTGCGTCTTCCGTGATAGCGGCGTTGTGTTCGGGCAACGAGTACGACATAATGATTTGCGCGGCGGCAATGCAAAAAAACCGCAAACTTATGAAACAGGTTGCTGCAAAAATTATCGAAACTGTTCGAGATGCAATGGCGGAGCGGTGCGGCGCGGAGCTTATTTCCGACGCGCAGACGGACGCTTTGCGGCTTGCGGCGATATTCAGTGAAGCACGGCTTTTGAAAATCAAGTCGGCAATGGATAAAATAATGGCATTTAGTGACATGAATGCTAATGAGAATCTACTGATAAGCGAATTTTCCGCGCTTCTCGGTGATGTATAATTTTAGTGCAGATGTCCGCTTCTTCACGGGCGGGCTTGAAATAAAGGAGGAAACTTATGGCAGAGGTCATAGGCGTAAAATTTAAGGAGACGGGCAAAGTTTACTACTTTGATCCCGCCGGTGCGAAAGTCGAAAGAGGACAGAAAGTTATCGTGGAAACCGTCCGCGGAATTGAGTGCGGCGAGTGCGCGTCCGAAAACGCGCAGATTTCCGACGCGGGACTTGTGAAGCCGCTCAAAAGCATCATTCGCACAGCGACCGCCGAAGACGAGCGTCGACTCAGCCAAAACCGCGAAAAAGAGAAACGCGCTTTTCAAATTTGCGAAGAAAAGATTGCACATTTCGGACTCGATATGCATCTTGTTGAAGTTGAATACACGTTTGACGGGTCGAAGATTTTGTTCTTTTTCACCGCGCCGGAGCGTGTGGATTTCAGAGAACTTGTAAAAAGCCTTGCCGGAATTTTCAAAGTCCGCATCGAACTGCGTCAAATCGGCGTGCGCGATGAGGCGAAGATGCTCGGCGGCATAGGCATTTGCGGCAGACCGTTTTGCTGCAAGGAATTTTTGCACGATTTTCAACCCGTTTCCATCAAAATGGCAAAAGAACAGGGACTTTCGCTGAACACCGTGAAAATAAGCGGTTCGTGCGGCCGCCTTATGTGCTGCCTTAAATTTGAACAGGCGTCGTATGAACATCTTCTCAAATGCACACCGAAAATCGGCGCAATCGTTGAAACTTCGGCGGGCAAAGGTGAAGTTATTGACAACAATTTGTTGACGGGTATGCTGAAAGTAAAACTTGATAAACATCCCGACGCCGCGCCTTCGTCATTCCACAGAAAAGACGTTAAATTGATACGCGACGCCCGAATAACCGTCAACAAGGACGAATTGGCTGCGCTCGGTGAAGTGGAAGGCGACTGATAATACCGAATTTTGTTTTATCGGAGGTTTGATTATGGATAAAATTTTGACAAAAGAGAATGCATTTGTAGACAAAAACGGCAGACAGCGCATTTTTAACGGCATAAATTTTGTTTGCAAATCGGCAAAACCCGATAGCGACGGCGTTGCTCATTTCAAGACGGATCTTACCGACGAAACCGCAGAAAAGCTCGCGAAGAAAGGCATAAATATTGTCCGTCTTGGCGTGACGTGGGAGGGAATCGAACCTCAGCCGGGCGAGTATAACACCGTTTACCTCGATGAAGTCAAAGACACGCTGGAAATTCTCGAAAATCACGGCATTTACGCATTTATCGACTGGCATCAGGACTTGTTCAGCTGCCATAATCTTACAAGCGGCGACGGTGCGCCGCGTTGGGCGTGCGCAAAATCGCTTGACAAGCCGCATGACCCGTACCTCATTTGGGCGGAGGGGTATTTCGCTCATCCCGGAGTCCACAGGTGTTTTGACGCATTTTGGAACAACGAACCAGTTCTCGGAAAGGGATTGCAGGAGCGTTACTGTGAAATGCTCGCCTTTTCGGCGAAATACTTGTCCGATTGCAAATCCGTTATGGGATATGATGTGTTCAATGAACCGTTCCCGGGGGCGGACGGCGGCAAAGTCTTTCGCAAGCTCGTTATGCGCGGCATCGAAACAGGTCTTTTATCAAAAAGGGTTGACAAAAAGAAAATAATTTCCGATGTTCTCGGCGGCAGGGTTATGGACGCGCTGAGCGTTGCCGATGATTCGCTTATCTATCATCATGTTATTGAAGCAGGATTTGATATAATTAAAAAATTTGACAGAGAAAAATATTATCCGTTCCTTATCCGCGCAGCGGGTGCGATAAGAAATGCTGTCGGCGAATGTATAATTTTTGCAGAAAATTCATACTATTCGAACCTCGGCATTCCCTACGGTCTGCCCGTCCCCGACGACGAAAACGGCATCGCGAACGGCAATTTTGCTTTTGCGCCGCACGGCTATGACATCACCGTCGACACGCCGCTTACGAACGAGGCTTCGCCCTACAGAGTAGATCATATTTTCAACGAACACGAGCGCACGCAGGCGCGTCTTGGGTTGCCGGTTCTCGTTGGCGAGTGGGGCGGAATGGTCGACGGCGGCGAACGTTACCCTGCTCTCGAGCACCTTATTGACAAATTTGACGGCAACAAGTGGAGTCAAACGTACTGGCATTATTTTGACAATTTCACCGATTCCAAGATAGGCGATATAATTTGCCGCGCTTATCCCGTTGCCGTCGCCGGAAAGATAAATTACTATGGAACGGATCGCAAACTTAATACATTTACTTTGAGTTACACGGGTTCGCCCGACATAAAATCCCCGACAGTTGTATTTTTGCCGAAGCAGCCGAAGAAGATTTTTTCGACGCGCAAGTACGTTGTCAAGGACACGCCTAACGGCAAATTTTTGCAAGTTTACGCCGGCAAAGGCAATTGCGTCGTAAAGGTTGAGTTTTGATGACGGGCAATGTGAATGCAGCGGTGAAGTTTGCGCTCATATATGTTGCGGTCGTGTCGGTAGTCGGTGTCATTTTTACTATTTATGATAAAATAATATCCAAAAAGTGCAAAAGCGGCAAGGGCAGAGTGCCCGAAAACACGCTCATGTATTTGGGATTCCTCGGTGCAGCGTTGCCGATGTATGTAACAATGCGGATTATCCGTCATAAGACGAAACATAAGAAGTTTATGGTGGGGCTGCCTGTGTTCGCCGCCGTACATGCCGTAATTGTGGTTGCGGTTGTATGCAGTTTGCATTGACGTATATGAATCGGTGCATGCGCATGCCGACGGATGGACGTTGCAGTGGTTGATACATTCTTCAATAGTATGTTTGTTCGCCGACAAACCGAACGGCGTTTGCATATGCCGCTTGCTGCCAACTTTTTTCGGTAGTAGCGGTCGGGTGTCGTGCATAATCATTTGGCGGTCAGGTATTGTGCATGATTTTTCGTCAATATTATGTTTGCCCGTCGACCGGCTGAACGGCATTTGCGTATGCCGTTTATCGCGGGCGGCGGATGGAACGCCGTCCCTACACGATGGCAATTCGAAACGCTGTGAAATTATATTGTGTATAATTTTCAAAATATATATAAATGTTTTATAATAATGCATTAAAATGTTATTTTTACATATAAATTACCTTTTCAGGGAGCACTCGAATGTTAGAAGTAAAAAATTTAGGATTCAAAGTTAAAAACGACCGTGACGGTCACCCGCTCGAAATAATCGATGACATCAGTTTTACGCTTGAGGACGGCAAGTTTCTTGTTATCACGGGGCCGAACGGCGGCGGCAAGTCCACCCTTGCGCGGCTTATCATGGGCATCGAAACGCCTTCGCACGGTCAGATAATTTACAACGGGCGCGACATCACATCGCTTTCGATAACCGAACGCGCCAATCTCGGCATCGGCTACGCTTTTCAGCAGCCGCCGCGTTTTAAGGGGCTTACTGTGCGCCGTCTTTTGAGCCTTGCTCACGGCAGCGAGCTGCCCGAAGACGAGTGCTGTACGTATCTTACAAGCGTTGGTCTTTGTTCAATGGACTACCTCAACCGCGAAGTCGATTCGTCTTTGTCCGGCGGCGAAGTGAAACGCATTGAGATTGCAACTCTCATGGCGAGAAATCTCGGACTGGCGATATACGACGAACCGGAAGCGGGAATTGACCTATGGAGCTTTTCGATGCTTGTCAAGAGCTTCAAGGCTCTTTCTTCCGCACGCAATGAAAGCGTGATGATAATATCTCACCAGGAGCGTATAATGCAGCTTGCTGATGATATTATTGTCATAGCGGACGGCAAAATACGTTCGCGCGGCACGAAAGACGAAATCCTGCCCACGCTCATGGGCGAATTTGACCGCAAGTGCGATTTGCGAGGAAACGAGAAGGAGGGCGGCGCAAATGCTTGATATAACCGACAGAGATTTACTGCAGACGATATCCGACATCAAGTACGTTCCGCCGGAATCGGCTTACAATATCAGGAAAAACGGCGCGGGAATCGAACGCCGCAACAACGGGAACGTTGAAATAACGTCAAAAACGGACAAACCCGGCATTGATATAAAAGTTCGCGCCGGCTGCGTCGGCGAAACGGTGTACATTCCGGTAATTCTCACCGAAACGGGTGTGAACGACAAGGTTTACAACGACTTTTTCATCGGCGACGGCGCGTCGGTCACGATAGTCGCAGGCTGCGGTATTCACAATTCCGGCTGCATGGAGAGCCGTCACGACGGCATTCACCGTTTCTTTATCGGTAAGAACGCGCACGTAAAGTATGTCGAAAAGCACTACGGCGAGGGCGACGGCTCCGGTGCGCGTGTGCTTAACCCGACGACGGAAGTTTACATTGACGAAAACGGTTCTTGCGATATGGAAACGGTTCAGATTGAGGGTGTGGATTCAACCGTTCGCGAAACGGTTGCCGAACTTGGAAAAGATGCAAAATTCACTGTAACGGAACGTATTATGACACACGGCAAGCAGCACGCGGAGTCAAATATGCGTGTGGAGCTTAACGGCGACGGTGCGTCGTCGCGCATTGTTTCGCGTTCCGTTGCGAAAGACGAGAGTTCGCAGGTGTTCCATCCGGTTGCCGTGGGCAACGCCCGCTGCGCCGCGCATGTTCAGTGCGACTCAATAATCATGAACAAGGCGCGTATAAGCTCCGTTCCGGCTATCGAGGCGAACGACGAATTTGCGCAGATTGTTCACGAAGCCGCCATCGGCAGAATAAACAACGACCAGCTTGTCAAGCTCATGTCTTTCGGCATGACACCCGAAAAGGCCGAAGAAGTTATAGTAGAGGGATTTTTAAAGTAAGCGGGCAGGCGGCACGGGGCGATTCCAGTCGGCTTAAGCCGACAGGCGACGATTCCGTCAGCTTACTTGTATATAAATTGTTTGTATAGAGTTATGTATTATATTGATGTTCACAGTCATATTTATCCCGACGCGATAAGTAAAAAAGCGACGGAGAGCACCTGCCGCTTTTACGATGTCGGGACCGAACACATCGGCACGTCGTCAGAGCTGCTTCGGCTCGACCGCGAGGTCGGCATTGTTCGCAGTGTGTTGCTGCCCGTCAGCGTTAACCCCGTTCACACGGAGAGCATAAATAATTTTACTCTGCGCGAGTGCGCCGAACACCCGGAATTTATCCCTTTCGCGACGATGCACGCCGGAAATACCGATATTGCGGCTATGGCGTCGAGGTTCGCGGAGCAGGGTTTTAAGGGCGTCAAGCTGCATCCCGACATGCAGGGTTTCAATGCGGATGACGCAAGGCTGTTTCCCCTGTACGATATCATCGCGGGCAAACTGCCGCTGATGCTTCATTCCGGCGATCCGAGGTATAATTTTTCACATCCCGAACGCATTCGACGCATTTTGCATGAGTTCCCGAAACTCACCGTCATAGCCGCGCATATGGGCGGCTGGTCGATGCAGGATACCGCGCTTGAATTTCTTCGCGGCGAGGAACGCTGCTTTACGGATACGTCTTCCGCTCTGTCAAGTCTGAGCGTTGAAAAGGCGATGAAACTTATAAACGCCTACGGCATCGACCGCGTGATGTTCGGTTCGGATTATCCGATTGAGGACCCTGCGTACAATCGTGAGCTTGTCGAGCGGCTGCCGCTTTCGGACGGACAGCGCGAAAAGATAGCACATGTCAATGTCGAGAATTTACTCGGATTGCAGATTTCGGAGCATCTTTGTTCCCGTACGGAATTTTAAGCGGCGCGGCGGCGGTTATACGTGCGGTTTACGTGCGGTTATGCCGGCGGTGCGGATTTAGCTCGGAGGGGTTATATTGAAAAAAATAAAATTGCCCGACAGTGCAAAAGGACTTATCCCCGTTGTATTCTTTTTTGTTGCGGCGGATGTTATACTTTTTGCGCTGCAATTCGGAAAAAATTTGAATGAAATTACACAAATAGGCATATTGAGCCGCTACTGCGGAGAGATATGCCTTGTCGTTTTTGTATTTATGCTGATTTCCGACCGTCAGCGCGGCAGCGAACCGCGAACGCGGAAGAAGCGCGAAAAAAAGCGCGGTGCGCGTGTAAAGTTCTCACGCAGAAAAAACGCGGCGCGGACTGAAGAAGCGGAGCGGACTGAAGAAGCGGCGCGGACGGAAGAAACGGCGATTTCGGCGGGAATCATCGGTTCCGACACGGTTACAACCGAAATTATATACGATGACGATGCTGTTGCAGGCGACGCGTACGGCGAAAATCCGAAGAAAAAAGAGCGTAAACCCGTCAACCGCGAAAAGCTGATTGCGGTGTTCTATTCCGTTTCGCTTGGGCAGATACTTCTGCGCATGATAATTGCCGCCTTCAGGTATTCGGACGAACGTCTTTTGAGCAACACGCATGATTATACTGCGGCGGAGGCTGCCGTCCTCGGTATTTTTGCCGCTGCGGCGTTCTTTTTCAAAAACCGCACCGTGCAAAACCGCGAAAGGGGCAGCGTTACGTTTGCGGGGCTGTATTCCGCGTGCGGCGCGGCGTTTACGGTCTATGCGGTCGTTCTGGCGGTCACTGCCGTTCTTAAATTGGAAATATACCAATATATGAAGTGGTTTTACCGCTTTTGCCTTGTTTACATCGCCGCCGCGATTGCCGTTCGGCTCGTGATGAGTTTCATAAAACGCGATGTTCCGGGCGACATGAACTACGGCGTTTTTGTTCCGTTTGTAAACAGGGTCGAGGGCGAAACGCTTGCCGATACGCTCGAAAAATACACGGGATTGTCGCTGAAATCCCTCTGGAGCATAAAATTGGTCGGCTCGGCTCTGCCCGGGGCGGTGCTGGGACTTGCGCTTTTGCTCCTTTTGTCAACATGTGTTTATAAAGTAGAACCTTACGAAGAAGCGGTTGTGTACCGTTTTGGTGCAATGAACGAAGTTTCGGTTAAAGAGGGGCTGCATTTCAAACTGCCGTATCCCATCGACAAGGCGGAGCTTTACGACGTACACAGGGTAAAGAGCGTTACCGTGGGTTACGAGTCATCGGGCAGCGACGACAACCTCTGGAACGGGACGCATGCGTCGGAAGAATACAAACTCCTGACCGGCGGCGGCAACGAGCTTGTGTCGGCGAACCTCAAGCTGAATTACAGAATATCGGACCTTACGCAGTATATAAAAACGTCGAGCGAACCGGAGCGGATACTGACCGCGTTTGCGTACGAGGCGGTGCTGTCGCACACGGCTTTTACAAATCTCGACACGCTTATGAGCGTTGACCGCACGGGACTTTCGGCTGCGCTCAAGGACGAGATAAACGAGCGGCTCGCAGAGTCGGAAATCGGCATTGCCGTGGAAGAAGTCGTGCTTGAGAGCATTCACCCGCCCGTCGAAATCGCCGACGTATATCAGAGTGTTGTGAGCGCGGCTGTTAAAAAGACAACTCTTATCACAAATGCGGAGAAAGAAGCGGCAAGCACGACGACGAACGCCGAAAAAATCGCAAAAACAGCCGTGACCGACGCAAAAGCGCGTCAGACGGAAAAAACGGCGGCGGCTGAGTATGACGCGGCGGTGTTCGATGCAGCCGATGAGGCGTACAGGGCGCACCCGGAGTCGTTTGAACTGTCGAAATATCTCGATACGTTCGTTACGGCTGTCAACGGCAAAAAAATGTACGTTTTCACGCCGTCCGCAGAGAGCAGTATGAACGATTTTATCATAAACCGCACGGACGGCAGCGTGACCGTGGTGGAATGAGAGGAACAGCAGTATGAAAACAAAGAAAATTTTCGATAATGCGGCTGAAAAAAAGAACGCCGTCAAAAAAGCGTACAAGTGGATTTTTGCCGCGCTGCTTGCGGTGATAGTTGCGGTGTTCGGTTTTTGCTTTACCGTGCGCGAGGGGACGAATGCAATCGTGTCGCGCTTTGGCGACGTGAGGGGAGTGTACACCGAAGCGGGGCTGCACTTTAAGCTGCCGTATCCGTTCGAAAAGGTCATTTCATACGACACCCGTTCGCAGTACATGGATTCCGGTTACACCGAAACTCTTACAAACGACAAGAAAAACATCATATTGCAGACGTATATCATTTGGCACATCGAGGACGTTCAGAAGTTCTACAAAAGCGTCGGCGACATCGACAAGGCGCAGAAATACTTAAACGACCTTGCCGCGACCGTAAAAAACGGTGTTATGGGCGGGTACACTCTTCAAAATCTCGTTTCTACCGACCTTGAAAATGTCAAGATAAACGAGGTGAGCGAAAAGATTTGCGACGGTATCACCGAAAAGGCACTTGCCGATTACGGCATCGGGATAGAGGAAGTGAAAATAAAGCGTCTTGCGCTGCCGAACAAGAATGTTGAGAGCGTGCTCGAGCAGATGATAGCCGACCGCGAGAAGCAGGCTACGCAGCTTCTTGCCGAGGGCGAACGCGACGCAGCCGTCATTATAAGCGAAGCGGACGCGAAAGCGGCTGAAATTATCGCGGAGGGCAAGCTCGAAGCCGCCGGGATTGATGCGGAAACGGAGAAAAAAGTCGCCGCGATTTACGGCGAGGCTTACGACAAGGATTCCACGCTCTTTGTGTTCCTCAAAAAACTTATCGCGCTTGAAAATTCCGTCAGCGAGGACACCGTTCTCGTCATGAAAGCGCAGGACGGGCCGTTCGGCATTATCTCCGACGTGAACTGACGGGGGCAAAGTCATGAAAAAAAACGAACAGGAAAGACTGGAGAGCGCAGTGTCGGCGGTGGTGAAATATTTCCACAGAATAGTTATTGCCGCGCTTGTGCTCATTGCCCTTACGGGCGTATATAAAGTGGACAGCAGTGAAGTTGCCGTCGTGCTGAGGTTCGGCAAACTCACCGGCGCGACGCAGTCGGAGCAGATAAAGCAGCCGGGGCTTCACTTCGCGTTCCCGTATATAATCGACGAGGTCATAAAAATTCCCGTGCAGAAAGTGCAGGAAACCACGGTGCAGACGCACTACACGAAAGAAACGAAGTCCGAAAACGTGAAAAACGTCGGCTATGTTATCACGGGCGACTCAAATCTCGTGCAGATAAAGGCGGTGGTGAAGTACAAAATCTCCGACCCGGTGGCGTACGCGCTGCATGTCGCCGACATCGACAGCACCGTTAACGGCGTTGTGAGCGGGGAACTTACCGCAGTAGCGTCTTCAATGACCGTCGACGATATTCTGACGAACAAGCGCAGCGAAACTGCGCAGGAACTTATAAAAAACGTGCAGGAGATATTCGACGAACTGGGACTTGGGCTTACTCTGACGAACATCGAACTGCCTGCCGTATCCGCGCCTGCCGAAACGACGGACGCTTTTGAAAGCGTAATAAGCGCGTCTGTCAAAAAGCAGACGCTTATCCAGGAGGCGAACGACTACACCGCGTCGCGCATTCCTCAAGCCGAAGCCGAGGCGCAGTCGCTTGTATCGACTGCCAAGACGAATTCGTCCGACCGTCAGACGAAGGCGAACGAAGAAGTCGCGGTGTTCAACGGACTTTACGAGCAGTATAAAGCGGCGCCCGATGTCGTTATGAATTCGACTTTCAGACTGCGTGTCGCAGAGGCTCTCAAAAAGACCGGTGCGACGATTATCGTGCCGGACGGCAGCGACGGCGCGAAAGTTATTTTGCCGTGAGGAGGGATAAAATGAAGACTGTTTCAAGCTCCGCCGGTGACGAGCTGCGGTCGCTGAGCGGCGACATGCTCTCCGACAGCGACAAAAAACGCTTTGCGCGGGATATAGTATCTTCTCTCGCCGCGCTGGTGTGTCTTGCCGCCGGCAAACTTTACACAAAAATTTTTCCGTCGCAGGACGTTATCACGGGAATGATTTATTTTCTGGGCGTGCTGATTATCGGCGTGCCGATTGCAATTACCGCAATAAAAGGATTCATAAAGCAGGATATTTCCGCGTCGATGGAAATACTTGTTTTTGTGGCGGTTGTCGTGTGCGTGCTCGACGGCGAGTACACCGTTGCAATTCTCATTCCGATTATACTTACCGTGGTGCATTTCCTTGAGGAAAAAAGCATCATGGGCGGTCGTGACGCGCTCGACGGATTGAAAAAGATGCAGTCCAAAACGGCGATAAAGCTCGTGGACGGAGTCGAGGTTGAGGTTGATGCAAAAAGCCTTGTCCCCGGCGACATGATAGTCGTGAAACCGGGCGCGGCGCTGTCCGTGGACGGTACGGTCGTTTCCGGCGCGACGAACATGGATCAGAAATCGCTCACGGGCGAGAGTTTGCCGAAAGAAACCGTCGTCGGCGACGCCGTTTACGCGGGTACGGTCAATATCGACGGCGAGATAAAAGTGCGCGTCGAAAAGGATTATTCCGACACGTCGTTTTCGAAGATTGTCGAGCTGCTCGAGAACGCCGAAAACATGACCATGCCCGAAACGCGTATTGTAGACCGATTTATGGTGTATTATATCCCCATGGCGATAATAATTGCCACGCTCGTATGGCTTTTTACGAAGAATATTTCAAGGGCGGTTGCGGTTCTCGTGGTTAGCTGTCCTTGCGGCTACATGCTCGTTTCGTCCGCGCCCGTTATCGCCGCGCTTGCGGCTTCTTCAAAACACGGCATATTGATAAAAAAGCCGTCGTTTATCGATCGTCTTGCCGAAACGGATTATTTCGTATTTGACAAAACCGGCACGGTTACGGGCGGCACGCTTGAAGCCGTCGGCACGCATCTTGCCGGAGCGGAGAGTGAGGATGAACTTATCACCGCCGCCGCCGCAGTTGCGAACGGTTCGCTGCATCCGACTTCACGTTCGGTTATGAAACTCGCGGGGGAGCGCAGTTACACGGATTATGCCGTTACCGAGGAAGTCGGCAGGGGCGTTCGCGGCAAAAACGGCGATTCCGAGATTCTCTTGGGGTCGCGACGCTTTCTCGCGGCGGAGGGGTTCGACGTCACGGATGAATTTGAAACGGAAGGCGCGTGCAGCTGGGTTGCGAAAGACGGCAAATTGCTTGGCTGCATAGTTTTTCGGGATATTCCGCGCCCCGAAGCCGCTGCCGCGCTTGCCGAGCTTAAGTCGCTCGGTATAGTCGAAAACTGCATGCTCACCGGCGACAACAGCGTTGCGGCGATGCGTGTCGGCAGTGAAATAGGGTTCGATACCGTAAAAAGTCAGCTTCTGCCCGAACAAAAACTCGAAAATGTGAAGATTGCGAAAAACGAGCATACCGTCACGGCGGTCGGCGACGGGATTAACGATTCGCCCGCTCTCAACGAAGCCGATGTTGGTATTGCGATGGGTGCAATGGGCAGCGACACGGCGATTGCAAGTGCGGATATTGCACTTATGAACAACGATTTGCGCAATTTGCCGTTTCTTGTAAAGCTCTGCCGCAGGACGAAGAAAACCATTTACGCGAATATCGTAATCGCCTTTTCAATAAGTTTCGTGATGATTTTTCTCGCCGCCGCCGGTGTCGTTTCACCCGTGACAGGCGCGTTTCTCCACAATATCGGCGCTTTCGTCGTCCTCCTGAACAGCGGAAGAATCCTTAAATGATGTGACGGAGTTGTATTTTACGGCAAATTTTACATTATGCAAATGTTCCGTCAATACTTATGTACAAATTCTTATCAATTTTATATTTCGGGCACTGCGCACCGGCGGTTGTACACGTTACGTGACCGTCGGTGCTGTTTTTATTTATTTGTGTATGATTCGGCGGATTCGGTGCGGATAAGTAGATAGAAAATGGTAAAATACAGTACTCAGAGTAAAAATATCAATCTCACTATTGACAAAATGTACACATTTATGATAGTATTAACAGGAAGAATATATGTAATGAAGAAGAATGGATAGGTAACAAAGATGAATTGTACAGTAAACTTAATGCGTAAAAGACGATATTATGTTATTTCGGAAGATTAAAACGTATCAACAAACCGCAGCAAACTCAGGCTATCGGTCCGGGTTGTTGCGGTTTTTTGTTCATATATATGATGAGAACAGGAGGAAACGCAATGAAAAAACAACTGCAAAAAGCACTGGCTTGCGTGCTTGCCGTTTTGATGCTGATGACGTCATTCCCATTCATCGGAACGTCGTTTGATTTCGGTTCAATCACAGCGGACGCCGCATATGCCGAGGGCGAAAACCAACCTGCCGATTACAGTACGTACATCGGCACAAATGAGGTTCGAAGCGCATCGCCGGAACAGATTCTGACGATGGTGTTCGATTATCTCGATGACCTGCTTTCGCTTGAGGGTGAAGATATTGCGAAAGACTACAAAGAGATAACCGGCAAAGATGCGTCATTTTCATCCGTTGACGACATGATTGCTGTTGCAATCGGCTGGGTGAAAAACAAGGATTTCGGCGGCGATTTCGATAATCTCGACATCTCCGCTATTGAAAACGCATCGAGAAGCGGCGGCGATTTCAAGCTGCTTTATTCCGCGATTGAGTTTCTGAAAGACAACTCGTCGTACATCACGAAGCTGTTCAACGGAAATTTTGATTTCGGAAAATGCTTCGAATTTTTCGGTGCAACGGAAACAGAAGCCGAAGAGGTAAGAAACACGATCTCGTCTTTTGACCTGCTTAAATTTCTTGTATCTCTGTTCGGCGTCGAAGCGGAAGAGGGCGAACAAGTGTCGCTCGACAAGCTCATTTCCGATAATCTCAACGGTTTGATTAACGGAGCACTCGATGAAATTAACGGTGCTGCTTACGAAGCAGGCACGATTCTTCGCTCAGTTGAAAGCGAAGTGTACGGCACAAACGACGGCATCACGACCGACGACGGCACGACCGACGGCACGACCGAGAGTGAAACGGTATCGGATGCGGATTTTATCCACAGTTCGCTTGATGTTTCGAACGACAGTCTGTACGCGCTTATCGACAAGGTCATAAAGGGTATGATTGACAACTTCGCGTACGGTTTCAGCGGTAATGATCCCGACGAATTTTCGTTGAAGGAATCACTTGCGAAATTTCTCAATTGTCTGATAAACGCAGGCATTTCGATGTTGGCGCCCGACGAGGACGACGAGCTTTCTTCCGGCAAGCCGACGTCTTCCGTCGACATTTCCGAAAACACTTTGTATCAGTGCATCTGCGACTTCGCGGAAGCGTTGATGACAAATAACAAAAAAGTTATCGACATCTCTCTCAATACGGCGAACGCATTTTTGCTGACCGAAGCCTACGTTCCCGGTGTGGAAATTACCTCCGGAGATGAGCAGTATAACGAGATTCTCACCCTTGCGGATGATAACGGCTGGATGGACGGTGATGACTCGAATTGGTTTAGCGGCTACAATGGATTGAAATATCAAGTTGTGGAATTTAATGGAAATTTCTATTGGATAGGAAAGTTCGGCAGCGCGAGTGATGATGATGTATTATATGCATCTTTTGATGAGTGGTCGAGTGCTCTTAACGGTAAGGCATTCGGAACGTGTATTTTTAAACTTAAGTCGAGTACTGAGTCTTCCATGTCGACCGGCAGTATGGCTACGGTTATAGCTGCGCCGGCAAGTGCGGAAGAAAGAGCGGCAGTTGAAGAGGAACGCGGAACTTTTGATCCCGATTCCTATTACGATTCGAACGATCTGCGTATATTCACATCCGGCGAACAGCGTTATTATTATGTTGCTTCGTCCGACACGCTCTATAAGTGTGCGGATATTCGCGGCGTATTTTCGGATGCGCAGGCAAACGTTCTTTCCGTTGAAGAACTTGAGACGACCGGCACGAAAATTGCCGATTCGCCCGTTATTCACGGCGGAATTATACATAATGGTCCGGAATGGTACAATTTTAACGTGCTTCCCGGTTTAGACGTTCAAAGTGAATTGCAGGACGAGATAACGGCGGTGTACACCGTATCGGACGATTTGTATTTCGTATGCCAAAACGCGGACGGTGAAAAATACACCGTTAAAGCCGTGTTTAAAGAGTACAATGTTTATGCTTCAATCTTCTCGATGATTGATCCGACCGTTCATCTTGACATTGACAAGTTCGGTCTGACCGAGAACTATTTCTCGATGGGCGGCATTTTCTCGCAGCTTAATCACGTTGCGTATAAGATACTCGAAGAGGCTCTTCTCCCCGACGTATTTAGCTCTATAGGTCTGGTTGACGGCAGCAATGAAGTCCTGACGGATAATATTACAAAAGTTATCCGTTTCGCGCTCACCGACGAGAGAACCTCCACCATCGTTAAGCCGCTGCTTTCGATGTTCCTTGAAGGGTTCAACGAAATGAGCGATGATGAAATACGTGAAATTACGCTCGAACAAGGGGCGGTCATGGCTCTGAATATGTTCATGCCCATGATTTTCCGTGACTGGACGGAAATTGACTCCGTCGCCGAGGGCGCAGCGGTGCTGCTGTCGTACGCGCACAAGGCGGTGTTCAATCCTGAGGAATCGGCCGACGGAACGTATGCCGACGGAACGTATGCCGACAAAATGACCGACGAAGCGTACGCCGACATGTGCATCGGCGACTACAAGTCGCTCATTGCCGCGGACGGCAAAGACGGCGAATACTGGAAAGACGTTACTTTCACGATTCTTACCGATTTCGTGGTGAACTGCCTGAGCTCGTTCATTTTCGAAAATGATGACGAACTGATGAAAATTGCAAAATATCCGTTTACTTCCGAATATTTTGCCTCATGCAAGGGCGTATACACATGGCGCGATTATCTTGATGAAATAGTTGACTGGGTGTTGTATTACGTCAAGGGCGTTTTCCCCGCACTCGACGGAGTTGCGACGGAAATGGGCGTGACCGACGGCAACGGCGCATGGTACAAGATTTCAAAAGTGCTGCAAATGCTGCCGTTCTCGCTGATAAACAACTGTGAAAAAGTCTACGGCGAAGAAACCGTCGCGTTCGATTTCGGCGTCTTTATCGAAGACGTAATTTACGGCAGTGTTGTAAATATCGACATCGGCAAACTGTTCGGCATAGTCGCCGTCAACGACAGCACGGAAAACTATTTCTACGACAAACCGTTGTTTGACGCGGTTCTGATTATGGTTCAGCGTCTTGTTAACGGCGTTCTGCCCGGTGCAATCGGCGATGATGTTGTTGAAAACATTGACATTCTTACCGAACCCGATACACTCTTTGATATCGTAAAGGATATCTTTAAGGCTGTCAGCGACAGAAACGTCTACTGGCAGGATACCGCGTTTAAGATACTCGAACTGATTCTTACACTTGAGGGCGAGGATCGCGAATTCTTCACGCAGGTGAAGTTTGACAGTCTTGACCAGCTTGCGGCGTACGCGATTTATACGTTCGTTATGCCCGGTTCGATTGACAAGACCGTGAATAATCCGTATGACTTCACCGACGCTCTGTTTGACGAAAACGGCGCGTTCCTTGTGAAAGACAACGCATACTGGAAAGAGCAGTCTTTCAACATGCTTGCCTACAGCCTTGCGTGGCTTCTGATAGAATCCGACATCGATTTCGGACTTACTCACGACGAACTTGCCGCGTACAAAGCCGGCGGTTGGAACTGGGAAGACGTTCTCGATGAAATTGCCGACTGGGCGATTGACTACATCGACGGACTGATTCCCGTGACGGATGCGATGCCGCACGAAAGAGGTGTTCTCGACGGCAACGGCGCGTGGTACAAGATTTCCGTCATACTCAACTCCCTGCTGCCCACGGCGATACTCAACGGCTGTGAAAAGGCGTACGGCGAGGAAATTCTTCCGTTTGACCTCGGCGTGTTCGTTGACAAAATCTATGAGGCGGCGTGTTCGCTGAAGCTGACGAACATTACGGATATCCTCAGCGAAAACACGAGCGCGTTCAATCCGTTCTCAGGGCGCAGCCTTATTGCCGCCGCGCTTATGGTAGTGCAGCACCTTGTAAACGGAGTCTTCCCCGGAACTATCGACGATGATATGCTGATAAGCATCGACGAGCTGCTTTCACGCAAGAATCTTGCGAAAGTCGCCGTTAATCTCGTCGAGTCACTCGATAACAGAAAACAGTATCTGTTCCCCAGCGTGGTGGAACTTTTGCAGAGAATAGGCTTGTTTGATTGGCTCGTTCCGTGGCTTGCATGCGAAAAACACAACTATGTGGTCGTCAACGAGGAGAACATAATCGGCACGGCAGACACCTGTTACACAACGGTGCACAGCGCGATATGCTCCGTGTGCTCGTTCGCAATGATTGACGACAGCTTCACTTACAGTTGGCACGATTTCGAAATTACCGAAACGCAGGAAGGCGAAACGACGGTAACTACAAGAACGTGCAGAAAGTGCGGATTTTCCCACAGCACCACCGATTGTGCAAACGGCATCCATTTGTGGAGATTAGTCGAAGCTTCTCCCCCTGCATCATGTACAGACCCCGGAGTGAAAAAGTACGAGTGCGAAGCCTGCGGCAAAGCCGATGAAAAGAAAACTCCCGAACTCGGTCATGATTTCACCGAAAAGATTACCGACGAAGCGCATCTCGCGTCGCCTGCAACCGTGACAAGTCCCGCGAAGTACTACTACGATTGCTCACGCTGCGACGAGATGAGCAAGACGGATACGTTTGAGTACGGTGATCCGCTGTCGGGTGAAGAATCTCCGACAGACTCGGCAGCTCCGACAGACCCGACAGATCCGACAGATCCGACAGACCCGACAGATCCGACCGGAAAAACGGAGTACAAAACGGGTGACATTATCGCGTTCGGTTCATATCCGCAGAGTGAAGTGACGGACACGACGCTCAAGGATGTCCTTACGGCTGAAGCCGATGACGTGTCAGCATGGGAGAGCTTGAACTTCTATGCCGGCGGCGTACAGGATGATTATACGAAATTCGCCGATATCGAATACAACGGCGAGAAATATCGCGGCGTATATTTCACGCAGTACCGCCCCGACCTGACTTACAGTGAGGACGCTCCGGAAGACCCGAATCAGCAGTATAACGGTTATGAAATAAATACGGTATACTGGTTTAAGTATGAACCGCTGGAGTGGGTTATTGCCGCTTGCGATGAGTCTACGGGTGATTTGTCGGTTCGCGCGAAGTACGTTATCGATTCGCGTGAATACTGCGACGCTTCGGATTCGACATCGACAGCCGACGGCACAACGATTTATCAGAACAACTATGAACACAGCAGCATCCGCGAATGGCTTAACGGCGAATTTGCGGCGAGTGCGTTCACTTCCGCCGAGCGTTGCCGGATGGCAAAAGTCACGCTTGACAATTCGGCTTTCGACAGTGAGTACGCGGATTATGACAGTGCGTCAACATCCGATAAAGTGTATCTCCTGAGCTATTCCGAGGCGCAGGATACCTCTTACGGATTCTCGGATTCCGTTGACGAGTCCGAAACGCGTGAAATTGCGGCAACCGACTATGCAAAGGTCCTCGGCGTGTTCGTCGACGAAACAAACAACGCCGCCGAATGGTGGCTTCGCACCGCCGGCGATTCGGAGAGCGACACATGCTATGTTGACAGTTTCGGCTATGTAAATGAATATAACGATATTCGTTACACGAAGACCGGCGTACTTCCCGCTCTTACGTTTAACCCGCGCACCAGTTATCACACTCCCGCCGCAGCGGTCGAGGAGAACAGAACCGACCCCTCCTGCACCAAGACGGGTTATTACGAAAGTGTGGTTTACTGTGAATCTTGCGGCGAAGAACTTTCGAGAGTATCGGAAACAATTGCCGAACTCGGTCATGACTTCACCGAAAAGATTACCGACGAAGCGCATCTCGCAGAGGATGCAACCGTGACAAGTCCCGCGAAGTACTACTACGACTGCTCGCGCTGCGACACGATGGGCACGGAAACGTTCGACTATGGCGATCCGTTGCCCGGTAAAACCGATTACAAGGTCGGTGATGTTGTTGAGTTCGGTTCGTATCCGCAGAGCGAAGTGACGGACGCGACGCTCAAGTCTGCGCTGACTGCTGCGGCGGGTTCGACCGACGGATGGACGAGCTACGATTACTACATCAGCCGTAAGCAGAGCGACTACATGAAGTACACGGACGTTGAGTACAACGGCTCGAAGTACCGCGGAGTGTATTTCACGCAGTACCGCCCGTATG
>CAVKLD010000028.1:0-23294 GCA_963657065.1 bacterium
AGAGTGTATAAGAGACAGACAGAAAACTGCATGACAAAGTGTCGCAGTCACTTCTTGCGGCACATTTTCCGGTCGTTCTCGGCGGGGATCACAGCATTGCGGCAGGTTCTGTTTCGGCGGTGTCGCGTCACTTCGGAAAAATAGGGCTTATTTGGATAGATGCACACGCCGATTGGAACAACGAGGACAGCACCGTAAGCGGAAACATGCACGGCATGCCGTTTTCGGCTGTTTGCGGTTACGGTCCGGATTTAATGGCTGACTTCGGCGACGGAGCCGTTTTTGTTGACCCCGCGAAATGCGCTCTTGTCGGAGCACGCGACATTGAATCGCAAGAGCGCGAAAGATTAAAGAGGGCGGGCGTTAACGTTTACCCGATTTGCGATATCGACAAATACGGCATTTACGCCGTTATGAAGAATGCGATTGCAAAAGTGTGCCATGACACCGTCGGCATACATTTGAGCTTTGACGTCGATGCGCTTTCCCCCGAAGAAGCTCCCGGCACGGGCACTCCGGTTGGCGGCGGACTGACAGCCAGAGAGGCATTTCTGGCAACGGAGATGATAGCCGAAACCGGCAAACTGCTCAGCATGGACATGGTTGAGGTAAATCCCATCCTTGACATACAAAACAAAACCGGGAAACTGGCATCCCGGCTTATACTGTCCGCATTGGGCGAAACTGTTTATTGATTGTTTTGCTCCGCTTTGACGGCGGTGTCTTCCTGATTTTTGTAGACGACAAATTTGCAGAATAAAAATTCCGTTATCATATTGCAGAGCATCGTTATTATAAGAACAATGTAATCGATGCCGCCGACCGATGCGAATTTTGCGGTGCATGCGTTGCCTATTACTGTTGAGAGCGGAGTGAATACAAGGTAGTAGCCGAATACCTTAAGCATTGCAACGGGAATGTTCGCTGCCGATTTGAATGTGAATTTCCTGTTGATTGTGAAGTTCCAGATGACGGACAGTATCAGGGCAATAAGATACATCGGGCCGTACTCGTTCTCCATGATTTTTGCAAAACCGGGATGCTCCGCCATCAGGTTGGCGATGAATTGCGTTTTTATGAGGACTTCGCTCATAAGAGTGAAGCTGCCGATTTGAATAATACCCGCCGAGCATGAAAACAGGACGAATTTCAGCATTTGGATGAGATTTTTCTTTGTGTTTTTGTCTGCCATGGTTTGTATACCTTCTTTTCTGTGTTGCTGAAATCATATTATCATATTTGCGTCGAACATGCAACATATTTCGCTTGAATGCGCGGATTTTATGTGATAAAATTAAAGTGATGCTTTTCCAATATCGTAAGTTTAGGAGTCGGTGGCAATGGTAAAAGATACTCCGGTATTTGTCGGAAAAAACAGTGATGCATTCGGTGCATTTATCGGAAACGATACAGAGTGCATTATGCACGACAACAGGATACCGTCGCTTATTTGCCTGAAAAACGGGGAATTTGCGGGAACGGTGATAGCTGCTGCCGATAAGGCGTCATGCGGCAAGGACTGGGGACGGATAGAACTCGGCATTCGTATAAGCAAAGACGGCGGCAAGTCGTTCGGCAAGTTAAAAACGGTTTTTTCGCCGCCGGTAAGAAAATACCCGTACAACGACGACGAGTACAGTGCGGCTTTTTGCATAGACCCTCTCATGATTGAAGCTCCGACCGGGAAAATTGTTTTGCTGATAGATTTCTATCCGGAATGCAAGGGACTGCACAACGGCAAACTCCTTGAAGACGGCAGCGGATATGTCGAAGTTGACGGAAAAAAATATCTTGCCCTTCATACGTCGCGCTCCGCGCTTGACAGAAAGCCTTATAAAAATGACAGAGTCTTTACTTTGCGCGATGACGGTTTTGTGTATGATGACACAGGCAGAAAAACGCGTTATTATATTCCGAAACGTCACAATCCGTTGTTTTCATTCGCAACTTACGGTGATATGTATTATGCCGCAGGAGAGGGTGAATATGTTACAAAATTTCCTCCGCTTGTGCCGGAGTACGAAGACGGACACGATATATACGTTGGGAACATTTTTTTGAGTCGCTCAAAACCGGAATTTTCGGAGGAAGAACCTGTTTTTGTCCAAAAATGGGAAGTCCTCGACACCGATGGGACGCCGTTATGTACGGAAACATCGCCCGCGCCTTTGCGTGCTGCGGTTACGTCTTACATTTTCCGTCTTGAAAGTTACGACGGCGGCGAAACATTTACTCAGCCTGTTAATTTGAATTTCTCTGTGAAAGATGACGGCGACGGCGGTTTTCTTGGTGTTACGCCCGGTATCGGAATTGCACTGAAACACGGTGAGTTTGCGGGTCGGCTGCTTGCGCCTGTTTACTCTCTTCGCAAACCGTGTGTGCTCATAAGCGACGACAACGGTAAAGGCTGGAGAAAGTGTACGTCGGCGGAATGTATGAATGTCGACGAGTGTCAGCTTGTTGAGTCGCCCGACGGTAAAGTGTACTGCTTCGGACGTCCCAAAGGCGGCGGATATATTCCTTTAAGTGTGTCCGTTGACGGCGGGGAAACCTTCGAAAAATGCCCGAATACCGATATACATTCACCGCAGTGTCAGCGTTCGGTTGTTTCGCTGTCCGATGAAGTGAAATTACCCGACGGTTTAGAAAATGACGGATACTATATTGCGCTGGTTAC
Source organism: bacterium (assembly GCA_963657065.1). Classification (GTDB taxonomy): domain Bacteria; phylum Bacillota; class Clostridia; order Oscillospirales; family Acutalibacteraceae; genus RUG806. Next base: position 2,678 of record CAVKLD010000028.1, read on the forward strand.
GCCTACCGGACACAATGGACGTGATGCGACACGTACCGACGGTAAACTGTTTTTAGGACATATCGAAAAAAGCAAAATTAAATTTATAAAAGCGTACAATATTAAAGATTGCGGGAAATACTCCGTATTCGGCGAATTCGCCGATTTCTTTGCCTACTCCTCCTGCTGCGTTTTGCCCGACGGGAAAATAGGGATTCTGTATGAAGCATACCCGTCCGGTTATATTACATTCTGCTCAATAAAACTCTGATATTCCGATTTCGTCTAAAGCTGCAAAAAGCAAAACAGTATTTCCGAATGAGGATGTACTGTTAAAATAATATTGTATCTTGTTTAAGTTGATATCACAAAAAAAAAGAGGACAGGCTGACGCATGGAGCGGGGAGGGGAGTCTGCTTCCTACTTGAAGTTTTCTTCGCCTGACAGACTGCCCGAATAACAGAAATTTCGGTACATATTAAGGGGAAAATGAACGCTGTTCAGGCAGCCGCCCTTGACATGCCCCGTTTTTACTAACAACTTTTATCAGGAAAAAATAAGGACGTGTAAGCCGTTTTTTTTACGGTTCGCGCGTCCCGTTACTTTTTTGAGTGTTGTTCTTCATGTTAACAGATCTGCGACAGCCTTCTTTTGTTTGTTCGGTTTGTAGTTTTGAGAACGATGTCTATTTTATGAAAGGTTTAAATTTGTATGGGGAAAAATTTTCTTCGGGTTTATGAAGGCATAAGTTGTACAAAAATTCTGCGTTTTCAATTATGCTGATGTCGCGCAGTGCGTTTTTTCCGAGTTTTTTTGCCTGTGAAAGAAGTCCGACAAACGGTGTTTCGGAGTTCATTTGGATTTTGCGGAGAAGTTCACGGCCGTTTGCGTTAAATCCGAGCACAGTCACGAACGGAATATCGCCGTTCGTATCGCTTTTTTTTATTTCGAGTGCGGCGCTTACGCAACTTTGACGAAGTCTTGACAAGGTATAACGTTTCGATTTAATGAGAGTGCAAACGTCGTTGAGATTTGTCGTGCGGCGCACTGCCTCGTAAAAAACGTTTTCAAGTCCCTGTCCGATTCCGTTAATTTCGGATAGGTCATTTTCTGTCATTGATAAAAGTTTCGCCATTGCTGCAACAGAGAATTTTCCGCAGTCGGCATATTTTCCGCTTTCCATGCAGGATTTTATCTGCACAAATGAAAACTCAGGCACAAACGAACATACGGAGATTGTTTCACTGTTTGAATGCGTCAAAATTTTCCGCAGATGCATTGCGCCGGTGAAAACGCTGTCGTTTTCTTCAGAGACGGCGGCATCATGCGGCGCACCTATTCTTTTAAGTGCAAAAAAGTCAAACGGAGCGTTCATGTTCAGAGATTCCGTTATATACTGTAAAGCTAAAATGTTGTTCGGCGCACTGACGGCGTCAAGGTAATCGCTTCCAAGTTCTTTTTCGACGATTGTCTGTCTTGCGCGTGGAAAGGAAAAACCTTTACACCTGCAAAGTTCTTTGATATGTTCGTAAACTGTGTCGGAGTTCAAAAAATCGACAGTGGTTTTCAGTTTTGTAATATTACTTTCCGCGCCGAATGAAAAAGTCCCGTCGAGTCCGGTAAGCAAAGCGGTTTTGACTGCACCGTAACAAAAACACGAGGTGCCGCCGACAGTATATTTCAACGGCAGTTCAAGAACAAGGTCCGCGCCGGCTTCAATGGCGGCTTTTACACGTTCTGTTTTCGGAAAAAGTGCGCATTCTCCGCGCTGGACGTAATTTCCGCTCATAATTACAATTATGTTTTTTGCGCCCGCCAGTTTGGTCTGTTCGATATGGTAAAGGTGTCCGTTGTGAAAAGGATTGTACTCGGCTGTTATAAATGCGGTTTCTTTCAAATGTGAAGCCTTCCTTTTGATTTTTTTGTCAGCCGCCCATTTTGATTTGCTCGCCGACATCCTCAGCGGAAAGCAGTGCGCCGGTCGACGGCAGCGTCTTTGTGCGGTAGCGTGAGGGATTGACGAACCTGTCTTCTGTAAAGTCTTCTACTTTACAGAGTTTATGCCCTTTTTTGAGAGACATAACGGCTACGCCCTGCGTGTCTTTTGTCGTTTTTGGTGAGATTGCGCCGGTGTTGAATATCAGATATCTTCCCGCTGTCGTTGACAGGATGAATTGCTTGTCGGTGTCGATATACCTGATTGCCGTGAGAGGGGATTTGTCCGAATATGCTTTTATCAGTTTTTTGCGATTGGTTTTTGTTTCATAGGCAGATATGTCAACTTTTGCAACTTTTCCGTTTTCAAAAAAGAACATCAGATATCCGTAGTATTCCCGAAGCGGAATCATACAGATAACGTTTTCACCGTCGTCGACATGAAGTTTTGAGCCTACAAAATCTCCGAGGGAACTGGCTTTGCATTCATCAAAATCCGCAACACGGGCTTTGTAAACCTGATTCTTACTTGTAAAAAACAGAAGTTCGGATGCATTGGAAATTTCGCTGCCGAAAATAATTTCGTCGCCGTCTTTGAGTTTATGAGTGTTGCCCATTCTCCATGACTGTGGAGTGATTTTCTTGAAATATCCGTCACGGGTAAAGAAGCACATAACATTGTAATCGGGAATGTGTTCGTCATCCGCATCCGCTTCTTCGTCCGTTTCATACAAAATCCGCGTTTTTCTGTCAATGCCGTATTTGCATGAAACGGCGTCGAGTTCCGAAATTATTATCTTTTTGATTCTGTTTTTGTCGGAAAGGATATCTTCCATATCTGCAATCGATTTTTCGAGTTTGTCGACATCTTCAGTGCGTTTCAGAATGTATTCACGGTTCAAATGCCGTAATTTTATCTCGGCTACATACTCCGCCTGGATTTCGTCGATACCGAAGCCTATCATCAGATTCGGAACGACATCGTCTTCTTCGTCGGTTTCGCGAATAATCTTTATCGCTTTGTCAATATCAAGCAATATCTTTTGTAATCCTCTGAGAAGATGAAGCCTGTCACGCGCTTTTGAAAGCTCAAAATATGTGCGTCTTTTGACGCATTCGGTTCTGAATGCTATCCATTCCGTGAGCAGATCTTTAACGCCGAGCGTCATTGGCGTGCCGCCGATAAGAACATTGAAATTGCACGGGAAAGTATCTTCAAGCGGTGTTTTTTTGTAGAGCTGTCGGATGACCTTGTCGGCATCCGTGCCGCGCTTCAGGTCAATCGTAATTTTAAGACCCGTCTTATCCGTTTCATCTCGGATGTCGCTTATCTCTTTGAATTTTCCCGCTTTGACATTTTCGATAACTTTATCTATTATCGCTTCGCAAGTCGCTGTGGGCGGGATTTCGGTTATGTCGATACAATTGTTTGCTTTGTCGTAGGCGCATTTTCCCCGAATGCGGAGCGAGCCGCGTCCGGTGTTGTACACATCCCTCAGTTTTTGCGGTTCATAAATAAAGCAGCCGCCGCCGCTGAAATCGGGTCCTTTCAGCGTGTCAAAACAGTCGTGCTCGGGATTTTTTATAAGCTCAATTGTTGTATTGCATACTTCACGCAGATTGAAAGAGCAGATGTTGCTTGCCATTCCGACTGCAATTCCAGTGTTGGAATTTACAAGAACGCTTGGGAAAGTTACGGGGAACAGCGTCGGTTCGGGCATGGTATTGTCGTAGTTCGGTACGAAATCGACCGCGTCTTTGTCAATATCGGAAAAAAGTTCCGTGCAAATCTTATCGAGTTTCGCTTCGGTGTACCTTGATGCGGCGAATTGCATGTTTTTTGAATACGCTTTTCCGAAATTACCCTTTGAGTCTATATACGGATGCAAAAGCGCCTCGTTTCCCTTTGTCAGGCGCACCATCGTTTCGTAAATTGCCATGTCGCCGTGGGGGTTGAGTTTCATTGTTGCGCCCACAATATTCGCGGATTTTGAACGCGCACCGTTGAGAAGTCCCATCTTGAACATCATGTAGAGCAGCTTTCTGTGCGACGGTTTGAATCCGTCGATTTCGGGAATTGCACGCGACATAATGACGCTCATTGCGTATGGCATGTAATTTGTTTCGAGCGTATCGGTTATGAATTTCGTTTCGACAATACCTGCGCCGGGAATATGCGTATTTGCGTCGGCTGCCGGTTCGGCTGCCGATATATTTTCGTTTTTCTTTTTCTTTGCCATTTCTTATACAACCTCTCAGCTTATGTCTGCCAAATCCATGTAAAGATGTCCGTTTTCGGCGATATGATCTTTTCTGCCCTGCAGATTGTCTCCGAGCAGGAGGTCAAATTTTTCCGATACGGATGCGGCATCGCAGTCCGGCTCAACTTTTATCAGACGCCGTGTCTGCGGATTCATTGTTGTAAGCCACATCATGTCGGCATCGTTTTCGCCGAGTCCTTTTGAGCGCTGGATAACATATTTTGCATTGCCGATTTCTTCAAGTGCATCGGCTTTTTCTTTTTCCGTATATGCAAACCACGTCTGTTTGCCGCTGGTTATTTCATAAAGCGGCGATTCGGCAATGAATACTTTTCCCGCTTTTATCACCGACGGCATGAGAGCATAAAGCATCGTCAAAATCAATGTGCGAATCTGAAAACCGTCGACATCGGCATCGGTGCATATTATGATTTTGTTCCAGCGCAGATTTTCGATATTAAATTCGGGGACTCCCTTTACCGCCTTGCCCGATACTTCAACGCCGCAGCCGAGCACTTTTATGAGGTCTGCAATTATTTCACTTTTGAAGATTTTTGAGTAATCGGCTTTCAGACAGTTTAATATTTTGCCTCGAACGGGGATAATGGCCTGAAATGACGAATCGCGGGCCTGTTTGCATGCGCCGAGAGCGGAGTCGCCCTCTACTATGAATATTTCACGCTCGGAAATATCTTTGCTTCGGCAATCGACGAATTTTTCGATGCGCGTAAGCATGTCTTTTCCGCCCGAAAGAGCTTTTTGAACATTAAGCCGCGTGGTTTCCGCCTTGACTCTTGAACGCATGTTTATGAGAATGCGTTCGCAAATTTTGTCGGCGTCGAGCTTGTTTTCAAGAAAGTAAATTTCTATCTGATGCCTGAAAAAAGAGGTCATCGCCTCTTGTATGAACTTATTGTTGATTGCTTTTTTTGTCTGGTTTTCGTAAGATGTTTGCGTCGAAAATGAAGATATAACGAGCAAAAGGCTGTCTTCTATATCCTGAAACGTGATTTTTGAATCCGTTTTGTTATACTTGCCGTTTTGCTTCATATAGCTGTCTATCTGTGAAACAAAGGCGGTTTTTACGGCTTTTTCTGGCGCACCGCCGTATTCGAGCCAACTCGAATTGTGATAATACTCTTTCAGCGATATTCTGTCCGAAAACGCCAACGCGGCGTATATTTTTACTTTGTAGTCGGGTTTATCCTCTCGGTCGCGCCCCGTCTTTTCGCATTCCCAAAACTGAACCGGCGTTATAGTTTTATTCTCTGATGTTTCGGAAAGATAGTCAACGATTCCGTTTTTGTAAAGATACTCAAATGTTTCAAATTTGCCCAAAGATATCTCGTTTTTTAAGACAAGTTTCAAGCCGTTGTTGACAACAGCCTGACGTTTAAGGATATCACGGTAATACGACAGCGGAATGTCGATGTCGGTGAAAACATCAAGGTCGGGACGCCATCTTATTCGTGTCCCGGTATCTTTCTTTTCGTATTCCTCTTTTTGCAGGCCGCCTATGTTTTCGCCTTTCTCGAAATGAAGTTTGTAGCAAAAACCGCCCGAATGGATTTCCGCATCCATATATTCGGAGGCGTACTGCGTGGAACAAAGACCGAGTCCGTTGAGTCCGAGTGCAAATTCGTATCCTCCGCCGTCGTTTTGGTCGTATTTTCCGCCGGCGTACAATTCACAAAACAGAAGTGTCCAGTTGAAGCATTGCTCAACATTGTTATAGTCAACCGGCATTCCGCGCCCGAAGTCCTGAACCTCTATGGATTTGTCGAGAAAACGCGTTACGATTATTTTGTTTCCGAATCCCGCGCGCGCTTCGTCTATTGAATTTGATATTATCTCAAAAACCGAATGCTGACATCCTTCAAGTCCGTCGTCGCCGAAAATAACAGCCGGCTTCTGACGGACACGTTCGGCACCCTTTAGTGATTTTATACTGTCGTTACCGTATTGAGTCTTTTTAGGCATATCTTCCTCCGAACATTTATTCTGTAATATCATACAACTTATTTTGTATTTTTTCAAGTCTTGTTTTGTGCTGCGAAGTATATGCGATTCAAAAAAGGAACTTTTGTGTAAATTTGAAATAAATTTTACATTACAAATCAACTTTTTCGAAAATGCTGCAAGAAAGCGGTTGATAAAAAAGTATTAATATGATATACTGTTTTGAAAGTTTTCGTCGAGGTGAGCTATGGTTATTTTGGGTGTTGATCCCGGTTATGCGATAGTCGGTTTCGGTGTCTTGGAATATGAGAATAAACGTTTCGGTGTTCTTGATTTCGGTGCGGTAACGACAACATCGGGCAAGGATTTCCCCGACAGGCTGAAAGATATTTATGACGACATGACTTTTCTGTTCGACAAATACAGACCGGAAGTTATGTCGATAGAAAAACTGTTCTTTAACACGAATCAGAAAACGGCTATCGATGTTGCGCAGGCAAGGGGTGTTATTCTTCTCGCCGCAAAAAATTCCGGTGCTGAGATTTGCGAATACACACCGCTTCAAGTCAAACAGAGCGTTGTGGGATACGGCAGAGCCGAAAAAAAACAGGTGCAGGAGATGACGCGCCAGCTTTTGGGATTAAGCGCAGTGCCGAAGCCCGACGACACGGCGGATGCATTGGCAATGGCTATATGTCATGCGCATTGCAGCGCATCGGGAATTATGGGACTTTCGTCCGCTTTGAAAAAAATCTGACGAAAGACGGAGGGTTATTTGATGTTTTACAGTCTTACGGGGGAAATTGTCAATATTGCTCCCAACTCCGTTGCGATTGAGTGCGGCGGTGTCGCATTTGCCTGTACGGTAAGCGTTAATACGCAGAAACGGATAGGTTTTCTCGGCGAAACGGCGAAGCTCTACACGTATCTTTCTGTCAGAGATGATGCAATGGAGCTTTTCGGATTTGCCGACGAAGCCGAACTGGAGTACTTTAAAATGCTGATAGGCGTTTCGGGCGTGGGACCCAAGGCCGCAATTTCGATTTTGTCGGTGCTTACTCCGCAGACACTGGCGTTGTGCATTGCGGCGGGAGATGTTAAAGCTCTCAGAGCGGCGCAAAACGTAGGCGCGAAAATTGCACAGCGAATAGTGCTTGAACTTAAAGATAAGGTTGCAAAATCCGTTCCGGAAAGAATCTCGGCGGGCAGTGTAAATACACCGGCTGTTTTTTCGGGAAATATTTCCGAGGCGGTCAGCGCACTTGCCGCGCTGGGGTTTTCTTCGTCCGATGCCGCATCGGTACTTGCATCCGCCGATTCCGATTCCTCCGTTGAGGATTTGATAAAATACGGACTGAAAATGCTTTCGTCGAGGTGATAACGGTTGGCGATAAATTCAATCAACAATTCAATAAACTCATTTGAAGAAGATGTGCGTCTTACCGCCCCCGAATTTACGCCGGCGGACAGCGACATTGACATTTCGCTGCGGCCGAAAACAATGTCAGACTATATAGGGCAAAGTCAGGTCAAGGAAAATCTTGCGGTTTACATGGAAGCTGCTCTCAAGAGAGGCGAACCGCTCGATCACGTTCTTTTGTACGGTCCGCCGGGGCTTGGCAAAACCACTCTTGCGGGGATAATAGCGAATACCATGGGCACGACGCTTCACACGACATCCGGACCCGCAATTGAAAAACCGGGCGATTTGGCTGCGCTTTTGACGAACCTCAACGCCGGCGATGTTCTTTTTATTGATGAAATTCACCGCCTTTCGCGCAGTGTTGAAGAAGTGCTTTACCCTGCAATGGAAGATAAAATGATAGATATAATCATAGGAAAGGGTCCTTCGGCGAGATCCATACGGCTTGATTTGCAGCCTTTTACGCTTGTTGCCGCCACAACGCGGGCGGGTAGTTTGAGTGCGCCGCTTCGCGACCGTTTCGGCGTGATTTTGCGCCTTGAACTGTATACTCCCGAAGAATTGGCTCTCATAGTTACACGCAGTGCGCGTATACTCGGAATAGAAATAGATGATGACGGCGCCGTTGAAATAGCGTCCCGTTCGCGCGGGACTCCGCGAATAGCGAACCGCCTTTTGCGCCGCGCACGTGATTTTGCGCAGGTCGTAGGCAGCGGGGTGATAACGCTTCACGATGCGCAGATCGCGCTGAAGCGTATGGGCATCGACGAACTCGGACTTGACGGTATTGACCGACGCATTCTCACAACAATGATAAACAACTACAACGGCGGTCCCGTCGGTCTTGAAACGGTCGCCGCCGCAGTGGGCGAAGAAGCCGTTACGATTGAAGATGTCTATGAGCCGTATCTTATGCAGATAGGCTTTTTGGCAAGAACTCCGCGCGGACGCACCGTAACGGATGCGGCTCGCATACATCTCGGATTGCCTGCTGCGCAATCCTCAAACTGAAACAGGAAGGATGATTTTTTATGGGCAGACTTTTCGGAACAGACGGTGCAAGGGGAATTGCAAACACGGAGATAAGCTGTGAACTTGCGATGAAGATAGGCCGTGCGACGGCAATGGTTCTCTCCAAAGACCGCGAGGACAGAAAACTTAAGATTCTTATAGGTACTGACACAAGGAAATCTGCGGATATGCTCTCAAGCGCCATCGCCGCGGGATTTTGTTCGGTCGGATGCGACGTCCTCTTGCTCGGCGTTGTTCCCACTCCCGCAGTGGCTTTCCTCGTAAAGGAGTATTCTTACGATGCGGGTGTCATGATATCCGCGTCGCATAACCCCTGTGAGTACAACGGGATAAAAATTTTCCGTTCGAACGGTTACAAACTTCCGGATGCCATGGAAGAAGCGATAGAAGCGATTATCCTTGACGACATAGTGCCGCCGCCGCTTAAAATCGGCGGTGAAGTCGGAGCGATAACGGTTGGCAAAAACGCCGTGAAAGACTATATAAAACACATTGAAGGTACGGCGGTTGCGCATTTTTACGGAACAAAAATCGCTATCGACTGTGCAAACGGTTCGTCGACGGAAACCGCCAATGAGTTGTTCAGACGGCTCGGATGCGAATGTACCATAATCAACTGCCGTCCCGACGGAGAGAATATCAACAAAAACTGCGGTTCGACGCATATAGAAGGACTTCAAAAATATGTTGCCGAGAACGGTTTTGATCTCGGTTTTGCGTTTGACGGCGACGCCGACAGACTTCTGTGCGTGGATAATTGCGGCGAGCTTGTCGACGGTGACAAAATAATGGCGATTTGCGCAAAAGCAATGAAAGAAAACAATGTGCTCAATGCAAACACTCTCGTGGCTACGGTTATGAGCAATATGGGACTTTTCGAGTTTTGCAAGAAGTACGGCATCAATTGCGAAAAGACAAAGGTCGGCGATAGGTACGTGCTTGAAAGAATGCTTGAGGGCGGTTTTCATATAGGCGGCGAACAGTCCGGGCACGTTATTTTCCTTGACTACGCCACAACGGGTGACGGTCAGCTTACTGCCGTTCAGCTTTTGAACGTCATAAGGACAACAGGCAAGAGCCTGCGTGAACTTGCTTCGGAAGTTGAGATTTTCCCGCAGGTCCTTAAGAATGTGCGCGTTTCTGCTCTCGGCAAATTGCGTTTGTTTGATGATAAAGATATAAAAATCGCTGTTGAAGAAGCCGAAAAAGAACTTGGCGATACGGGACGCGTGCTTGTTAGGGCCTCCGGTACGGAACCGCTGGTTCGCGTCATGATAGAAGGCAAAAACGAAGAACAGATAGAACATCTTGCAACGCAGATTTCGGAGATTGTAAGAGAAAGGCTTATTTAATGAGAGTATCCGACAATTGGAAAGATTACGAGCTTATTGATTGCTCCGACGGCGAACGGTTGGAGAGGTGGGGGAAATATATTCTTATCAGACCCGATCCTCAGGTTATCTGGTCAACGCCGAAAACGAACGGACTGTGGTACAATGCCGATGCGCGTTACATTCGTTCGTCTTCCGGCGGGGGGAACTGGGATGTTTACAAAAAACTGCCCGAAGCTTGGCAGATAGGCTATTCCGGACTCAAGTTCAACATAAAACCGATGGGATTTAAGCACACCGGCATTTTTCCGGAACAGGCTGTCAATTGGGACATGACTGCACATATTATTGCGGAATCACGCCGAACCGACGTGAAAATGCTTAACCTCTTTGCCTATACCGGCGGTGCTACGGTTAGTGCCATGAATGCAGGCGCAGCGGTTACGCACGTTGATGCGTCAAAAGGCATGGTGCAATGGGCGAAAGAAAATGCGGAATCTTCCGGAGTTTCCGCGCAGCCCGTACGCTGGCTTGTGGATGACTGTAAAAAATTTGTCGAACGTGAGATAAGACGCGGCAACAAGTATGACATAATAGTAATGGACCCGCCGTCATACGGCAGAGGTCCCGGCGGTGAAGTCTGGAAACTTGAAAACGAAGTATACCGGCTTTGCGAACTCTGTGTAAAACTCCTGAGTGCCGATGCACTTTTGTTTCTTATCAATTCCTATACGACGGGTCTTTCGCCGTCGGTTATGAGTTATATTCTCGGTTCGCTGATTGTGCCGCGGCACGGCGGTAAAGTGTCGGCGGATGAAATCGGTTTGCCTGTTTCGGAATCCGGACTTGTCCTTCCGAGCGGTGCGTCGGCTTTTTGGACTCGTTGAGGTGGAAATATTATGGAAAAGGATGTACTGATAAAATTCGATGACGTATCATTTTCGTATAACGAGGAAGAAGAATCGCGTGCTTTTGCCGTTGAACACATTTCATTTGAAGTGCATAAGGGTGAGTTTGTCGCGGTTTTGGGGCGTAACGGTTCGGGAAAATCAACAGTGGCAAAGTTGTCAAACTCCATATACATTCCGTATTCGGGAAAGGTAACCGTTGACGGCGACGATACCGCCGACAGCGAAAACGAGCTGCCAATCAGAAAAAAAATCGGCGTTGTTTTCCAAAATCCCGACAACCAGATAGTTGCGTCCATTGTGGAAGAAGACGTTGCGTTCGGTCCGGAAAACATCGGAGTCGAGCCGAAAGAATTGCGTCAGCGCGTTGATGAAGCTCTTAAGTCGGTAGGAATGTACGAGTACAGAAAACGTGAAACGCACAGACTTTCCGGCGGTCAAAAACAGAGAGTGGCAATAGCCGGCATGCTTGCAATGCGTCCGCAGTGCCTTGTGCTCGACGAACCTACCGCAATGCTTGATCCGCAGGGACGGCGCGACGTTATGAAAACGGTAAAATCCCTCAATGTTAACAGCGGCACGGCGGTCGTGTTTATTACGCACTTTATGGATGAAGCGGTCAATGCCGATAAGATTATCGTTATTCTCGACGGCAAAAAAGCGGCTGAGGGAACACCGTCGGAAATATTTTCAAACAGAAAGCTGCTCAAAGAATGCGGACTCGACATACCGGAATCCGCCGAGATTGCCGAAAAACTCGCGGAAAAGGGGATAAAGCTCGACTCGCAGCCGCTTACGCCGGAGGAGTTTACCGCCGCTTTTTTGAGATATGTTGACCGAATAAAGAAAGCCGGAGTGTAAAGAGAAAGATGTCTTTGTTAGAAGCAAAAAACTTAACATATACATATTCCAAGGGGATGCCTTTCGAGAAAAAGGCTCTTTCCGACGTATCGTTTTCTGTCGAAAAAGGTGAGTTTATCGGCGTTATCGGCCATACAGGGTCTGGTAAGAGTACGCTGATGCAAATGCTCGACGGACTTCTAAAGCCCGATGAGGGGCAGGTTATTCTTGAAGGCAAAGATATAAATTCTGACAAGAAAATTACACGTGAAGCGCGATTCAAGGTGGGATTGTGTTTTCAGTACCCGGAATACCAGCTGTTTGAAGAAACCGTTGAAAAGGATATTGCATTCGGTCCGAAAAACATGGGACTTTCCGACAGCGAAATAAAAGAACGAGTGATGAAAGCGGCTGCTTTTGTCAAGCTTGAAACAAGGCTTTTGTCACGTTCGCCTTTTGATCTTTCCGGCGGTCAGAAACGCCGCGCCGCGATTGCCGGTGTTATGGCAATGCTGCCGGAGGTGCTTATCCTCGACGAGCCTGCAGCAGGACTTGACCCTGTGGGACGCGGTGAAATAATGTCGATGATAAGCGAATACCGCCGTTCCACGGGTGCTACAATCATGATGGTAACACACAGCATGGAAACTGCGGCACGGGTGTCCGACAGGATTTTCGTCCTGAAGGATGGTGCCCTTGTTTATACGGGCACTCCGCGTGAGGTTTTTTCTCATTCGGATGAACTTGTAAAAATGGGACTTGATGTTCCCGTTTCAACAAAAATAATATCGGAATTGCGTAGTGCGGGCATGGATTTGCCGCAGGATATTTTTACGGTTGAAAGCTGCGCGGACGTGCTTGCGCGGTTCGTTGCTGAAAAATCGGCGGAGGGAAGAAAATGATAAAAGAAGTTACTATCGGGCAGTTTTTTCCCGGCAATTCACCGATTCATAAACTTGACCCGCGCATAAAGATAACAGTTACGCTTCTGTACATAATCGCACTGTTTGTTTGCAGGAGTTTTCTTCCCTTGATTGTACTTACGCTGCTGTCGGTTCTTTCCGTAGTCATTTCAAAAATATCGTTCAAGACGGTTTTTAACGGTTTGAAAATGATTTTGTTTCTCGTATGCTTTACGGCGTTTTTGCAGATTTTTTACAATAACAAAGGAACTGTTTTGTGGAAACCGTTTGACCGTTTCGATTTTGTGATAACCGACGCAGGCGTGTTTAGTGCAATTTTTATCACGATACGCGTAATTGCACTCATTCTGGCAGGGTCCATAATGGTAAACACGACATCGCCGACGATGCTTACCGATGCAATCGAACGTCTGCTTTCTCCGCTGATTCTTGTAAAAGTAAATGTTCATTCACTTGCCATGATGATGACTATTGCATTGCGATTCATTCCGACTCTTATTGAAGAAATAGATATTATCATGAGCGCGCAAAAGGCGAGAGGCGCTCAGCTTGAAACGGGTTCTCTCAAGGAACGCGCGAAAGCACTTGTGCCTGTTTTTATCCCGCTTTTTGTGAATTCGTTCCGGCGTGCATATGAACTTGCGTTTGCGATGGAATGCAGATGTTACACCGGCGGAAAAGGCAGAACGCGGCTGCGCGTCATGAAAATGCGGGCAATGGATATTGTTGTGCTCGTGTTTGCTTTTCTTCTTCTGGCGGGAGTTATTTTTGTTTCGGTTTATGATTTCGGTGATATATTTATTTTGAAAACGGTACTGTAAAATGAATTATCTTTTGACATTAAAATTTGATGGCAGCGGTTTTCATGGTTGGCAGCGTCAGCAAAATGCGCTTTCCGTTCAGGAGTGCGTCGAAAACGCCGTTTCCGCGCTGTTCGGTGCATGCGATCACGTAACGGGCTGCAGCAGAACGGATGCGGGAGTGCATGCAAATTGCTTTAAGTGTAATTTTATTTCGCAAAAAGAAATTCCGCTTGCGAATGTTATCAGCGGTCTGAATCATTTTTTGCCGTCGGCAATAGCAGTTACCGATGCGCAGACAGTGCCCGACGGTTTCAACGCCCGTTTTGACTGTGTTTCAAAAGAGTATATTTACAAAATTTACAACGGAGCCGTACGAGATCCGTTTTTTGTCGGAAGAGCATATCGTTATAAGTACGTACTTGATGAAAAAATGCTTGATGTTCAGGCAAAGGACTATATCGGTACTCATGATTTTTCGTCGTTTCGGGCGGTCGGCTCAGATGTGGCAACAACGGTGCGCACTATCTTTGACGCGGGCGTTTTCAGGGACGGCGACACGGTTTGTTTCAGAGTCGAGGGAAACGGATTCCTGTACAATATGGTACGGATAATGGCGGGAACTCTGATTTATATTTCCGAAGGCAAAATAGCGCGGAACACCGTTCCGGAAATTATCGCGGCGCGGGACAGATTGCTTGCCGGAATGACGCTGCCCCCCGACGGACTGTATCTCAATAATGTAAGATATGAAAGGGAATGAGCAATAAAATGGCAAACGGAAAAAGCGCAAAAAACAACAAACCCAGGCTCAATATAGCCGCTCTTGTGAAAGTTATCGGCGCGGCGCTTTTAATTGTTGCGGTTATTATTGCGGCAGCGTACGTTATAGATGAAAAATTTCCCGCAATTTCAAGTGGCAATTCGCAAACAATCGGCACTGCCTTTGATATCAATGCGGAATCTGTAAATGCGATTGTACCGTATTCCGGCGGTGTAGCCGCAGTAGCGGACACAACGGTGTATTATTTTGGTTCGTCGGGCACTCTGCTTGCATCGAATGACCACACTTTCTCAACTCCGATTGCCGAAACGGCTGGCAGAAATCTGCTGCTGTACGACCTCGGCGGTTACGGGTATCGTATAGAGAATCGCGGCGGTGTATCCAACGAACAGACAACAACAGCACCCATAACATGCGCGACGATAGGAACACGCGGAAATTATGCCTATTCGCTTAATGCGGACAGCGGTTATCAATCTCATTTGTTTGTGTATTCCGGACGGAACAAAAAGATTTTTGAATGGGGCAGTTCCTCGGATTATATTTCGGTTTTGGCACTTTCGGACAACGGAAGATGCTGCGCTGCGGGAATCCTTACGTCGGAGAATGCGAAAATTGTTTCGACGGTAAAATTGTTTGCGTTTGAATCCGATGAACCGCTGCTGTCTGCCGATTTTGCCGGTTCGGTCATTTACGATATTGCTTTCACTTCGGCAAAAACCTTGATTGTCTTTTGCAACGACGGGGTTTACTCTGTCGGTGCTGATGGCACAAAAGAGCAGGTTTTGTCATATGCGTCAAATGAAATCAGTTGTTTTTATGATTTTCAATCGGGACTTAAAGTGCTTTCAATCGCTGTTTACGGCAATGAAAACAATACGCGTGTAATTGTTTTTAGCAAGAACGGCAAGCAGCTTTTTGAGAAGACCCTTACTGAAGACGTGACATCCGTGGTGTGTTCAAAAAATCGTGTTTCGGTTGTCAGTAATAACAAAGTTGAAACTTTTAACACTGCGGGGAACTCTGTAGGACTTGCTTATCTGAATGAAAATGTATCGTCTGCGGTGCTTTCCGGGTCAGACATTTTCATACTCGGTGCAGGCGGATTGTATTCTTTTTCATCAAATCTTCGAGGCGAAACGGTCAAAAAAGATACTGATTCATCCGCTGCCGTTTCGAATAATAATGAAGCGTCAAATGTTGAAACGACAGCCGCTGACAGCGGAACAAACGCTGATGTCACTGCAAAAGGCGGTTAATAATATTGCATGAAATGTATTGTACAAACCGATAAGATGTGGTACAATGTCGGAAAGGAGAGTTGTTTATGAATTTATTGGATATTGCATTGATTCTTGTCATGATTTTTATCGCGTGCATCGGTGCAGCGCACGGCTTTTTTAAGTCGCTTGCAGGTGTGACCGCGTATATTGTTTCGGCTTTTGTGTCGAAAATTGCTTCGCTTCCCGTTGCGGAGGCTGTTTATGACGGCGGATTGCGCGAAAAGGTACTGTCTGTGCTCAACAATGCGCTTCCGTCGGGTTCCGTGCAGGGAAGTATAGCTACTGCGCTTGAAACGGCGACGGAGTCGCTTCCGTCGTACATAGGTTCTGCGGTGCAGTATTTTACGCCGTCTTTGACCGACGACTCGGATGCTTTTCTTACCGTTGCCGAAATCGAATCGTCCTATGTTTCACCGATTGTTGTAAAGGTGCTGACATGGATTGCCGCCGCGTTGATTTTCGTGCTTTGTTCGCTGCTGCTCCGCATCGTGTTTAATTGGCTGAATAAGATGCTTTTTCGAAAAAAGAACCCCGGTCTTTTGTCTTGGGTAAATAAAATACTTGGCTTTCTGCTCGGAGGTGTCAAGGGCGTAATTGTAGTTTTGGCGGCGTGTCTGCTGCTGAATCTCCTTTGCCCTGTGTTTGGCGACGGTGGTTTTTCCGAAATCGTTTCGGCATCTGCGGTGTGCAAATTTGTATCTCAAATTTTTTAAAGGTAGGTTTATCTGAAAATGGAAAAAAATGCTCCGTCTTTGTTTTCAAACGTTTGGACGATTCCCAATTTGCTGTCATTTATTCGTATCCTGATAGTACCGGTGTTTGCGGTTTTGTTCCTGAAGCACGAGCTTTTGTGGGCGGTCATAGTGCTTGCGATCTCGGGATTAAGCGATTTGTTCGACGGCAAAATCGCACGCAGATTCAATCAGGTGAGCGAACTCGGCAAGCTGCTTGACCCTGTTGCCGACAAACTCACACAGGCAACAATTGCGGTTCTTCTCTTCATAACGTTTTACAGAGCGGAAAACAGAACGCTGCATCTTTTTGCATGGGTGTTCCTTCTGTTTATAGTTAAAGAACTTGTGATGCTTTTGGGTGGCGCGGCGATGCTTTATTTCGGCATACGTCCCGGCGCGGCGGAGATATACGGAAAAGCTGCCACCATGGTATTCTATCTCGTAATGCTGCTCATAATAGCGTTCGGGCCGGAAGTGGGTGCATTCAGCGACAACGCAAATGCAATAGTGAATATATTTACATTGCCGGATGCTGTGATGATGGTGCTTGTTGTTATTGCGGTTATTATGACTTTTGTCGCATTTATAAGCTATATGCCGGAAACACGGCGGCAGGTGAAAGAAAGATTTTCGCCGGAAGGAAAAGAAAAAGCACGCGCCGAAAAAGAAGCGCGCAAAGCCGAGAAAACAAAAAAACAATAAAAAACAATCTGTATTTTCACGAAAGGAAAAAAATGAAAATGCGTTTATGTTCAAGATGTAAAAAAAATCCCGCCGTGATTTTTATCTCCCGTATTGAGGGTGATAAGACCACACAGGAGGGACTTTGCATAAAGTGTGCGACGGAACTTAACATCGGACCCATCAAAGACATGCTCTCAAAAATGGGCATTACCGAAGATGATATAGATGCCCTGAATGAAAATTTTACCGAGTCGCTCGGTGACGGCTCGGAGGGTTTTGAAAACGGCGGCGCGTCTACTTTGCCGTTTCTTCAAAACCTTTTCGGAGGGTCGGGCAATTCAAAAAACGGCGCGCAGGACAGTGACGTCGATCTCCCTGCGGAGGCTGTCGGAAACCCGCCGCCGAAGAAAGAAAAGGCTTCAAAAAAGGAACACCGCAAGTTTTTGTCGCTTTACTGTACCGATTTAACAAAAAAGGCGGCTGACGGCAAGTTGGATCGAATTGTCGGAAGAGATGATGTCATTTCCCGTGTTACTCAGATACTGTGCCGCCGAACAAAAAACAATCCGTGTCTTATCGGCGAACCGGGCGTAGGCAAGACGGCAGTGGCGGAGGGACTTGCTCTGCGCATAGCCTCCGGCGAAGTGCCGTCAAAGCTCGCGGATAAGGAAATACATTTGCTTGATTTGACCGCGCTTGTCGCGGGTACGCAGTTCCGCGGTCAGTTCGAGAGCCGAATAAAGGGATTGATTGACGAAGTCAAGGCGGCGGGAAACATAATTTTGTTTATAGACGAGGTTCACAATCTTGTCGGCACGGGCGATGCGGAAGGTTCGATGAATGCGGCGAATATCCTCAAACCCGCACTTTCACGCGGTGAAATTCAGGTAATCGGTGCGACTACATTTAATGAGTATCGCAAACATATCGAGAAAGATGCTGCGCTTGAAAGACGTTTCCAGCCGGTGAAAGTCGAAGAACCGTCGATAGAAGAGGCTTATGAAATGCTCAAGGGCATTAAGGAGTACTACGAGAAATTCCACAAAGTCAGAATTTCCGATTCACTTCTGTATAAAACGGTCACTTTGTCGGAGCGGTATATTACCGACCGTTTTCTTCCCGACAAGGCGATTGATATGCTTGACGAAGCATGTACGTGTGCAAATCTGCGCAATAAAGCGATTAGTCGTCTGGAAACGCTTCAAAAAAACAGAGATGAGCTCAAGACTCGCGAAACGGAGCTTTTGTCCGACATTGACAACCCTGATTATCAGTCGATTTCATACGTAAGGAGCGAACTTCTTCGTCTTGCGCAAGAGGAAGAACAGCTGAAACCTCTTGCGGAGGATAACTTTGTGACCGAGGATGATATTGCTAAAGTTATCAGTCTTTCTACAGGCATCCCCGTCAGAAAGATAGTCGACAGTGACATGAGCAAGCTGTTAGACCTTGAAGAACACCTTAAGGCGCGAATTGTCGGTCAGGACGAGGCGATAAACGCTGTTTGCGCCGCCGTGAGACGTTCCCGCGTCCGTTTAAGCGTTCAGAAGCGTCCCGCGTCGTTTATTTTCGTCGGCCCTACCGGAGTCGGAAAAACCGAGCTCGTAAAGCAGCTATCAAACGAGCTTTTCGATACGCCCGAAACGCTTATCCGTTTTGATATGTCCGAGTTTATGGAGAAACACAGCGTTTCGCGCCTTATAGGTTCGCCGCCAGGATATGTCGGGTACGACGAAGCCGGTCAGCTTACCGAAAAAGTAAGAAGAAAACCGTATTCCGTTGTGCTTTTTGATGAGATTGAAAAAGCGCATCCCGATGTAATGAATATTTTGCTGCAGATACTCGACGAGGGAAAAACAAATGATGCGCAGGGACGTACCGTGAATTTTGCCAATACGGTTATTATCATGACATCCAACGCCGGCAGCGAACGCCGCGAAAATCTTCTCGGATTCGGCAAGGACGCGTCAAGCGCAAGCAAGGACAAGGCGATGAAAGCTCTTAACGAATTTTTGCGCCCCGAATTCCTCGGACGTGTTGACGAGATTATTGTTTTCAACAATCTTACCGTGCGTGATTACACGAAAATCGCCGAAATTCTTATCAATGAATTTGAAGTCGCTCTCCGCGACAAGGGAATAAAGCTCAGCGTTTCGCCCGATGTGTACGCGAATATTGCCGCCGAAGCGGACGGCGGTGTCAGAGGCGCACGTGATATCCGTCAGACCATACGCAAAAAGATTGAAGACCCCATTGCAAATATACTTGTCGAGTCTTGGAACAAACCCATTGATAAAATCAACGTCACGGTATCCGATGACGGCAGCATAGCGGTTTTCGCCGATTTGAGGATTTCGTAAATATGGATTTTCGTCTACTGCGAAAAGCGCTTGCATTTAATTAGAGTAAAATCGGACTGAAAAGAATTAAAAAAGACTGTATTTCACATTGCATCAAAAATCATGCAGTTTGTGATATACAGCCTTTTTTGTTATTTGACGGTTGCGGTCAGATACTAATGCTTACGCCGTTTACCTCAATTGACACGTCGGCTCTTATCAAAATATAGTTGCTGCCGTCTATCGTTTGCGTTTTGACGAGGTCGGAGCGTTCCGAGTTTATCTTTATGCTGACGTCGGGCGTTGTAATGTCTATCTGTTTTGTATTTACGAGGTTCACAGGCGAAATATCGGCTTCCGCGCCGAAACATTCCGCGAAGTTTTCCTCGAATTGCTCGATTTTCTCTTGAGTTATACCGCATTTTTCAAGTGCGCGGCTTACCGTCTTTTTTGACACCGTCGGAAGTTCTTCGCTGTCGGAGTTTTTGTTTTCGTTTATCTCGTCGCATATCGCGTCGTGGACGGATAACGCGACGTCAAAACTGCAATCTTCCGACAAAGTTTCGGAGAGGAGCGTATTAAAACTGTCCTTTTGTTCCTGCGCCGGCATGGGTACCGAACCTCTCAAAAAATCCGTGATTAATTCCGTGTGGTTGTCGGCGGTGTTTTTTGAATAAAAAAGCATGTTGTATATATTTGCACTTCTGTCGTCAAATGCGGGAAACGCAAAACCCAGTTCCGGTGCCGAGATGACCGCATTTGCACTCAATGTCTTGAATGCGTTTTCCGATGCGATAAACCCGAGCGCGGCTTTGCTTTCTTTTATCGGACACACGCTTGCGAAAAAGTAGTTGTAAACTTCCGTCGAATCATCCGCTTTTTCACCGTCCGCGCCGTATGACGGCACATCGTATGCATCCTGCGCAAGCAAAATAATGTACGGAGTTTGCATTGCAAGAACTTCGGCTGTTTTTTCAAAAAATGATTGAATATACGGTTCGCTTTCCGGGGACTGCTTTCTCATTTCCATTAGCATTTTGTGTTCCTCGCCGTTCATAACGTCCTCGGTCGAAAAAGTTACATTGAGCAGATTTTTCCCGGGTGTACCCGAAAACGATTTTCGCATTATTTTGAAAATCGCCTCGGCATCATCCGCAGGCAGCATAGCCGTATTTTGACGGAAAGTGCTTACAAGTTCTTTCTTTTCATTTATAAAAGCACCGTATATGTATGGCACGGAGCACTTGTCTTTTCTTATTCTTCGGCGTATTTCACCGATTTCCTTGTCGTTCATTTGTGTTCTCTCGCTTTCGTTTTTGTTGTGCTGTGTTCTGTTTGCAACGCCGCCGCATAAGCTGACGGGAGTTGAACCCGTGTCGGTTTTGACAGGCTGATTTCCGTC
>CAVKLD010000029.1:0-23181 GCA_963657065.1 bacterium
ATACTTTCTCTGTGCACGACTATGTCGATTTTATCGGGCGCAACACCGAACAGAAAATGCGCTTCAATCAATTCCAATCCTTTATTGAACATTGTTGCCGAATCAATTGTTATTTTTGCGCCCATTTTCCATGTGGGATGCATCAGCGCATCGGATGCAGTGACTTTTGTCAATTCCTCACGCGTTTTTCCAAAAAAAGGTCCTCCCGACGCTGTCAGGATAAGTTTTTTCAGAGCCTTATTTGCCGGGCTGCCTTCCAGACATTGAAAAATCGCCGAATGTTCCGAATCCACAGGAAGAATACGAACGCCGTTTTCCTCTGCCGCCCGTAAAACAAGACTGCCGCCGGCAACCAGAGCTTCCTTGTTTGCAAGCGCAAGCGTTTTTTTTGCATTTAATGCCGCAAGCGCAGGGCGAAGTCCCGCAAGACCGACCACCGCGTCGATAACAGTATCGGCGTCGGTGTCTGCGGCGCACTCACATACGCCTTCCGTGCCGCAAAGCACCTTTGTATCGGTGTCTGCAAGACGTGTTTTTAATTCGGCTGCGGATTTTTCATTTGCCAGTGCGGCTTTTTTCGGATGAAAACGCCGTGCCTGTTCTTCGACGGTTTTAACGTCTGAGTTTGCTGCAATGGCAACAACTTCATATCCGGCTTTTTCGCACACATCAAGCGATTGAACACCTATAGAACCTGTGGAACCCAGCAGCGCAATCTCTTTTTTCATTATATTATCACCGTTTTTTTATTGAATATGATAAATCAGAATAAGTAATGCATAAAGTGACGGAAAAACAAACAGCGTAGAATCGAATCTGTCCATAATCCCGCCGTGCCCCGGCAAAATATTTCCGAAGTCCTTTATGCCGCGGTTGCGTTTTACCACGGATGCGGCAAGGTCGCCGAAAATGCTGATACATGAAAGTACAACGGCGCAAATGATTACTTCCCACATCTTTATTGTAGGCGAGAGATTAAATTTTGCCTTAAATGCGCAGTATAATACCATGCATAAGAGTGTATTCCCTACAACGCCGCCGGCAGCACCTTCCACCGTTTTCTTGGGACTTATTTCAGGCGCAAGTTTGTGTTTGCCGAATGCCATTCCTGCGAAGAGAGCAAAGCCGTCTGTTGCCCATGAACAGAGAAAGGCGAGAATTATAAAGAAAACACCGTCGGCTTTTGCAAAATCCTTCCCGTCGAGAAGATAAATATCACGGAACAAAACAACGCATGAAAGAGATGCCGGTATAACCGTTGCGGAAAACATTCCGCATACAACATTGTGAAACGGCAGTCTTTTGTGGTCAAGCACCATGGTAACAAGGCAGAGCAGCACAAATGCCGTGATAACCGGAAAAAGAGGAATGTTCAGTTTGCTTTTGTAGTCCGCATACAGAACAACACTTGCGGATGAAATAAAGCATAAAATTCTGAAAAAATGGTTTTTGATTTCATATGCTTTCAGCATTTCATATGTCGCAATTACTGAGATAATACTCATGACAGCAGAGTAAACCGGTGTATACATTGCACAAAGCCATGCCACAGTAAACGAAATGCCTGCTGCTGCAGTAAAAAGACGTTTTTTCATGATTATGTCCTTTCTTGTCTTGTGACGCGTTTGCGGAAAATTGCAAAGGACCTATGCGTTGCAGCGTGTGAGCACGGGTCCTTTATCTAAGTGTGTCGGTTTTGACGGGCTGGTTTTCGCCGGCACTTTGTAAAAAACTTTACAAAAAGTTTAAGAACGATTGATGCCGGCACAAGAAAATGTCGGCTTTCGCCCCGGGATTATATTCCGCCGAATCTGCGGTTTCTTTTTTCATATGCAGTCAGTGCTTCGTCAAAATCTTTTTCGGTGAAATCGGGCCACAAGACATCGGAGTACCAGAACTCCGCATAAGCCGATTGCCACAAAAGAAAATTCGACAGACGCTGTTCGCCGCTCGGTCTTATAATAAGATCGACCGGCGGTTGTTCGAGCGTATACAATCCGCTTGTTATATCGTCGAGTGAAATATCATTCGGCGCAAGAACACCGTCTTTGACTTTTTGGGCAATCTGCTTGACACTGTGAAGAATTTCCTGTCTGCCGCCGTAATTAACGGCAATGTTCAGGTTTATCTTCGACATTTCTTTCGTTTCATCTTCAATATAATCCATCATATATTGAAGTTCGGGCGTAAGCACGGTTCGATCGCCGAGAAAGCGCAAACGTATTCCTTTTTCTTTGTTTTCGTCCAGTCTTTCCCTTGCTTCGTCAAGATACTCGTAGAACAACTGCATTATGGCGTCCACTTCATTCTGCGGGCGCGCCCAGTTCTCTGTTGAAAAAGCGTAAAAGGAAATATGCTTTATACCCAGATCGCCGGCGTATTCGCCTATTCTGCGAAATGTTTTTGCGCCCTCTATGTGACCTTTTGAGCGTTCAAGACCGCGTTTTTTTGCCCATCTGCCGTTACCGTCCATTATCACTCCGACATGCGTCGGAAGAACGGAAAAATCGGATTTTTCCATGTTATATTTCCATTATTTCGGCTTCTTTTTCACCGGCCGTTTCGTCGACCTGTTTTACGAAATCGTCGGTTATTTTCTGTATTTTTGTTTCGCCGTTCTTTTGATCATCTTCTGTTATTTCGTTAGCTTTTTTCATTGCCTTGAGTTTTTCTATGGAATCGCGTCTGATGTTGCGTATTGCGATTTTTGAATTTTCGGCAAGATTCTTAACATCCTTGACAAGCTGTTTTCTTCTTTCTTCAGTAAGCGGCGGGAAAGTAAGACGGATAACCGTGCCGTCATTTTGCGGGTTAATTCCGATGTCAGATGCCATAATTGCTTTTTCTATGAGCTTCAGTGCACTTTTATCCCAAGGCTGAATCGTAAGAATGCGTGCCTCTGTAACATTCACGGCAGCCATCTGGTTAATAGGAGTCGGTACGCCCCAGTAATCGACTTTTATGGGGTCGAGTACGGCTGCGCTTGCTCTGCCTGCGCGAATTGCGCCGTATTCATACTTAAGCGACGCTATGGTTTTGTTCATTTTTTCGGTTGTTGCATCAAATACTTCTTTCATTGAATTAGCCTCCGTTGATTATTTTACTTTTACTATCGTCCCGATTTTTTCACCGAGAACAGCTTTTTTTATGTTGTCGGGATTGTTGAGATTAAACACAAGAACCGGCATATTGCTGTTTTGCGCAAGAGCAGCTGCAGTATTATCCATAACGCCGAGATGCATTTCCAGCAGCTCATCGTGCGTTACGGTTTCAAATTTTACGGCGTCATCAAACTTGTTCGGGTCTTTGTCGAATACGCCGTCGACATTTGTCGCTTTGAAGAAGATATCCGCACCGATTTCAGCAGCGCGAAGAGCTGCGCCCGAATCGGTACTGAAAAACGGACTTCCCGTGCCGCACCCGAAAATGACGATTCTTCCGCTCTCCATCAGGCTGACGGCTTCATCTTTGTTAAAAGGAACTGCCATGCGCTGTATGTCGAGTGCGGTCATAACCACGGCATCGTTGCCGAGTTGGATCAGCGACTCCTGAAGGGCAAGCGAGTTTATGACCGTCGCGAGCATACCCATATTGTCGGCACGTGTTCTATCCATCGAACCGCTTGACCTTCCGCGCCAAAAGTTACCTCCGCCGACTACAATACCGATTTGCGTGCCAATATCGGCGCACTCTTTTATTGTCTTACAAATGCTGTTTACCGTGTCAAAATCTATTCCGGAAGAATTTTTTCCGGCAAGGACTTCGCCGCTCAGCTTCAATAATATTCGTTTGTAAACAGGTTTCATATTTTCCTCCAAATTCATTATCTAACCTTATTTTACTTTATTTTGACGTTCATGTAAAGTAAAAAAATATAATTCTTGACTATTTTTTTGTATTTGGGTATAATTTCAGTATGCAAGTACGTCGAGTTATTTATCAGGAGGCTATAAAATGTATACACAAAAGGAACTGCACGATATTTTAGACAACTTTTCTCTTGCCGGAAAATTCATATCGTGCAACCCGATTGATGACGGTCATATCAATGACACTTTCAAGGTAACATATGAAATAGACGGCAGCGAGATTCATCATCTTCTGCAGCGCATCAATACGGATGTTTTCAAAAATCCGGAGCAGCTTATGGCAAATGTAAACTACGTAACATCTTTTTTGCGTGACAAGGTCATAGCCGCAGGCGGCAATCCCGAGCGGGAAACACTTTACTGCAAACCATGCAAAAACGGTAAAAAGTACTTTGTTGCAAACGACGGAAAAGTATGGCGCGTTTATAATTTCGTTGAAGATTCTTTTTCGTACAATTCAATCGAATCCCCCGAAATATTTTTGAGAGCGGGACGGGCTTTCGGTAAATTCCAGCACTGCCTGTCCGATTTTCCGATTGACAGACTTTACGAAACCATTCCCGATTTTCACAACACGGCAAAAAGGTATAAAAATCTCATAGCCAGCGTGCAGCGCAATGCATCGGGACGTGCAGTTTGCGTCGGCAGTGAAATTGATTTTGCCCGTGCGCGTCGCAATGATACATATATCCTTACAGGCAAGGCTGAAATAGGTGAGTTGCCAATAAGAGTTACGCATAATGACACAAAACTGAACAACGTTATGTTTGACAAAAAAACAAAAACCCCGATCTGTGTGGTTGATCTTGACACGGTTATGCCGGGATTATCTCTTTATGATTTCGGTGATGCCATTCGGTTCGGTGCCAACACCGGTGCCGAAGACGAAAAGGATTTGTCGAAGGTTTCGATTGATCTCGAACTGTACAAGCAGTATGCACGCGGGTATCTTATGGAGGCAGGTAGCAGTCTTACTGCTGCGGAAATTGCATGTTTGCCGTTCTCTGCCAAAATTATGACACTGGAGTGCGGAATGCGTTTCTTGACCGATTATATAGACGGTGACGTTTACTTTAAGACATCGTACAAAGAACACAACCTTGTTCGCTGCCGTTCGCAATTTGCTCTTGTTGTGGATATTGAGAAGCATTTTGATGAAATGAAAAAAATAACCGCAGACGCCTATAAAGAAATCTGCGGAAAAGATATTGAAATTGAGTAAAGCGGTTTTGTTTTTGACTGCCGTACACGTAACGAAAAATGCGGGTACGGCAGTTTTATTTATCTTCCGCAGCCGCATGACGGCGCAAAACCGTCAGAGTCCGCGTTATTGTTCGCCTGTGCGGCGGCGTTTTCGTTCGGCGGGAAAAATTCCGACACTGGGAAACGTATTTTTCTAAACGAGTCACAGGGACTTTCCGTATCGCAGGAACATTCTTTCGACGGCATGCAAAAATCATATGCGGGGATAAGCATCTGTACGTCACGTTCAAGCTGAACTATCGAAAAAACGCCTATCGTTACCCGGACTGCCTTATTGGTGCTCTGCGGACCGAAATTACCGCTGAAAGCGCGGCGTATTCCTGCGGGAATGCCGTTTTCGGCATCCGGAATATTGTTGCAGCAGTCGCACGGACGGCATATGCGGGCATCCAGGCAAAGCGGCTCCGCGACCTGCACTTTGACTCGGGGATTTGTCGATGTCGCGGGAAACTGCATGTCGATTTCACTCGAGTATTCCGACGAAAATACTTTTACACTGCCCTCGCTGCCGTAGAGAATGCATTTCTTTGAGAAAACGCACAGTCCGTATACTGTCTGCGGAGGCGCGGAGGGGGAGGTGTACGCGTCAAGCGCGACCATAAAGAAAAATGTTATATCGACAGAATAGTATCCTCTGTTAAAGGGAACTTTTTCAATTTCAGTAAATACATTTATGACCTCACAACCTCTGCATCTTACGGTAGAGGCTGCGTCGATTTGTGCCTGTGCGGCATCCGTAAAGTAAACTCTCAGGTCACTCAAACAATCCTTGTCGGCGCATGAATCATAGACTCGCGGCGTGTCAATGCACACGGCTTCGTTGATTTGTCTTTGACATCCGCTGCTGCCCGCAGCACTGGTCTGGATAATATCCGCCATAAAAATCCTCCTGTGAAAATTGTATATGAAATCCGAAAACTTCATTACATAATACGTTGCTCCGCGGAAAATGTTCTGTTCGTCGACACTTTTAATGTTTTTGTAGGTTTAATTGTCTGCTTTTTGCTGTTATACTGGGAAAAGAGATTGTCAAGTGAGGTGTTTTTAATAAATGAAAGATTGTTTTTTTGTTCACAAGTCAAACATCGCGGACAGATGCGTCAATTTATTTATCGGAGCAGCACTGAAAATCAGAGGCAGCAAAAAACTGTTTGCAACATCAGCCGGTGCGATGCGATATCTTGATAAAATTGAAGGAAGAAACGAAAGAGTTAATCTCAAGGGCAAATACAAATCACGGGTTCGAGAGCTTAATTGCGGCGAAATGCAGTATTTTTCGTTCAGCACCGGCACAGACTGCAAAAAGACGGTAATTTACCTGCCTGGCGGTGCGTTCGTGCGTCAACCGTCTTCTTTGCATTTTAAATTCGCAGACAGGCTTTGCCGCACAACAGGAGTTGAGGTTATAGTGTGCATTTATCCGAAAGCACCCGAGCATACTTACAATGAAACGCTTTTGGCGATATCGGAATTATACGGACGTCTTTTGCGCACGCATTCTTCAGAAGATATCATAATCGGCGGTGATTCCGCGGGAGGTACCGTCGCTGTTTTGATTCCTGCTTATCTTGAAAAAAAGCATTTGCCTATGTTTTCAAAGATGTTTCTTTTCAGTCCGATGCTGACTGTATCGCTCAATATGAACGATGTACGTGACGTTGAGCGTAATGACCCGATGCTGTCCGTCGATGGGTTAAACTGTTTTGTCGAGCGGTGGTGCGGAGAAGGGAACGACCAAAACGATCCGCTGCTCGTTTCCCTTGATAATATGCCCCCGATTTACTGCTTTTGCGGCGAAAAAGACATCCTGACTTTTTATTCCGAAATATTTTTCAACCGAATGGAAAAATCAAACAAAACTTTTGAGGTGCACTTGTTTAAAGAGATGTATCATGTTTTTCCTCTTTATCCGTTGAAGGCTTCTCGTAAAGTTTTCGATTACATCTGCCTGTTGATGACCGAATAATATCATATAAGAAATAAACAAATCGACGGTTTTCGTTAAGCGAAAACCGTCGATTTTACAAACACTGTTTTATTTTTTGATGACAATGCCTTTTTCTTTTCTTGCTTTTTCAAGGTCGGCAAGCATTTTTGCTTTTTCGTCGCCGGATATCGAATAGAAGAGAATCGGTACTATGCAGAGCAGCAAACTTATTCCGGGAACAATCGAAATGAGTGAAAACATCGCGAAATTCTGTCCTGCTGTCAATTCGGTTGCCGCTTTTATTGCTGTGTCATTTACCATTTCCTCAACCGGGAGTTTGACAAGCATGTAAACAATTACTATTCCGCAAGTAGCAAAGGCGTTGCCGATTTTGTTTACAAATCCCTGGCAGGCGGAGCCGAGGGCATTGTCGCGGAAACCGGTATGAAGTTCCATGTAGTCAAGGCAGTCGCCGATCATTGCATAGCAAATGACGTTAAGTACACCGAGAGGGAAACTTGAAATGATCATGAAGGGAATGCAGAAGAAAAGGTTTTGAGTTATCCAGCCGATGACGGTCGTTCCGAGTGTTGCGCTTGCGCCGATAAGGCATGTTACGATAACAAGTTTTTTGTAGTCGAACTTTTTCATCAATACCGGCATGAGAAGCATTGCACCGAACATTCCCACGAGCGCACAAACATCAAGGATAAGTTTTATGCCGTTAATGCTGCCGTTTACTGCCGAAGCTATCGCATCGTCAAGCGCAGCCTGATCACCGTTGAACTTTTCAAGCGTGAAATTTTCAAGAGGTTCACCGATATAAAACGCGTAACGTGCGACGTGAAGCGACGCAGCCTGAATCATATATCTGCCGCAGGACAGGATACCCATGGTAATTACAAGCATGAGGGGTTTGCACTTAAAAATACGTGCAAGTTTGCCGGGTTCACCGGGCTTTCTTTCATGGTAGGGGATAAGCACGCGTTCTTTGATGCTCTTTGTCGACATGGCGTAAAGTGTACCGCCGAGGATAACCGTAGCAAGCACCATTATAAAATATTTCGTTTCTTCATATTTCAACGTGCCGTTGGACATAAAATTCGGAAGTATAAAGCTGACGATGTACAACAGAATCATCGGGAAAGCCGAGCCTACGCCGTTTACCGTACGTCCGATAGAAAAGATGTTGCCGCGTTCTTCCGCATTCGGCGTCATTACGTTCGGCAGCGACCAGAACGGAACGTCCGCCATAGTGTAAAGCATACCCCAGCCGACGTAAACAATCGACGCGTAAACCATTTTGCCCGCAGACGAAAGATTCGGGCAGTAAAACATAAGTATCGTAAGAACGCTTATCGGAACAACCGCCCATACAATGTATTTCTTTATGGATTTGCCTTTTGCCGAGCGTCTGTCGGCGATTATACCCATAAGCGGATCGTTTATTGCGTCCCAGACACGCGCAAGAAGCATAAGAAGCAAAACAAACATCAGCGGAACCTGAAGCACATTGATGTAAAAGTCACTTATGTAAGATGACATCATGGCATAAATCATGCCCTGACCGGCAGCACCGATCGCAAACATTCTCAGTTCTTTCTTTGATACATATTTTTCGTCCATACTATACCCCTTTTGTTCAATCGAATTTAGTCGAAAAATCGTGTACATTATACAACAGAAGAAAATGATTTACAATATCTTTTGCACGGTAAAAATATATTTGTACGAGATAGATAAAATGAATTGCAAATTTTTGTTTAAATATACAAACGTCGAATTGGGAAGGTAGGCGAAAAATGCGTTTTCGTCAAAATTCACAAAAACAACCAATGAAGTTTGTTAAACAATCCAAATAAAAAAATGTACTAAAACTCGGCTCTGTTCATATTTTGGACATATTTGCGTGATATGATGATAACAACGTTCAGCTTGGCGGTACAAGCGATACATTACTGCGTTTCATTTTTCTTGCAGGGGGGAAAATAATGTTTGAAGTAATTATCAAGTATGCAAAGGCGTTTTTCGGTATTTTCAGCGGATTGCTCTCTTTGGTACGCACAAACTAAAAAAAATATCGAATTGCTTCGGTTTTCTGCTTTCGGCTTTTTTTTGCGGAAAGCAGTTTTTTGTATACTGCGGACAGATTTCTTACTCCGTATTATTAAACAAAGCGGGTTCGTTGCATGCAGCGAAACGGCTGCGCCGCAGTGCTATTGTGTTTTTTTATAGCCGATATAAAAATGTTTTGTAAACTGTTTACTAAAACACGTTGACTTTTTGTTTAAGTTTTGGTAAAATGAGTCTGTATATTTTTGAGGGGTAACGCCCTTTCTATAGGAGGAATGAGTTTTGACTGATTCAAAAACACTTGCATACATCAATATGTATGCCGTACTCGGCACTCTCGAAAATCTTTGTGAGCTTGACGAGAACGCCAGAGCACTTCTTACAAACAAAAAGACGGTTTCGATCGGTTTTGACGTCAAGGGCGGTCCCGCCGCCACTCTCATGTTTAAAAACGGCTATTGCCGCATGGAAGACGGCTGTCGTTCGGATTGCACAATCAAGCTTCCGTTTTCTTCCTGCGAGAAGTTTAACGGACTTATTGACGGCACCGTGACACCCATCCCCACTAAGGGACTTCTTCACATCGGTTTCCTGCTCAATTCTTTTGTTCCGCTTACCGATTTGCTTACGAAATATATGCGCCCCGATCCCGCCGATCTCACAGATGAGCGTTTCTTCAATATAAGCACTTCTCTTATGTTCTATACTATCACCGTTGCTTTGTCGCAGATCGGAAACAATGATGAGATAGGCAAATTCAGCGCAGAACATATCGTTGACGGCGATATTAAGATGTCAATCGCCGACGGCCCTGCAGCAACCATTCGCGTGCGCAACCACAGAATGATTACCGTAAAAAAAGCACCTGAAAAATATCGTGCCATTATGGAGTTCGGCGGCATGAAGCTCGCCCGTGATTTGTTTGACGGCAAAGTTAACGCTGTCGCATGTATCGGCGCAGGCACAATAAAGATGGGCGGCATGATTTCAATGATAGATAATGTTAACCGTATTCTTGACAGAGTCGGACTTTATCTTGCTTAAGGAGGAAAACAATAATGGCTTCAAAACATTACAACTTTAAAAAAAGTCAGGAACTTTATGCAAGAGCATGCAAGGTTATTCCGTCCGGTCTTTACGGACATCAGGGACCTGCAGAGGGTTGTTGGATACCTCCCACGTCATGGCCGTTTTTCACCGATCACGCCAAGGGTTCATACTTTTGGGATGTTGACGGCAACAAATATATCGACTATATGTGCGCTTACGGACCGAACGTCCTCGGATATAACGATCCCGATGTAGACGGCGCAGCTCTCGCACAGGCTAAACTCGAAAACTGTGTTACCACACCTTCCACAAAGATTCTTGAGTTTGCTGAGTACCTTGTTGACACGGTCGCTTCAGCCGATTGGGCGTTCTTTATGAAGAACGGCAACGACACCACTCAAGGTGCGATTATGTGCGCACGTGCTTATACGCACCGCAAAAAGATAATTTTTGTCAACGGGTTTTATCACGGCGTTTCGATGTGGACACAGAAAGTTGATTATCCCGGCGTTCTCCCCGAGGACGTTGCAAATAATCTCTATGTCGATTGGAATGACTTTGAAGGTCTTAAAAAAGTGGTTGAAGAAAACGAGGGCGAGATTGCCGCGTTTATTTCGACTCCTTATCTCCATGGCAACTTTGCCGACAACGTTCTTCCCGCTGACGGATATTGGCAGAAAGTCAGAAATCTGTGTACCGAAAAAGGCATAGTTCTTATCGTTGATGACGTTCGCGCCGGATTCCGTCTTGACATTGCGGGTTCTGACCATTTCTATGGTTTTGAAGCCGACATGATATGCTTCTGCAAAGCTCTTGCAAACGGCTGGAACGTTTCCGCTCTCTGCGGCAAGGATTTCCTTAAATCAACAATGAGCGGACTCAGCTACACCGGTTCTTACTGGATGAGTGCGATTCCGTTTGCCGCAGGTATTGCCTGCATTGAAAAGATGAAGAAGCTTGATACTCCGAAGCTGTTCAGAGAAAAAGGAACAAAACTTTGCGACGGTCTTAAGGCTGCCGCCGCAAACAATGGCTTCAATCTCGTCATTTCGGGTGAACCGTCCTTGTTCTATCTTCGCGTTGCCGATGATGATTCGCTTCTTATCCATCAGGACTGGGTTCAGGAAATGGTTCACAGAGGAATTTACATTACGTCGCATCACAATCACTTTATGAATGCTTCTCTTACGGATGAAGATATAGATAGAACCATTGAAGTTGCGGATGATGCATTTAAAGCAATCAGATCGAAATATTAAATTCATTGCCGGGGTTGTCGCATTTCTCTTGCGGCGGCCGCGGCTGAATATATAATTTTCCGTAATACTTTAGGAGGAGGAAAAAATATGCCTTTAACAAAAAAAGAGTGGCTTGCCCTTGAAAAAAAGGCCGATGAACTTCGCAATCTTACCCTTGACACAACGTTTTGGGCGGGCAGCGGACATATAGGCGGAGGTTTAAGCGTACTCGACATTATGACGGTGCTCTACCACAAGTATATGCACATTAAAGTGGATGAACCGAAATGGGAAGACCGCGATCGCTTTATCCTTTCAAAAGGTCATGCCGGTATTGCATACGCACCCGTTTTGTGCGACCTTGGTTTTAACGACAAGGAAATGCTCAAGACTTTCAACCTTTCCGGCTCGAAAATGGGCATGCATCTTGATTCAAACAAGGTCATTGGCGTAGACGCTTCTACCGGTTCTCTCGGACACGGTATGTCCATTGCGGTCGGCACGGCTCTTGCCGCGCGCGTTCTCGGCAAGGATTATATGACTTATGTTGTTCTCGGCGACGGCGAATGCGATGAAGGCTCCAACTGGGAGGCTGCAATGAGTGCGGCTCACTACAAACTTAAAAATATGGTGAGTTTTGTTGACCGCAACAAGTGCATGATTGACGGCAGAACCGAAGACGTCATGAAGCTTGAACCGTTTGCGGATAAGTGGAGAGCATTCGGTTTTATTGTAAAAGAAATAGACGGCAACAACATTTCCGAACTGTGCGAGGCTATTGACTTTGCTCTTGCAAACGTCAACGATCCCGATAGCGACAAACCAGTTATGATAATCTGCGATACCGTCAAGGGTTGCGGCATTGATTTCATTGAGGATAATTATCTTTGGCATTACGGCGCATTTGACGACGAAAAATACGCAAAAGCAAAAGAAGCTCTTAAAAATTCCTACGCAAAGCGTGTGGCAAGAGCGGAAAAGGAGGGCAAATAAGTATGGCAGGCGGAATGACATATACTGCAATTGATTCAGAATCGCTCCAGACAGCCGAAATTTACGGTAAGGCTCTTGTTGAACTGGGCGAAGCACATCCTGAGGTTGTCGCACTTACCGCAGACCTCGGAAAATCCACCAAAATAGGTGAATTCCAGAAAAAATTCCCCGACCGTTTCTTCAACGTCGGCATTGCCGAACAGAATATGTTCGGTGTCGCTGCCGGTATGGCGAAAGCCGGACTTGTTCCGTTCCTTTCCACTTTCTCACAGTTTGCTTCTCTCCGTTCTGCTGATCAGCTTTCAACAGACCTCTGCTACCAGAACGTCAATGCAAAAGTTATAGCTACACATTCGGGCACATCTTTCGGTCAGGCAGGTTCAACGCACCACGCTATTTCTGACCTTGCTGTTACACGTTCGTTCCCGAACCTTACGGTTATTTGCCCCGCTGACGGTGTGGAAACGTATCATGCCGTCATGGCTGCATACAAAACTCCCGGTCCGTTCTATATCAGAATCAACCGCGGTTTTGACTATACTCTCTATGGCAAGGACTGCGATTATTATGACCACGGCGAGTTTGAAATAGGCAAGGCAAACCTCTGTCATGAAGGTACCGACCTTACGATTATCGCTTGCGGTTCGTGCGTGTATCAGGCGGTTCAGGCGGCAAAATTCTTTGAAAATTCCGAAGAAGGCTTCAAAATCCGTGTTCTCGATATGCATACAATCAAACCCATTGACAGAGAAGCAATCGTAAAAGCTGTTATGGATACACGCCGCATTATCACCGTTGAAGATCACAATGTTCTCGGCGGTCTTGGTTCTGCCGTTGCCGAAGTGGTCGTTGAATCGGGCAAAGGCTGTGCATTTAAGAAACTCGGCATACCCGATCAGTTTGCACCTATCGGTTTGCATGAAGATATCATGGCTTACGAGGGAATCGATACGAACGGTATAATAAATGCTGTTCGTGAAGTTATGAAAGCCGATTTTGAACTCGATGACGACTGGGACGACGAGGTCTGATAACATTTTACCGAAAGGATTGATAAATTTTGGCATCCGAAGCTATTTATACAAACAAAATTTTCCTTTGCGGTGCATTGCCTCTTTTGAAAACCATCGTTGCCGATATTCCGTCTCTCAAAGACAAGTTTAAGAATATTCACTGTATTTATCAGGTAAGTTGTATCGACCCGGATGCGCCTCAGGGCAAATGGGCGACTCACTTTGTGGTAAACGGTGACGAATGGCTTGTTCATGCCGATAAGGTTGCACATCGTCTCGGAAAACAAAAATATGTTGAACTTGAATTCAAGAGTGTTGATGCGATGAATGCCTTTTTCAAAGGTAAAATCGCGCCTAACACGCTCCCGAAAATGAAGGGTATTAACTTTGTCAAAGAGTTTACCGTTTTTATGATGGCACTTCTGAAAATGGCATCACTGCTCGGATTGACAACCATCCCCGAAGACGAAGATACAAAACGACTTCTTGTCAAGTGTTATTTTTACCTTCTTTCCGTCGGAATCAGCACACTCAACAAACAGGGACACAAGGAAATTCACGATTGGTGTCTTAAATCGCCCGACCGTGTTTACGCATGGAAAGTAGACGGCGAAGATTCCATTTCGGCGTTTATCCGCATTAAAGCGGGCAAGTCAAAAGCAGGTAAGGGCGTTTACAAGCGAGCAATGCCTTTCTTTACGATGAGATTTAATAATCTCGATTCCGCGCTCGGCATTCTTATGTCTATCGATGACATGCTTGCTTCCGTTCGCGATGGGAAACTTATTATGGAAGGTGCACCCGAGTTCGGTGCACAGATCGGAGCATACATGATGCTCGTCGGCGCACTCGCAAAGTAACGATAAAATCTTTTTTCTGTGAATTTTGCATAAATCACAGCTTTAAATTTTGTGTGTTTTGCACGGTGTTGTTCAAAAATAATTTTTTTAGAAAAAACTATTGACTTCGCCGGAAAATTGAGTATAATTCACAACATAAGAACAAAGACGTTCGGAGCAGCATTAAGCTGTTTCGGCGTCTTTATCTTTATTGACAAGTAAAAAAATAGGTACGAAACGGGGCAAAGATGTCTTGAGTTTTTCAAGGTGTCTTTGCCCGTTTTTATTACTAAAAAGGAGGACGTATCACAATGACCGCAAAAACAGTATCCGATTACTTTGGTTGTCTTGTTTTTGATGACCGCGTAATGAAAGCAAAACTCACGTCAAAAGTTTATGCTTCATTGAAAAAAACAATCGACGAGGGAGCAAGCCTTAATAATGAAGTCGCAAATGCAGTTGCGGAGGCTATGAAAAATTGGGCGGTTGAACACGGCGCGACGCATTTCACCCATTGGTTCCAGCCGCTGACCGGCATCACCGCCGAAAAACATGACAGTTTTATAGCACCATCACCGGACGGCGGCGTTATAATGGAGTTTTCCGGAAAAGAACTGATAAAAGGCGAGCCGGATGCATCCTCTTTCCCGTCGGGCGGACTTCGCGCAACTTTCGAAGCAAGAGGTTATACCGCGTGGGATCCCACATCTTACGCTTTTATAAAAGACAAAACTCTCTGCATTCCCACTGCGTTTTGTTCGTATTCCGGCGATGCTCTTGACCAGAAAACTCCGCTGCTTCGCTCAATGCAGGCTCTCAATAAACAGGCCTTGCGCATTCTCAAACTTTTCGGCAATACCGATGTTAAATGCGTTCGTACTTCAGTCGGTCCGGAGCAGGAATATTTCCTTGTTGACAAGGAAATGCTTGAAAAAAGAAAAGATCTTATTTTCTGCGGCAGAACGCTTTTCGGCGCTCCGGCGCCGAAAGGGCAGGAGATGGACGACCATTACTTCGGGGTGATAAAGCCGAGAGTTGCGGCTTTTATGGCGGAGCTCAACGAGGAATTGTGGAAACTGGGCGTTCTTGCAAAAACCGAACATAACGAGGTTGCGCCGGCGCAGCATGAGCTTGCCCCGATTTATACCACCACTAACATTGCTACGGATCACAACCAGCTGACAATGGAAATAATGCAAAAGGTTGCGTCGAAACACGGACTCGTTTGCCTGCTTCATGAGAAACCGTTCGACGGAGTCAACGGTAGCGGTAAGCACAACAACTGGTCAATGGCAACCGATACGGGTACTAATCTACTTACGCCGGGTGATACGCCCTACGAGAATGCACAGTTCCTTCTTCTGCTTTGCGCCGTAATCAAGGCGGTCGACGATTATCAGGACTTGCTTCGCATCTCGGTTGCAACCGCCGGAAACGATCACCGTCTCGGAGCGAATGAAGCACCGCCCGCAGTTGTTTCCATTTTTCTCGGCGACGAACTTACGGCGGTTCTTGACGCAATTGAAAATGACGTGCCTTATAATGGTGCGGAAAAAACAGTCATGCGTCTTGGAGTCCATACTCTCCCGAAGTTCACACGCGATACCACCGACAGAAACCGTACTTCGCCTTTTGCGTTTACAGGCAATAAATTCGAGTTCCGCATGCTCGGTTCTGCGAACAGCATCGCAACGACAAACACTATGATAAACGGTGCGGTTGCGGAATCGCTTAAGATATATGCCGACCGTCTTGAAGCTGCAGAGGATTTTGAAACCGCACTTCATGATATGATAAAGAAAACGATAAAAGATCACAAACGTATTATTTTTAACGGTAACGGCTACGACGATGCATGGATAAAAGAAGCAACCGAGGAGCGGGGTTTGCTTAACCTGCGCACAACACCCGACGCGTATCCCGCGCTTTTTGAAAAGAAAAACACCGACATGCTCATTTCGCACAAAATCTTTTCAATGGCTGAAATCAAAGCGCGTTATGAAACCGGACTTGAAAATTACGCAAAAGCGGTTAACATTGAAGGACGTACAATGGTTGACATGGCTGTGAAGGAAATAATTCCGGCTGTTGAAACGTACGTCAAGGATCTGTCCGAAAGTCTTTCTGCTAAAAAGGCTGCCGTTCCTACGGCATCATGCAAGTATGAAACAGAACTTGTCGAAAAACTTTCGGTGCTTGTTGACAAAGCGGTCGGCGCAGCTGCCGAATTGGAATCTTCGCTCGAAAAGTATCACGGCATTGCCGACGTAACACAGGCGGCGTGTTTCATAAAAGATGAGGTTCTCGAAAAAATGGCAGAGCTTCGCACATATTGCGATAAAGCAGAAACTCTTACGGCAAAGAAATACTGGCCTTTCCCGACATATGGCGATTTGATGTTCGGAGTAAAATAAGAGGCAAAAAAAACAAGAAAAAAAACAAGAATATTTTGACATAAAGGCGTTTGAGGCGGGAGAAGTACCGCAGGAGCATCACGGCACAGTCAGCAACAGCGAACGGGGGACGGTGAAAGCCCCGTGCAGGACGCTGCGCGAATAACACCCGCCGAGCCTCGAACGGAAAGCGAATTTCTTCCGCAAGTATGTAAGACGGCGTTGTTTACCGTTAAATAAACAGAGCTTTTCAAGAAGCGAAAGAGAAAAAAGATAGGTGGCACCGCGAGTTACGGCACTTGCCCTATTGAATGCCGAATATTATTTCGGAGGAAATTACGATGTGTTCGATTATGGGTTATTGCGATTGCTGTGACGCCTATTATGATTTTAAACAGGGGTTTGACAAAACCGTTTCAAGAGGTCCCGACGACAGTAAAATTATCGATACCGGCAAGGGTTTGCTCGGTTTTCACCGTCTTTCCATAATGGGGTTGACTCCAGACGGAATGCAGCCGTTTGAGCTTGACGGCAGTTATGTCGTATGCAACGGCGAAATATACGGATATGAAAAGATAAAAGAAAAGTTGTCGGAGAAATACAAGTTTAAGAGCGGTTCGGATTGCGAAATACTTCTTCCAATGTACAGGGAATACGGTACAGATATGTTTGCAATGCTTGATGCCGAATTTGCACTCATAATATTTGACGGTGCGGCAGGGAAGTACATTGCCGCACGCGATCCTATCGGTATTCGTCCGCTTTACTACGGCTATGACAAAAAAGGTGTTATTCTTTTTGCAAGCGAAGCGAAAAACCTTGTCGGAATGTGCGGCAAGGTAATGCCTTTCCCTCCGGGACATTATTACGTTGACGGTAAGTTTGTTCAGTATTGTGACATTGCCGATGTCAAAGAAATTTGTCACGATTCTCTTGATAAGGTGTGTGCAGAAATACACGACAAACTGATAGCTGGTGTCGAAAAACGTCTTGTTGCGGACGCAAAAGTCGGTTTTCTTCTTTCGGGCGGACTTGATTCTTCGCTTGTCTGCGCAATAGCAGCAAAAAAGAGCGACAAGCCGATAAAAACTTTCGCAATAGGTATGAGCGAAGATGCCATCGACCTTAAGTATGCGAAACAGGTTGCGGATTATATCGGCAGCGAACACACTGAGGTTATCATGACCAAAGAGCAAGTTTTGGCGGAACTTGAAACTGTTATTTCAATTCTCGGTACATATGACATTACGACGATACGCGCAAGCATGGGCATGTATCTTCTCTGCAAATGGATACACGAAAATACCGATATTCGAGTTCTTCTTACCGGTGAAATTTCCGATGAGCTTTTCGGTTACAAGTACACCGACTTCGCACCCTCCGCCGAAGAATTTCAAAAAGAATCACAAAAACGCATAAGGGAACTTCACATGTACGACGTCCTTCGCGCTGACAGGTGCATATCGGTAAATTCTCTTGAGGCACGAGTCCCGTTCGGTGACCTTGATTTTGTGAAATACGTAATGGCAATAGCCCCTGAAATGAAGATGAACGTCTACGGAAAAGGGAAATATCTGCTCAGACACGCTTTTGAGGGCGATTATCTGCCGCATGATATTCTGTACAGGGAAAAGGCGGCATTCTCTGATGCAGTCGGACACTCGATGGTAGACTACCTTAAAGAGTATGCAGCCGGTTATTACACGGACGAAGAATTCGAAGAAAAAAAGAAAAAATATACTCACGCTGCGCCTTTTACAAAGGAATCGCTTCTTTACAGGGAAATATTTGAAAAGTACTACGCGGGTCAAAGCGATATGGTCGTTGATTTCTGGATGCCGAACAAATCATGGGAAGGATGCGACGTTAACGACCCGTCTGCACGAGTCCTGTCAAACTACGGCGCAAGCGGCAAATAACGATACATATCAATCCAAAGCTGTAGAGAGAGAATTGCAAGATTTCTCTCTCTTTTTGGATTTTTACGGAATTTTATGGAATTAACGTATGAAAGTCTTTATTTGCCAGAAAATAAAGTAACGCTTTAATTCCGCAGAAAACCGCGAAGAATACTTTTTTTGGTTAAAAATAAAAAAAGTCTTGACAATCGGCTTTTTCGGTGGTATAGTATACAAGCAATCCGACGACGACAGTCGATTTGTGGTCGCGGAATATCCGGGTGTGGCGCAGTTGGGAGCGCGCTTGACTGGGGGTCAAGAGGCCGTGAGTTCAAGTCTCGCCACTCGGACCATGCAAAGTGTTATTATAGGATTTTGTCCTGTAACAGCACTTTGTTTTTTTATGCTCAAAATTGTAAAAAAACTTGTACGCAGGTGTATTAAGCGCACAAGTTATAAAAACAATGTTATTTGTTTTCGGTATCAATGTTTGAAAGGGGATTGGCTTCAACTGCTTTTTTCAGTTGTTCGTCCAAAAGGTGAGTATAGATTTGAGTTGTGTTAAGATTTTCATGCCCCAGAATTTCTTTAAGCGCAAGAACGTCAACCTTGCCGGTTTGATACATCAGCGTAGCTGCGGTATGGCGCAGTTTGTGCACCGAAAATCCCATGCCGCCGAGTCCCGCCTTGTCAAGATAGACATCAACCAGATGCTGAACTGTTTTTGGACTTATGCGCGTGTGCCTGTTTGAAAGAAAAAGCGCGTATTTGTCCTTCGTTTCAACGTCTTTTTTGCGAACCCGCATATATGTATTTATTGCGGCGACACATGCGTGATTAAGGTACACGGTGCGCTGTTTGCTGCCTTTGCCCGTGATGACTATCGATGCCGAATCATCATCAAAAAGAATCTTGTTGTAGTCAAGTGAAACGAGTTCCGAAAGACGCATTCCGCAGTTTAGAAGCAGTGTTACAATACAGTAATCACGTTCACGGTTTGCTCCGTCTATCACCGAAAGCAGCTTTTTTGCCTGTTCAACAGTAAGATATTTAGGCAGATTTTTACTCAGTTTCGGCGAATCAAGATTTATCATCGGATTGTCTTCAATTATTCCGTTCATTTTCAAGTATTTGAAAAATGCACGCAGTGATGATACCTTTCTTGCACGCGCTTTTTCTTTGTTCTCGCGTTCGCCGCGGCAGTATGCCAAAAATTCATACGCATCGCCGAGAGTAATGGTGTTATAAAAATCGTCGTCAAAAATTAAAATATTGATATTCGCATTTTCGCTTTCAATTTCATTTTCGGGCAAATCATTAAGCTTGCAATACATAAATTTGAAAAACAATCTTAAATCAAGGCAATATTGTTCAACCGTCGCTGCGGATCTGTTTTTAATCACGGACTGGTAATTTAAAAATTCTTTAGCTCTTGTCGGCATCGTATCAAAATATTTGTTTTTCACAACGTTACGGTTTTGCGTCCGGATAAATCTTCCGCATCCGTTTTTCCCCCCCCGATTTTTTTGATTTTCGCATAATCCTTTGTTTTATTACTCACCTAAATTATACAAAATATTTATTTTGTATAATTTCAGTTTTTTTTCTTCACTCATTCCCTTATCTTGGCATATTTTCTTACCATATGAACAACAGCCAAACCGATAATTAAAATTGTTACCGTAGAGCGAAACGCAGCCGATTTATACATTTCCAAAACTCCTTTTCATTTTAATTTGCCGCTTCTTCAAATGCGGTTCTGATATTGTTTACACCTTTTATTTCAATTAATGAAAACAATTTTTCATTCAACTCTTTAAGGTTATGCGTGGAAATTATGCATTTTTTGAATCCAAGACGAATCGCTTCGCGAACGCGAAGCTCCGCGTAGCTTACAGATCTTATCTCACCGGCAAGACCTATTTCGCCGAATGCAATGCAATCATCCCGCAAAACCTTATCGCGCAAACTGGAAATAAGCGACAGAGCCACAGGTAAATCGGATGCGGGTTCATCAATACGGAGTCCGCCGGCAACATTTATGTATACGTCACATGAGTTTAAATAAAACCCTGCTCTTTTTTCCAATACAGCAATTATCATTGACATTCTGTTGTAGTCAAAGCCGTTTGATGTTCGACGCGGATTCCCGAACCCCGATTGACATACAAGTCCCTGAACTTCCGCCAAAATCGGGCGCGACCCCTCTATGACGCAGGCAATGCATGACCCGGAAACGCCGTTTGGTTTGCCCGCAATCAATGCCTTTGACGGGTTTAGCACTTCGCAAAGACCGTTATCGCGCATTTCGAAAACACCGATTTCGTTTGTCGAACCGAAACGGTTTTTAACGGCTCTGAGAATACGGTAAGAAAGATTCTTCTCGCCTTCAAAATACAGGACGCAGTCAACAATATGTTCAAGAACTTTCGGTCCCGCAATATTCCCGTCCTTATTTACATGTCCGACGAGAAGCACGGGGATATTCAGTTCCTTTGAAAGACGCATAAACAGATTTGCGCATTCGCGAACCTGAGCAATGCTGCCGGGCAAAGAGTTGATTTCGGAAATTTGCATAGTTTGAACGGAATCGATAATTACGACATCCGGTTTATTTTCTCTTATAAAACCGCAGACGGTTTCCGCATCTGTATTGCACAAAATCAAAAGTCCGTCGGCATCCGCATTCAAGCGGTTTGCCCTCAGTTTAAGCTGGCGCGGAGATTCTTCCCCCGAAACATACAAAACGGTTTTGTTCTTACCGAGTGAGGATGAAGCCTGCAGCAGCAAAGTAGACTTCCCTATTCCCGGATCGCCCGAAATCAGAACAAGAGAACCCTTCACAAGTCCGCCGCCGAGAACACGGTTAAGCTCCGCTGTGCCGGTATCAAAACGCATCTCTTCCCTGTCATCTATTTCGTTCAGTTTCAGCGCAGACAGCACGGTGTTACAGTTTCTGCCTGTCCCGAAACGATGAGAATTACTCTGTTCGGTTTCTTCGAAAAATGAA
This sequence comes from bacterium, assembly GCA_963657065.1. Taxonomy (GTDB): domain Bacteria; phylum Bacillota; class Clostridia; order Oscillospirales; family Acutalibacteraceae; genus RUG806. The sequence continues at coordinate 21,567 of CAVKLD010000029.1, forward strand.
TTCCATTCGCCACATTCGGGACATTTGCCGTTCCACTTCGGCGAAACGTAACCGCATTCCGAACAAACATAAATTGTTTTACTTTTTTGAGCCATTACGGATTCCTTTACATTGAAATTTTGTTCAGATAGCTTTGCAAACCGCAAAAGACGGAATAAGCAATTTTTTTCTGGTAGTTGTCGTCTTTCAAAAGCGCGAGTTCTTCGGGATTACTGAGAAAACCGCATTCAACCATTACAGACGGCACTTTTGCGTTATAAAGCAGATAGATACTGTCGCCGGACGGTTTTATCTGACGTGTATTATCCGGCTGCAGGCGATTTTTTACGGCATCCTGTATTTCCTGCGCAAGAATCTCGGAATTCGGATTTTGCGCTCCGTAAAAAACTTGCGTTCCCCTGTATTTCGCTGAATCGTACATGTTTTGGTGAATACTGAAAAAAACGGCGTCGGGAGTACTGTTGACAAGTTTTTCGCGGTTTTTTATATCGGATCTTTTTCTCTCTCTTAACGTCGGCAAATCATTATCCCCTACGGAAACATCTTCCGTGCGTACCGCGATGTAGTTTATTTCGAATACCTCAAACAATGCGGAAATATCTTTTGTGATTGCCAAATTTATATCCTTTTCATTTGTTCCATCGGATGCAACTGCCCCGCCGTCTTCTCCGCCGTGTCCCGCATCAAGAATTATAACGGTTTTCCGCCGTAAATAATTTGCCGAATCGACTTTAGCTACGTCCATGTCGGATTTTTTTATAACGGTAAAGCAAATCGCAGTCGCAAGCGCAACAATCAAAACTGTTTTTATGCACTGAAATTTCATACGGACCTCCAAAACAAGTACTGTATAAAATATATGCCGCAAAAAAATATCAATGCTTGAAAAATTTCTTTACTTTTCCCGACAGCATATTGTCGTATAGAATATTGAGCTTTAAAAACAGAAAATCATAAGCGGCGAAAACAATATTCATCAAAAAGATAAATAAAAACACCATCACTTTCCCGCCTTCGGAAAATTCGGAATAATCTATTCCGAAAATTTCGGAACAAAAGAAAACCGAAACAGTCAGCGACAAATTAAAAACGATCAATCCGATAAAAAATGACAGCGGTTTAATTTTGATTTTTTTAAGCAAGAAGGAACGCAAAATCGGATAATATCCAAAGAAAAAAGTAAAAAACACTGCGGATTCCTTATCTGCAATCAAAAACACAGACAAAATACTGACCGCCGTATAAGTACCGAATGCCCACGAATAACCTATTTCCTTAAGTATGAAAATCAGCAGAAGTCCGGCAAAAGGCGGCGCGGTGTATACGAGCAGCGGTGAAATATATGTCGCGAACATTATGCAGATTGACAAAGCGGCAACAATACCGCCAAGCGCAGCTTTTGAGCTTTCGCGCAATTTCCGTCACTCCTCTCCTTTTGTTGTGTCCACTTTCCTATTTTATCAGAAAACAGTGCCCGTTACAATACCGAAAATTATTTATATTGCAATTTATACAGTATCAAATTTATAAAAAAACACTTGCATTTTTGGTGTGATTTTTATATAATCCCGACTTTGACAGTTGACAAACCTAAAAGAACCCCAAACCCGTTGAT
>CAVKLD010000030.1:0-22077 GCA_963657065.1 bacterium
TTTGTGGTCGGCTCGGTCGACGGTTTTGTGGTCGGCTCTTCACTCGGCTTTGTGGTCGGCTCGGTCGACGGTTTTGTGGTCGGCTCTTCACTTGGTTTTGTGGTCGGCTCGGTCGACGGTTTCGTCGTCGGCTCTTCACTCGGTTTTGCGGTCGGCTCTTCACTCGGTTTTGTGGTCGGCTCGGTAGTCGGTTCGGTTGTCGGTTCGGTGGGATTCGTAGGGTCATCGAAAACAGCACCGCATGAAGTGCAGCGTTTACCGCTTGCAGTTGCGACAAGTGTGTGACCTTTTGCCGGAAGTTTGCCGGAATATGTAGAATATCCGCATATTTCGCATATTTCATACGCATCCCAACCGCTTTCGGTGCAAGTCGGAGTGCATCCGGGAATGCTTTTGAAAATATGCCCTATGGCCTCATTCACAATTTTTACACTTGTGCTGCAAATTGCGCATTTGTATATTGTTTTGCCGTTTTCCGAACATGTCGGAGCGGATTCTGAAGTTTTAACATATTTATGAACGATGTCTTTTTCTTTTTTGAGTATAGAAAAGAGCTTGCAAAAGAAGCATTTGATTCTGTCAACGAATTTTTTTGTGTGGGTGTGCTTGTGGCAGCAGCCGCAAATATATTCGTCCTCTGAAATGATTACTCCGTCGTCGAGCTTAGGATTTTCTTTGCTTTCCGAAATCGCCGAAATTGCGTTCGTTTTTGCGCTCGCTTTTGATGCAAGCAGTGTCGTGTCAACCGATGGTGCGGCGGCAAACACCGATAATAAAAGCAATAACGAAAACAGTGCTGATAGGATTTTTTTTGCCATAATTATACTCCTTGTTTTTTAGTGTATTCTTCAAAACCTTGTAAATTTTGTAAAACAGGAAGAATACCGCTTATAATATAGCATTATACAGCCTGTTTGTCAAGTTAAAAAGGAAGTATAATTCATATAAAAAGGCGAAAATGGGGAAGAAAAATGCTTATTTTAGATTTGCCATCGATAGGCGACAAGATATACGTTTTCCGTAAACGGGCAGGGCTGACGCAAGCCGAGGTTGCCGAACGTGCGGGGTTGTCCGAACGGGCATATGCGGAGATTGAGCGAGGTACGACAAATGCGCGTATTGTGTCGATTCAAAAAATCTGCTCTGTTCTCAATGTCACGCCGAACGATATATTGACTGAGAACACAACCGAATGCATATCGCTTGAACGTCTGTGGGAACAGCTTTCGGAATCGACCGACAGCGACAGACGGACGGCAGCCGCAATATTGAATGCGTTTCTGAGCTCCCGCATTTTTATTCCGAAATCTTTTTGATTTCCGTTCCCGGGTAATAGTGGGCGATAATTTCGCGCCATGTGTAACCCTGCCGTGCGTAGTAGTCCGCGCCATACTGCGACATCCCTATTCCGTGACCGTATCCGACGACGGAGAGAGTTACGTTGCCGTCCGCAATTTCAAATTTTATGTTGCCCGAACGCAGAGAAAAAGCCTTGCGCAGTTGTGTTCCCGTGAAAGTTTTACCGCCTATTTCAACGCCTGTCAATGTTCCTGCCGACGTGTACCGAGCGTCTTTTATAAGCTCCGCGCCAGTTTTATCGCTCTCGATTCCGATGGCTTTTTTTAATTCCGTTTCGCTCACGGTTACGCTTGATGCATAATTCGGCGCAAGTTTGTCGCCCTCGCTGTTGACTTCTGTCAGGTACGGCAGACTCTTGCCCCACACATTTTCGGCGTTTTCGGTTGTGCCGGAGCTTATCGCGTGAAACGCGGCAAGAATAGGTTCACCGTCGTAGACAATTTCATAATCTATCACCGTGTCTACCGCATTAACGATGCGGGAATGCCATTTTTCGTAATCGTCGCCCCATCTCTTTTTCATTTCGTCCTCACTCATGTATGCCTGATTCGTGCTCGCATCGGCGGCAATGACCGCACCGTCGGATTCCGCTATTTCGTTGCCCTCTCTGACCAGACGCCTTACAAGAGTTGCGGCAGCCAGCGCCTGCGCGCACAATGCCTCCTGTTCGTATGCCGCCGGCATTTCGCCGGCAGTTACGCAGATAAGATACGAGCGCAAGTCGACTTCGACTGTTTTTTTCTCTTCAGGAAACCATACTCGTATTTTTTCATCCGCTTTTAGCGTGTCGGTGCGTTCCTCGCTGTTGTTTTTTGCCTTTGTTTCGGTTTCCGTTTCAGTTTTTGTTTCGTTCGCCGCCGTGCTGCCCGAGGTGTGTTTTCCGCACATTGCCGCCGGCACGGTCAGCATCATAACGGCAATTATCGCCGCAAAAAATATTGCTCTTTTCATGTCTTTTTTCGGGACAACCGCCCCGCCGTCCTTTCCGTTCGGCTTGTCTTATGATAATACATATGACGCGGCGAGAAAAAAAAGAACGCGAAAGAAGCTGTGCAAATTTTCTGTGGGACATTTGCGGCGCAAAAAAAACGGCTGCAGACACGATTTGTGCCGTACAGCCGTTTGAATTATTTTGTTCTCGGATTTTCCGTCAGCGTAACGTTATCAGTCGACGTCATAATCTTCCATTTTGCTTTCTTCGATAACTTTTTGTGCAACTGCTGCGGGTGCTTCCTCGTATCTTGCAAATTCAAGTGAGAAATATCCTCTGCCTGCGGTGACGCTGCGGAGAGTTATCGCAAAATCGCCCATTTCCGCCATCGGAACTTCAGCTTCGAGAAGCTGCATCTTCGGCTTGTCGGCAGGCCCCATACCGAGCACTCTGCCGCGGCGTTTCGTGATATCGCCCATGATATCGCCGAGATTGTCGTCGGGCATGTACGCCTTCAGCGTGCCGATAGGCTCAAGTATTGCAGGGTTTGCGGTATCTTTGAGCTGCTTGAACGCGAGAGATGCCGCCGTCTTGAACGCCATTTCCGACGAGTCTACAGGGTGATACGATCCGTCGTAAAGCACCGCTTTAATGCCGACGACGGGATAACCCGCAACGATACCTCTCGTAACGCAGTCACGGAGACCTTTCTCGACTGCCGGGAAGAAGTTCTTGGGGACAGAGCCGCCGACAACCTCTTCTTCAAATACAAGTTCGCCCTCACCGTTAGGCTCGAAACGAATCCACACGTCGCCGAACTGACCGTGTCCGCCGGACTGCTTCTTGTGTCTGCCGTGAATCTGTACGGTTTTCTTTATTGTTTCTCTGTAAGCAACACGCGGTGTTGTGAGCGTAATTTCAACACCGAATTTTGTTTTGAGTTTGTTGACAATAAGGTCAAGGTGCTGTTCGCCGAGTCCGGAGAGAATCTGTTCTCTTGTTTCGTCGTTTGTGAAATATCTTATCGATGGATCTTCGTGTGAAAGTTTTTTAAGACCCATTGCGACTTTTTCTTCTTCGCCTTTCTTCTTGACGTTTATGCACATTGAAAGGCAGGGTTCGGGGAACACGGGTCCCGCAAGGGAGAGGGGAGTCTTTTCGTTGCAGATTGTGTCGCCGGTTTTGAAGTTTTCGAGCTTCGTTATAACTGCGATATCGCCGGCGACTATGGATGTTGTGTCCTCGGTTTTGCCGCCTTTGGGAATAACCATTTTGCCTATTCTCTGCGATGCGCCGGTTCTTGCGCAATAGCACGGTGTGTCGCCGGTTATCTTGCCCGACGCGACTTTGATGTAACTCATCTTGCCGACATAGGGGTCGGCAACCGTCTTGAAACAGACTGCGGCAAGAGGACCGTCCTCTTTGCACTCGAGTTTGACTTCGTTTCCGTCCGCGTCGGCAGCGGTTTCTTCTCTGTCAAGCGGAGAGGGGGCAAGTTTTGTAATGCCGTTGAGCACGAGGTCGACGGCTTCGAGCGTGTAGCCGGAACATGCGTAGACGGGCATAACGGTGCCGTCCGCAACGCCCTTTGAAAGCGCGGCGACTATTTCGTCGTGAGTAAATTCTTCTCCGTCGAAGAACTTCATCATAAGTTCGTCATCAGCCGTTGCAACGGACTCAGTGAACGCTTCGTGAATCGCTTTGATTCTGTCGTCATCGGGCAAAGCGACTTCCGTTGCCTTGCCGTCCGCATACTTGAAAGCCTTGTTCTGCAGGAAGTTTACGTAGCAGTCGACCTTGTCACCTGCCATAAAAGGAACAACGATGGGGCATACGGCAGTGCCGTACTCCTCTTTGAGAGCGTCGACCGTCTTGTAAAAGTCGGCATGCTCCGCGTCGCAGCGGGTTACGATTATGTATTTTGCCATTCCGCGTGCTTCGGCGGCGTCGTGCGCTTTTTCCGCGCCGACATCAACGCCCGAACCCGCCTGCAGGACAATAAGAACCGACTCGGCGGCTCTGATGCCCTCAGCCATGCCGGCTGCGAAGTCAAAAAGACCGGGAGTGTCGATTATGTTTATTTTTCTGTTGCGCCACTCAACGGGGCAAACAGCCGATGCTACGGAGTTGTGGCGGCGTTTTTCTTCCGCGTCGAAGTCCATTACCGTGTTGCCGTCGGCGACTCTGCCCAGACGGTCGCTGCCGCCTGCAAGATATATCATTGCTTCGGCGAGAGTGGTTTTGCCTCTGCCGCCGTGACCCGCAAGGCATATATTGCGAATGTTTTCTGCACTGTAAGCTTTCATAAAAATGACCTCCGATATTATATGTTATTATACTGCAATGTTATTCTAAACAGTTTTTCTGAAGCATTACAAAGAAAAGTATAACATATCACTAAAAATAATGCAATACCTTATTTGGCTTTTTGTACAAAAAATTACTGATGAAATGACGGCTTTTTGTTTGACAATTCCGTTTTAAATGTGATATCATATTATATATTTCTCCGACAGGGAGAACCGATTGGAAGTGATGCCTGTGGGCGCAGTCGAAAAGATAAAAGATGCGGTGGGGATAGAAGGAAACGTTAAACAATTCATTACACCGATGGTAAACTACACATGTGTCAATATTACGCTCGGCGGTGCGGGTTATCCGATTAACCTTTATCATCAGCAGTACCTGAACTTCGTCGAGGGGCTGAGCACCGCGCTTTCGGGTACGCTCGGAATGATAAACGGTGTTATCGACGCGATTTCCGACGTTGCAATGGGGATTATCACGGATCGTACGCGTTCGAAATACGGTAAGCACAGAATATATGTGATTCTCGGTTCGATTCCGTTCTTTTTTGCATACATAATGAAATGGTGTTCTTTCGGCATTTCGTCGAGCGGGAATACGGGCGCGGTTTTTGCATATTATCTTTTCACCGCGATTCTCTACTCGACGGCTTATACTGTTATGAGTGTGCCGCATGTGGCGATGCTGCCGACTATCGAGCCGCATTATTTCAGACGAACGCAGTATAAAATAGTTGAATATGCATTCAATTCAGTGGGGCAGGTGTCATCGTTTTTGTTCATGGGGCTTGTTCTCGGCGGTACGAACATGAGCAATCCCGGTCCTGCCGACCGTCAAAAGTACATGTTTTGCGGCATAATTCTCGCGCTGTGGTTTGTTTGGAGTCCGATAGTCAATTTTTTTAAATGTCCCGAACCGTCTTCTCTCGGCGAACATTTTGAGCCGTTTGACGCCCGGTATTTTTTCAGAGAATATTCGCTTGTGTTCAAAAACAGAGCGTTCAGGCAGTATTTTTTTATTGCACTTTTCAATTCTTTCCGTTCAAGTTTTTATCAGTATGCCGACCAGTATTTTATGATAAGCATAGCTGACAAATATTCTCATTTCAATGTGCTGAATGCCGTCGCGGGTGTCGCAGAATTTATGGGATCTCCGGCAAACTACTTTTTGAACAGATATTTCGGGAAACGCATCTCCGGTACTTTGTTTACGCCTGTTATGACGGCGGGACTTGCCGTTTATGCATTCATTAACGAAAAAACACCCGTCGCGTTTATATATCTTGCCGCGATTTTGTACAATTTCGGATTTTCCGGTCCCGGTTTTGCGGTCGAAACGATTCAACCCGACATAACGGATGTCGATGAACTTATCACGGGGCGGCGCAGAGAGGGCACGATTTCAACATTCCGTTCATTCGTCACAAAGACGGTGAACAGCTTCATGACGGGAATTTTGGGATTTATGCTTAAATTTTTTGGCTACGACGTAAATAAAAAAGAGCCGCAGTTTCAGTCGGCGAAGACTGTTTTCGGAATCAGACTGATATTTACATATCTGCCGCTGCTGTTCGGTTTGCTGACGTGGGTTCTCGTAAATAGATTCAAAATGACAAAGACCGACCACGAAACGATTCAGCGCGTCATAAAAGAAAAACGCGAAAACGGCGCATATGAAATTACGGAGGAAGAAAAAGAACGTCTTGAACGGATATCGGGTGTAAAGTGGGAGGATATGTGGATAGGCACCCGTTCGGCGGCTGAAATGCATGTCGATTGACTTTCTGACAAGGAGGAATTAACGATGCAAATACAGGAATCGGGCGAAATGTATCTTGAAACGATATTTTTGCTTTCAAAAAAAGGCGCGGTGCGCTCGCTCGACGTCGCCGAATACATGGAGTTTTCAAAACCGAGCGTAAGCCGTGCGGTGGGCATACTCAAAAGCGGCGGTTTCATTACGGTTGACAAGGCGGGGTATATAACGCTTACCGCAGCGGGATTCGAACGAGCCGCGAAGATATATGAACGCCACACGTTGCTCAACGACTTCCTGCAGCGGCTCGGAGTGAGTGCCGAAACAGCCGCCGAAGACGCGTGCAAGATGGAACATATAATCAGCGACGAGTCATTTGAAGCCATCAAAAAACACGTTGCCGAGCACCTGACCGCGAAGTAGAACCGTGCTGTCGGGGCGGACCGTACCGGAAAGGATAGAATCGAACTGTCGGCAAACACGCAAATGCACGCAAAAAAACCTGCCGGATAATTTGTTCGGCAGGGTGAGTTACAGCGCGGCGCGTTTATTTTTCGGGCAGGATATTCGGCAGGTCGACGTATGTCGGCGTCACGCCGAGAGCGGGCAAAAGGATATCGGTAAGATCCGCCGTGCGCAGTCTGACAACGGATGTATTCACGCACGGGTGGCATCCGATAAATTCGTTTTTGAGCAAATCGCGGTCGATGAGCAGTCGGACGCGTTTTTCTTTATCGTTCATCAGTCCGAAAACCGTCACCGAGCCGGGGGTGACTCCGAGGAGCGACTCCATCTGTTCGTCGCCGGCAAAAGAAAGCCGCGACGAATTTATCTGCTCCGACAAAAATTTCGTTTTGAAAATTTTTCTGCCCGGCATGAGCAGCAGGTAAAAAACGGTTTGCTGCCTGTTGCACAGAAAAAGATTTTTACATATTTCCGCACCGAGTTTTGTTTCTATTTGTTCGCAAATTTCCATCGTATCCGCACGGTCGTGGTCGAGTCCGAAAATCGGAACGGAGAGCTTTTCGAGAAGTGCGTAAACGGCGTTTTCCTTGTCGGTGCGTCCCGCCTCATCGGGCGCAGAGGTAAAAGGTTTATCTGAAATGTACATATTACGTGTCCTTTGATTTTTTCTTATTTTCCCGCAGACGGTCGGCTTCCGAAGCAATGCGCCTGAATCGGTGGTTGATACCCGAAACGGAGATTTTTTCCGGAAGCAGCCGCGCTATCTCGGCGGATGACATTTCCGGTTCATTCAGTCGTGCTTCGGCTGTGCAGCGCAGTTCTTCCGGCAGCGAATCCAGTCCCGCATTATCGCGTATATAACATATTGCGTCATATTGTTTTGCGGCGGCGATTGCGCTTCGTGCCAGATTCGCATTTTCGAAATTGACGCGCCTGTTTACGGTGTTGCGAACATCTTTGAACATTTTCGCACCCATAATCAGCATGCTGCTGTCGGTTGCGCCCATGAACGACAGCGCATCTTCGATTTCCGAGCTTTTCTTCAGATAGACGACATAAGAACCGTTTCTTAAAGTATACTTCGGGTTAATGTTTGCTTCGTAAAAAATTTTAATCAGGTTTTCGCACAGTGATTGCGACGGTGATGAAAACTCAAGGTGATATTCCTTTTCAGGGTCGGTTACGGTGCCGCACGTGAGAAATGCGCCGCGAATGAACGCCGAAAAGCAGCACTCCTTGCCGAGCACCGCGAAATTTACGTGCCGTTTGAATGTTTCCTCGCCAAGTCCGAGTTTTTCAAAAACGGTTGAAATTACCTTGCGGTTTGTTACCGTAACGCTGAAATTCCCGGCATCGCTTATGCTGATGTCGGGTGAATATCCCGAAAGAATGCAAACTGCTTTCGCGTATGCCGCTGCGACGTCGCTGTTTTCGGTGAGTATTGATATTTCGGTTTTTGAAAAAGCCCTGCCGAAAAGCAGCAGTCCGTAGCTTTGCGCAACATCGCAGCAGGGAGCGTTTTCAACTGTCAGAAGTTCTTTTTTTACATCGCTTGAAAATGACATAACATATCCTTAAGGCTCAGTCCGAGAGATATTCCACTTCGGGGAAGAGTTCGACGCCGTGCTTTTCGAGAACGGTTTTTTTTATTTCGTCCATAAGGCACAAAACGTCTTCGCATGTCGCGTTTCCCGTGTTTATCACAAATCCGGCATGCTTTTCGCTGACCTGCGCACCGCCGTGCGAGTGCCCTTTGAGTCCGCATTCGTCTATGTGTGCCGCCGCATAGCCGTTAACGGGACGCTTGAAAGTTGAGCCTGCCGACGGATACTCGAGAGGCTGAGATGTTTTTCTCTTGTTCATCAGTTCTGTCATTTTTGAGAGAATCTCATCGCGTCCGCCGTGTTTCAACTGAAAATATGCAGCGGTAATTATTCTGCTGTTTGACATAAAAGGCGTATTTCTGTAGGAAAATTCGAGATTCGACACGGGAGTTTCGCCAAGGTCGCTCCCATCGCGGGCAACGCTTCTTACCGACAGCAAAGCGTTTTTTATCTCGCCGCCGTAAGCACCCGCGTTCATGTATACCGCGCCGCCGACACTGCCCGGAATGCCGTAGGCAAATTCAAGTCCTGTCAGTTCTTTTTCGAGCGCAAACGAGCAAAGGCGCGTCAGCGGAACACCCGCCGCGCAGCCGATTACACCGTCGCCGAGATAGATGATGTCGGTGAGTCCTCCCGCGAGATTTACGGTAAGACCTTTTAATCCGCTATCCGAAATAAGCACGTTGCTGCCGCATCCGAGCACCGTAATTTTGTCGCCGCGCGAAGATGTTGTTTTGAGCGCTTTTATAAGTGCTTTTTCGTTTGCGGGGCGGAAGTAAACTTCCGCCTCTCCGCCTATTTTGAATGTGCAGTGGTTTTTGAGCGGTTCGCGCTCCTTAAGCTCGCCGTCTTCGGCGGACAGATTGAGCTTAAGTTCTTCAAATAAAGTCATTGCACTCACTCATTCGTCAAGTAATGCCGCGCCGATGATTCCGGCGTCATTGCCAAGCACGGCGCACAGTATCTGCGATTGTTTCTTTGAGTGTATCGAATATCTCTCCGTCGCAACGAGTTTGCGTACGGGGGCGAGAAGATTTTCCTTTTCGTTGCCGACGCCGCCGCCGACGCACACGATATCGGGCTGGAATATATTGATAACATTGCCGATTCCTACGGCAAGGTATGACATGTACTTGTTGACAACGGCTTTTGCGGCTGCGTCGCCTTTTCTTGCCGCGTCAAACGCCGTTCTGCCGTTTACGTTGTTAAGGTCGTTTTCGACAAGCTCCCACATGAGCGAATCTGCGTTTTTCCTCATCGCTGTTTTTGTCTGCACGATAAGCGCAGTGGCGGAACTGTAGCTTTCCCAGCAGCCTTTTCTGCCGCAGTTGCATGGAACTCCGTCGTAATTTATGACCATGTGACCCATTTCGCCGGCAGCGTAGTTGAGTCCCGTGACGAGCTTGCCGTTTGCGATGATGCCGCTGCCGACACCCGTGCCGAGCGTTATCATGACAAAATTCTTTACGCCTTTTCCGCAACCCGCAATTGCTTCGCCGAGTGCGGCGCAGTTTGCGTCGTTGTCGAAGTAAACTTTATCGAAGCCTATGCGTTCGCGCAGAAGTGCGTACGCAGGGACGTTGTTAAATGCGAGGTTGTTTGCAAATTCTATCAGTTCGTCGGCTTTGTTGACTGAACCGGGAGTGCCGACGCCGACGGAAATTACGTCTTTGAAAGTTATCTGCGCCTGTTCCATCGCTTCTTTTATCGCGTCCGCCATATCGTCGAATATTCCCTCCGCCGGCCGGGGAGAATTTGTCTTGCGTGATGCTTTTGCGATAATTTTGTTTTCTTCGTTGATGACTCCGACAACGATATTTGTGCCGCCGAGGTCTACGCCTATTCTGTACATTGTATTTTTTCCTCCGAAAATTATATTATGCGTTTTTGATTATGCGTCCGCGCCTGTTTCGCGGCTCAGTGCCACACTTCCAACGGTGTGCCGTCGTCCGCGTCGTCTTCATCGCTCATTCCCAGGCTCTGCATGAGTTCTTTTGCCGCGTTGTATCCCATTCGCTTCTGACGGTTGTTCATTGCCGCCGTTTCGATGATTATTGCAAGATTCCGCCCCGGTTTTACGGGGACGGTGGTGACGGGCACGCGGATTCCGAGAATTTCGGTGCTCTCATCCTCAAGACCAAGCCGGTCGTAAACTTTTTTGTCGTTCCACAGCTCGAGTTTTACCACCATATCTATTTTCTCCGTGATTTTGACTGCGCCGATACCGAAAATCTTGCCGGCGTTGATTATTCCCACGCCGCGAAGTTCTATAAAGTGTCTGATGTTGTCGGGTGCAGTCCCCACGAGGCTTTTTGATGAAACACGCCGTATCTCGACAGCATCATCCGCAATAAGACGATGTCCTCTGTTGATAAGTTCGACTGCCGTTTCGCTTTTGCCGACTCCCGAGTCGCCGACTATCAGAATGCCCTCGCCGTAAACTTCCACAAGCACGCCGTGGCGTGTTATCCTTTCCGCAAGTTCAACGCCGAGATATGCAATAAGCGTTGACATGCAGCCTGATGTGGAATCGTTCGCCCTCAGCACCGGGACTTTGTATTTTATTGCCGTCGGTATAAGCTCCTCCATCGGTTCGAGTCCGCGTGTGACTATTACACAGCAGGGGGATTTTGACATGAAGTGATCCAGACAGCGTTCGCGTTTTTCGTCGGTGAGTGAATTGAGATAACCGAATTCGCTCAATCCCAAAAACTGTATTCGTTTCGGGTCAAAAAAGTCATCGTACCCTGCCAGTATCAAACCGGGACGGTTTACGTCCCTGCTCGTGATGTATATCTGCGACGGGTCTTTCGGTGTTGACAAAATCTCAAATCCGTTATCTTTTATTAACTTTTTCAGTGAAACCGAATAGCCTGATACCATTTTTATCTCCGTTTTTTAACAAAGTGGGATTAGCCGACGGGAATTAAACCCTTGCCGTCCGTCAGCTTTACGGTTTTGCCTTTGAAAAACTGTCGTCTTCAAATTTGTATGTCTGCATCGACGGCAGAGTCAGGATTGTACCGTTTGCACGTGTAATGTTAATGTCATTTTGAGTTAAATTTATAAGTGTTGCGGTAATATTCAGTACGGTTACGGAGGGGTATTCGCCGCTTTTGAATGTGACGGTGCAGTTTTTGCCCGTGATAAGAACCGAGTCGGCACCCGCTTTCAGTGTGAGCGGAATGTTGTCGCCTTTGACGTATACCGCCGCCGCTTTTGCGTCGGTGATGAGTCCGCCCGTTCCGGTTTGTTCGAGGATGAACGACACGTTTTCGGACTCCGATACGACGCATCCCGATGGCGCGTCAACGGTTACCGTTTTGCCCGCGTGGCTGCCGCTTACGGTAACGGTTTTGTGCTCCGTAGTGCGCAGCAGCACACCCGAAGATGTTTCGTCCGCGATTGCGCTGTCGAAATCTGCCTGTCCCGACGCGGAAATTTGATTGTTCTGCGCCGTTTCGATTTTTGTTATTTCTTCGATTGCGTCTTTCACGCCGTATCCGTCCGCCGGCTGTTTCGCATCGTCAGTCGGCTGTTGGGCGATTTCCGACGGTGTTGCGTTGTCGGTTGTGTCCTTGCCGTCGCCGGATTGTCTGCCGCATCCGAAAGACGCGGCTGCAAGGGCAACGCACAGCGTGAGAGCAATAATTTTGTATGTTTTCATTATAAAATCGCCTCCTGCCGTTTTTTTGTACCGCGCTTTTTTGCGGCGTATCAAGCCTTCGCCGCGGAATTATTCCTCCGCCGATGTTGTCGCGGCTGCGTAAGTGAACGAATACGAAACTTTTTTCTCGACTTCGACCGTTACGGTGAGGTCGCCGTATTTTTCAAGCTCGCCAGTGCCTTTGACGTGAGCGGTCACTGTCATCGGCTGCGAAAATTCTATGTCGGAAAGGTCGGACTCGACAAGGTCAATGTCGGAACGTATCTGACACGAACCGTTTTGTATCTCGTAGTCAACAACGGTGATGTAATTTTTAATACAGTCAAAATATGCAAGCACTGCTTCTTTGTCCGCCTGTTCGCCGAAAACAGCTTTTATCGTTTCGTCGTCGGCAAAAATTCTCGTCGTAGGCTCTGCAGCTGTTTCGCCATCCGCCGGCTCTTGCGTCGTGCCGTTCTCATCTTCTACATCTTTGAAGTACTTGAAAACGGTTTTGAGAATATTGTCGGTTATTTTTATTTCCGTGACGTTTTCCCCGTTTTCGTTCGAAACTCCCTTGCCGTTTTCCTCCGTGACGTTTACGGTGCGCGTGTTGCGCGAATATTCGTAGTCAAGCAGCAGGTCGGACTCGACGTCTGCAAGAAGCGTGTCGGAAATGTTTTTGTCCGTAAGTTCTCTTTCCGTTTTTCCGGGATTTTTCTCGGCGACGAGTTTTCTGAGCATGCCGGCGGACTTGCCGAGTGCGTCGGCATCCGAACCGTCCGCTTTTTTTATATTCAGACCGTTGAGGTTATATTCCGTTTTTTCGTTTATTTTTTCGGCTCGCTCAACGGAATTTTTCAGAAGACCGTTGAAGTGGGATACAATTTCGCTTTCCTCAGGCGTTTCGGCAAGCGTGGTGTTGTTCGCCTCTTCCACGCGCTTGCGGACGGATGAAAACAGCGTGCATGATGAGAGGGAACATACCATCCCCGCCGCAAGAAAAACCGAAGCGGCTGTCATTACGAATTTTTTCATTGTTTGTGTTCTCCTTTCGGTTCGCGTCGTGAATATCGTATCATCACGGAGATAACCGACACCTCTTTATATACAAAAACAGTATAGCAGAGTGACGCGGTTTTTGCAAGAAAAAACTTTGCGCGATTGAATATCGGAATATTTGAAGCGGATGTTATTTTTATCTTGACAAAAGAGCGAATATGTGATATCATACCGCCTGTAAAGAAACGGACTTTACACATCCCGTAAAGGAGAGGAGTTCAACGTGGCAAAAGATCTTGAGATTACAATATTGCTCGATTTCTACGGCGATATGCTCACGCCGAAACAGCGCGAGTTTCTCGACGGCTATTACAACGAAGATCTTTCGCTGGCTGAAATTGCGGTAAACGTCGGCATCACGCGGCAGGGCGTGCGAGATGCGATAAAAAGAGCCGAGTGTCAGCTCTATGACATGGAACATCGTCTGGGACTCGTTGAACGATTCAAAGAGGTAAAAAAAGGACTTGAGGAAATTACCGAGTGCGCAAACAAAATAAGCGCGGAGAACCGCAAAACGGGACTTTCGCGCGAGATAAGCGATCTCACGGTGAGAATCAAATCGATTGCTATTTCACTTTCGGAATAAAGAAGGAAAGGAGCTGACACTATGGCATTTGAAGGCCTTTCCGATAAGTTGGACGCCGCTTTCAAAAAGCTGAAAAACAAAGGTACGCTTAACGAGAGCGATGTTAAAGAAGCCATGAGGGAAGTCAGGCTTGCACTGCTCGAGGCAGACGTCAGTTATAAGGTCGCCAAGGATTTTACTGCGCGTGTCACCGAAAAGGCGATAGGCGAGAAGGTAATGGAGAGCCTTACACCCGCGCAGATGGTCATAAAAATCGTCAATGAGGAACTTACCGCTCTTATGGGCGGCACACAGGCGCGGCTCACCGAAGCATCCCGTCCGCCGACGGTTGTTATGATGTGCGGACTTCAAGGTTCCGGTAAAACGACACACTCCGCAAAAATATGCAAGATGCTGAAAGGAAAGGGGCATCGTCCTCTTCTTGCCGCGTGCGACATATACCGTCCCGCCGCGATAAAGCAGCTGCAGGTTATAGGCGAGCAGGCGGGCGTTCCGGTTTTCGAGATGGGTACGGCGAACCCCGTGACCATTGCTTCGGAAGCGGTGAAGCTCGCAAAAGACAAAGGTTACGATTACGTGTTCCTTGACACGGCGGGTCGTTTGCATATAGACGAGCAGCTGATGCAGGAACTTAAGGACATAAAAGCCGCCGTTAAACCGCACGAGATTCTTCTCGTCGTCGACTCCATGACAGGACAGGACGCCGTCAATGTCGCGTCCACGTTTAATGATGCGCTCGGTATCGACGGTCTTGTCCTCACGAAACTCGACGGCGACACCAGAGGCGGTGCGGCTCTGTCGGCACGTGCCGTTACGGGCAAACCGATTAAATTCGTCGGCATAGGCGAAAAGCTCGATGACCTCGATGTTTTTCATCCCGACAGAATGGCATCGCGAATACTCGGCATGGGCGATGTGCTCTCGCTTATCGAAAAAGCGGAAAGTTCGCTCGATGAAAAAAAAGCCGAAGAACTTGAAAAAAAACTCCGTCAGAACAGATTCGATTTGAACGATCTGCTCTGTCAGATGGAAGAAATGAAAAAACTCGGCTCGATGAAGGACATTCTCTCGATGATTCCGGGACTCGGCAAAAAAATCAAAGATGTCGACATCGACGACCGTCAGCTTGATAAAACAAAGGCTATAATTCTTTCAATGACGCCGAAAGAACGCGAAAAGCCGGATATTATAAATCCGTCGCGCAAACGCCGCATCGCTGCCGGCTGCGGTATGACGGTCGAGGACGTGAACCGCCTTTTGAGCCAGTATAAACAGATGCAAAAGATGTTCAAACAGCTCGGCGGAAACAAGGGCAGACCCAACAAAAAAATGCGCCGAATGATGCCCCCCGGCGGGTATCCCGGCAAAAAGAAATGAGTTAAACACATGTAATATGTTATATTAGTGTTTAAATATTAAAAATCCTATATTGTTCGGAGGAATAAACAATGGTAAAAATCCGTCTGCGCCGCATGGGCGCAAAAAAAGCACCTTTCTATCGTATCGTGGTCGCCGACTCGAGATATCCCCGTGACGGCAGATTCATCGAGGAAATCGGCTATTACGATCCCATGAAAGAGCCGAAAGTAATCAACGTTGATGCCGAAAAAGCACAGCAGTGGATTAAGAACGGCGCACAGCCCACCGATACAGTTAAAGCGCTTCTCAAGAAGTCGGGCGCGATTGACTGATTTTTTCCCACGGAGGAAAAGAAATGAAAGAATTACTTGAAGGTATTGCAAGGAGCATTGTAGATAACCCCGACGCCGTAACGGTTGACGTGGACGATGTGAATGAAGACGGTATGATAGTGTACCATCTTCACGTTGATGAAAAGGATGCCGGCAGGGTTATCGGCAAGCAGGGCAGAATCGCAAAAGCAATCAGAGTTGTTATGCGTTCGGCAGCAAACCGCAGAAACGAAAAAATTCATGTCGAAATAGGCTGACCCGAAAAGACAGGCAAAGGCTTTGACCGTGAAAGGTCGGGCCTTTTTTGTACCGTTTTTTTTAATCCGTTTAATAACTGCCCGGTGAATGAAAATAAAATTGACCGATGATTTAATTCGGTTCGTTCGGGAGAACAGGGGACTGTAAAAAACCGAGTTTTTTACAGTCCCCTGTTTGAGTCTATCTATGGGAGGATTGCTTAATAGTGCGATACAACGCCGCAGTCGCACATTTTGTGCGTTTTGAAGAGTTTCCAGAAGAAACGAGCGATTTTGTAGAAGAATTTCGAGAAGCCGCCCTTATGGCAGATGCACGAGCAGTTCTTCGTGGGATCTTCTTTTTCGACTTCGTTGCCGCAATCGTCGCACTTGCCGTCGTTGTTATTGTCGGCATGTCCTGTCGCGGGAACTGTCTGCTGCGCCGTTATAACCGTGCCGCAGACGGAGCAGTGGCTGCCCTCGGTAAGTCCGGTTTTGTCGCAAGTGGGAGCGACGGCTTCGTCGGTTACGGGTGTGTGAGCCGTTTTATCGAGAATCGTCTGAGCGGTGATAATCTCGTTGCAGACGGAGCAGTGGCTGCCCTCGGTAAGACCCGTCGTTGAGCAAGTGGGAGCGACGGCTTCGTCGGTTACGGGTGTGTGAGCCGTTTTATCGAGAATCGTCTGAGCGGTGATAATCTCGTTGCAGACGGAGCAGTGGCTGCCCTCGGTAAGACCCGTCGTTGAGCAAGTGGGAGCGACGGCTTCGTCGCTTACGGGAGTGTGAGCTGTTTTTTCGACAACCGTCTGAGCGGTGAATACCGTGCCGCAAACGGAGCAGTGACTGCCCTCGGTAAGACCCGTCTTTGAACATGTGGGAGCAACGGCTTCGTCGGTTACGGGAGTGTGAGCTGTTTTTTCGACAACCGTCTGAGCGGTGAATACCGTGTTGCAAACGGAGCAGTGACTGCCTTCGGTAAGTCCCGTTTCCATGCAGGTCGCGGGAACGGCTTCGTCAACGACGACGGTGTGCGCCGTTTTCGGGGTTTCCGTCTGCTCTACCTTGTAGTCGCAGCGGGTGCAGTACTCGCCGTCGGAAAGTCCCGTCGCGGTACATGTCGCGGCTTTGCCCGCAATCTTCACGAGGTTGTGACCGAGCGCGGGAATCGTTTCTGTGTAGCTGTCGCCGCAATCTTCAACCGTGCATGTGTAGGTGCGCATGCCGCTTGTCGTGCATGCCGCTTCGGTGGTCACGACGGCAGCGTAGCTGTGCTCATGGTCGCCGAGCAGGACGAATGTACGGTTATATTTTTCAGCGTACTTCTGCGCGGTGGAATCGGCATAGCCGTAGATAACGGCGTTTTTACTTATTGTAAGCGATTCGTCGTATATTACACAGGCCGGATTGTAGAATGCGATTTTTGCAAGATTTGAGCAATTGTTAAAAGTAAACCTGCCTATCGACGTTACGCTTGCCGGCAGGCTTATTTCCTTAAGTCCCGAAGAGCTGAAAGCTCTCTCCGATATTGTTGTCACGCTTGTCGGGATATTAACAGTCGAAAGTCCTGAGCAGCCGTTAAATGCGCTGTTTGCTATTTTTGTTACCGTTTCGGGGATTACCACGTTTTTCAATCCGCTGCATCCGGAGAAAACACAGCTATTCAAGACGGTAACGCCGCTCGGAATAATTACTTCCGGAAGTCCCGAACAACCGGAGAAAGCCCAAGAGCCGATTGAGTTGACAGACGACGGGAGAGTTAATGATTTAAGACCCGAGCAATTATTAAAAGCACTTTCGCTTATGGTCGTGAGGGTGCTCGGCAGTTCGATTTCCGCAAGTCCCGTGCAGCCGCTGAAAGTGGAGTCGCTGATAGTAACAACTCCCTCGGGAATTGCTATCTTTTCTATACCGATGCAGCCGGAAAACGCAGAATTGCCCGTTACAGTCAGATTGTTTGAAAGTTTTACGTTCTTAAGTCCGATGCAGCTATAGAATGCGTTTGCCGAAAGAGATATCACGCTGTCGGGCATGGTGATGTTCTCTATTGCTTTGCAGTATTCGAATGCGTATTCGCCTATGACGTTCAGTCCCTCAGTGAGAGTTACGGTTTTGAGAACAGAGCAGCCGGAAAAAGATCTTTTACCTATTTCTACGACGTTTGCGGGAATTGTAACCGCGGGGAGATATGTGCAGCCGGCAAAAGCGGATTCGCCTATTGTGATGAGTTCGTTCGAGAGCGTCACCGATGTAAGAGCGGTGCAATTTTTAAATGCCGAATTTTCAACGGAGGTAATGTTGTCGGGGAGAGCCGCTCTGACAAGGCTCGTGCAGCCGTAGAATGTGTTCACATTTATGGATGTCATTGATGCCGACAGCTTAACGGTTTTTATGGCGGTGCATTCGCTGAAGGCACTACTGCCGACGGTTGTTACGTTGTCGGGGAGAGTAACGGACGCAAGGCTTGTGCATTTCGTAAATGCACATTCGCCGATTGATACGAGCGTTGACGGGAATTTTACGGTTTTTATTGACTTGCAGCCGGAGAAAGCGTAAGATTGGATATTGACAAGCCCGTCGGAGAAGGTGAGCGTCGGGAGAGCGGTGCAGCCGCTGAATGCACTGCTGCCTATGGTGCGAAGCGATGCGGGGAACGAAATCGAAACAACGCCCGTGCAGCCGCTGAAAGCACTACTGTTTATCGTAACGAGTTTCTCGGGCAGCTTGAGAGATGTAAGGCTGACGCAGTTTTGGAATGCGTAAGAACCGACAGATGTCAGTGAGGCGGAGAAATTTACCGTGGTGAGTGTTTTGCAGCCGTCGAAGGCATAGGAGCCGACGGTAACGATTTTGTCGGGCAGTGTAATGCTTACAAGCGCGGTGCAGCCACTAAAGCAGTAGTCCGGAACAGTCGTGAGGTTTTCCGACAGTTTGACGCTTACAAGCGATGTGCAACCACTAAAACAGTAGCTTCCGACAGACGTGATGCTGTCTGACATTGTAACATTGGCGAGGGAAGTGCACCAGAGAAAAGCATAGGCGCCTATTGATGTTACGCCGTCGGGGATGACGACACCGCTTATTGTTTTATTGTATCGGAATGCATCGGAGTCTATTTTGGTTACGGGATATTCGCCGAGAGTTGACGGGATAACGATGTCGCCGTATACCACGGCGGAGTCCGCTCCCGTTATCGTTGCCGAGCCGTTCGAAACGGTGTAGGTGTAGCCGTTTTCCGTTAGAGCCGCGCTTGCGGGAACTGCTCCGAACGGTACAAGCCCGATGACAAGCAATGCCGCAAGAAGCATCGATAAGAGTTTTTTTGTTGTTTTCACTTTTGTTTTTCCTCCTAAGTATCAACAGATTTTATAACCAAACGGTTATATTATAGAATATTCTACACTACCAATGGTAAAATGTCAATACCTATTAAATTTTTTCTTAGGGGGGTACATTTTGGTGGCTTGTTATGAAAGGATTCGTGAACTGCGTGAGGACAGCGACATGACGCAGCAGCAGGTTGCCGAATATCTTTCAATGAAACAGCCGCAATACAACCGATACGAACGCGGATTTCGCGATATACCAACCGATGTGCTGATTGCGCTTGCCGACCTTTACGATACTTCCACCGACTACATCCTCGGTCGGGTTGACGCTCGATGAACGAGCTTTTTTTATTTTAAGCCGCCGGGAGTCGAATCCATGCGCCCGTCAGCGTCCCTTTTTTCGGTACTTTTCACCTTTCATTTAATTTTTAAACAAAAAAACGCGATGACGAAACACCGCGTTATTTTTGTTCTTCGATTTTTCAGTTTTTATCCGCACCGAGCGCAGCTTTTATAAGTCCCGCGAACAGTGGATGCGCCTTGTTCGGGCGCGATTTGAATTCGGGATGGAACTGTACTCCGACAAAGAATTTGTTCTTTTTGTTCTCGACGGTTTCCACTATCGAGCCGTCGGGCGACGTGCCGCTGACCGTCAGTCCCGCATTTTCAAGCTCTGTTTTAAATTCGTTGTTGAACTCATAGCGGTGGCGGTGGCGTTCGCTTATCATTTCCGAGCCGTAGCAGTCGCGCATTATCGTGTTTGGCATCGTCTTGCACGGATACGCGCCAAGACGCAATGTGCCGCCCTTATCCACTTCGTCACTCTGGTCGGGAAGGAAGTCTATCACCTTGTGAGCTGATTCCGGGTCAAATTCGCCCGAGTTTGCGTCCTGCCATCCGACGATGTGACGCGCAAATTCTATAACAGCCGTCTGCATGCCAAGACAGATTCCGAGATAGGGCAGGTCGTTTTCGCGGCAGTACCTCGCCGTTTCTATTTTGCCCTCGATACCTCTGAAGCCGAAGCCGCCGGGAACGACGATGCCGTCAAGACCCTTGAGCATTTTTTCCGCACCGTTCGTTTCGACGTCCTCCGAGTCAATCCACTCTATTCGCACCTCCGCGTTGTTGGTGTAACCCGCGTGGCGCAGCGCCTCCGCGACGGAGAGATACGCGTCGTGCAATTGAACGTACTTGCCGACAATGCCTATCGTCACTTTGTTTTCAAGGCTCTTTATTCTGTCGACGAGTGATTGCCACTCGTGAAGTTCCGGTGCTCTCGTCCACAAGCCGAGCTCGCGGCAGACGATGAGCGAAAAGTCATGTTCTTCAAGCATCAGCGGAGCTTCGTACAGGCAGGGGAGTGTGATATTTTCGATGACGCAGTCTTCCTTGACGTTGCAAAACATCGCGACTTTTTTCATTATAGAAGGTTCGAGGTGCTCGTCGCAGCGCAATACAATTATATCGGGGTTTATTCCCTTGCCCTGCAGTTCCTTGACGGAATGCTGTGTCGGTTTCGTCTTATGTTCGTCCGAACCTCTCAAAAACGGCACGAGCGTCACATGGATGTACAGTGAATTTTCCTTGCCGACTTCGCGCCCGACCTGACGAATCGCCTCAAGAAACGGTTCGCTCTCGATGTCGCCCGTCGTGCCGCCGATTTCGGTGATGACAACGTCCGCGTTCGTCTTTTTGCCGACAGAGTAGATGAAGCTCTTTATTTCGTCCGTTATGTGCGGAATGACCTGAACGGTCGAACCGAGATACTCGCCTTTGCGCTCCTTGTTGAGCACATTCCAGTATACTTTGCCCGTGGTCAGGTTGGAGTATTTGTTGAGATTCTCGTCAATAAAACGCTCGTAGTGACCGAGGTCGAGATCCGTTTCCGCGCCGTCTTCGGTCACGAACACTTCGCCGTGCTGGTACGGACTCATTGTTCCGGGGTCGACGTTTATGTACGGATCGAGTTTCTGCGCCGCCACTTTAAGACCGCGTGACTTAAGCAGTCTGCCGAGTGACGCAGCCGTGATGCCCTTGCCGAGTCCCGACACGACGCCGCCTGTTACGAAAATATACTTTGTCATTGTTAATCGCTCCCTTGCGTTAATTTCTGTAAGATCTTATTATACCTTCCGCTATTGCTTTTCTTGTACGTCCCATGTCCATCGCACGTTTCTCGAGATATCTGTGTGCCTGCGCTTCGCTCAATGAAAATTGGCGCATGAGCAGAATCTTTGCACGTGATATTATTTTCAGTTCGGTGAGTTTTTCGTCCGCGTGCATAGAATTGTTTGTATCATTCGGTGTTTTTTCGGCGTCCGTTGTGTTTATCAGTTTTTGAACGGCAGCGCGGATGTTTTCTTTATCCGTCGGTTTTTTTACGGTGATTATGTCCGCTCTGTCGAGTTTTGACGAAACATCGGCAAAAAGTTCCTGCTTTACGAACAGCAGAATGCTTACGCCGTAGCTGTCCGCCGTCTTCGCCGCTTCATCAAAACCGAAGCCGTCGCCGACGGGGCAGTTTATCACCACCGCGTTTACTCCGCCGAGCAAAAGATATTTTTTTGCTTCGTTCATGCTCGTTGCCGTGAGTACTTCGCAGTCGGAAATTTCAGCCGCCGCTTTGAACTGACCGAAAAATTTTACCGAGCTGCTCACTATCAGCAGTGTTTTCATTACAAGACGCCCTCCTTTCGCGCAGATTTCGGTATGACAAAAAAAGTGTCCAACGACACCTTAAAGGGGGACTTGCCCCCGTCACTTTGTCGAATGAACACTTGAACTCAAAAATTATCAAATTTATACTATAATTATACACGCAAAACGGCGGTTGTCAAGAGTTTTTTTTGAAATTTTGAAAAAATTATATCCGCATTCGTTTCGCCTCGTATTCGCGGGAGTTTGACAGTTAGGAGAGGTAAAAAAGCGGGAGAAGCCTTACAGGGCTTAATTTTTTTGTCAAATTTCTGAAAAAGTACTTGTAGTATGGTGTGGTATATGATATAATATATCAGGGTGAATCGTTATGAATTTGTACATCTATACTTCAAAGAGCGGCAAAACAACATATTATGTCAAAAGCTCCTTTCGAGATCAGAATGGAAAA